>DAOTTS010000198.1:0-4958 GCA_034437735.1 Anaerolineae bacterium
CAATTTGCTTAAGCAAGAGAGACCTCCGGTAGATTTGGTTTGGATACCTCTATTCTACTCGGATTCTCTCTTGCTCCCATTTTTTCCCCTGTTTTCGCCAAAGTCCAGTAACATATATTGGAGACTGTGGGCCTCGGGACAACCCAGGGCCAGCACCTCCAGCGGCTCGTCCGGCTGCACGCGGATCGTCAGCTCGGTGATCAGCCCGGTGGTGCCCTCGGCCTCGTAGATCACGTCCAGGCCCTCGCCCTCAAAGACCCCGATGGAGCCGTCGCCCAGGACCACCCGAGCGCTGACCACATTATCCCGGAACCACCCGGCCTCGAAGGAGCCGAACCCCGCCCCACCCTGGGCCAGCCACCCGCCGGCGGTCGCCGAGGGATAGCTGCTGGGGTAGGTGCGGAGCGTCATCCCGTGCGCCTTCAACGCACGATCCGCCGACTCCCAGACCATGCCCGGCTGGAGCGTCGCGGTCCCCGCATCCGGGTCGACGGCGATCAGATCGGCCATGCGGAAGAAATCGACCACCACCCCACCCTCGACGGGGAGCACCCCGCCGTACCCCGACGTGGCCTTGCCGCGCGGGACGAGGGGCACGCCCTCCCGGGCCGCCCACCGGGCCAGCGCCGCCACCTCCGCCTCCGACGCCGGCTGGACGACCGCGTCCGCCAGCGGCGTCCCAATCAGGGGCTTGATCAGACTCGGCATCTCGCCGATATCGTGGCTGTAGAGCTTGCGCTCCACGCGCCGGGTCGTCATCCGGTCGCCGAAGATCTCGGTCAACCACTGGACTTGGTCCGTACTTAGGTCTGTCATCGGTCACTCCTTATCAATAACAGTTGCTAGTTTTGAGTTGCGAGTTGATAGTTTGAGTCATAAGTCAAAAGTCAGAGGTCGAAAGTCAATGCTTGAAAGTCAATGCTTGAAAGGCGATGTTCGTAATTCACAATTCGCCATTCATCATTCGCTCCTATGGGACCTCGTCAGGATGCCTAGCCGCCGTTGAGGGCGTCGGCGCGCTCGCGGAGGAGGTCAGCGACCATGCCACGCATAATCTCCATCGCCTCGATGACCCGGCGGTCGCGCAGCGCGTAGTAGATCGACGTGCCCTGCCGCTCCGCCGTGACCAGACCGCGGTCGCGCAGGATCCGCAGGTGATGCGAGACGGTGGGTTGGGCGATGTCCAGGACCTCGGTCAGCTCCGTGACGTTGTGCGGGCGGTCGGCGACCAGATAGAGCAGCCGGAGCCGCTGCGGGTCGGCGATCCCCTCGCAGACGTACCGGTGGATCAAGGCGATTTCGGCGTCGGTGATGGTGGTCATTGAGGGCTCCATTCGTCTATTGATACGTATCAATATATCAATTATATAGACGTTTTCGGAAAGGGCCAATGGGGGCCGACCACGAATCGGAAGGCCGACCACGAATGGTTCACGAATACACGAATGGGGGCTCGTGTGATGGGGGGCCTGGGTCCCTTTAACGGTAACTGTTGCCAAGTAGGTAAGAACAAACATCTTAACACGGCTCGCAGCCCCCGTCCTCGGGGGCGGTCTTCAAAATGAATGAAGAAACTTTTACAGAGTTATTTAGCGAGGAAAATCCCCCACAAGGGGCGGAAAAAGGGACTTGCCAAATCTGCAAGATCATATATACTAGCCAATGTATGCGGGCTTAGTTCAGCGGTAGAATGTCTCCTTGCCAAGGAGAAGGTCAAGGGTTCGAATCCCTTAGCCCGCTCTTCCCGGCGACGTAGCCAAGTGGTAAGGCAGAGGTCTGCAAAACCTTTATTCGTCGGTTCGAATCCGACCGTCGCCTCTTGCGCAAGATCTCGCCACTCCTTACGGGCATCGACCACGATGCCCGTTCGATGGTTCAGGCGGATCATGCGCCGCGTTTATGGGGCGGTGGCGGAATCGGCAGACGCCGTGGACTTAAAATCCTCTGCTCGAGAGAGCGTGTGGGTTCGACTCCCACCCGCCCTATGACTTCCAGGCGCGACATTCCCTCCCAGGGAATGTCGCGCCTTTTGTGGTTGGGAATCGCCCGGGTTCCGCGCGGCACTATGTCAAAAAATGGGTTCGTTTCGTAAAAACGGTCGTAGGCTGCCAACCAGGGGGCCGTCGGGGTTCGTACGGGGAAGGCGGCGGTATCTGCGCCACCCGAGGAATAGCAGTTGAAAAGTTTAAACGTTGGCACGTTGACTGCTGGGACGCTTGCCGGTTCGCCGGTGGGTTGGATGCAGGTAGGCATCGGGGCTCTCCACGATCGATCGTTTGTTCTATCCTCAGTATAGCTATGAAAACGGGCAATTCAAGGGACCACCCCCGGGGAAATTGGGCGGTGAGGAGCCCATCGTAGGTCGTCCGCCCCACATCAAGGGTCGTCCCCGGCGCTACTGACCGGCGCGCCAGCGGAGGATCATCGCCTCCTGCTCCGGGGTCTCCGGGATGTCGGCACCGGCACGCGGGGTGTCGATCAGGAGCGTCCGCAGCCGATTCAGGGCCTCGCCGCCGTCCATTCCCTGGCGTACCCAGTAGCATCCCACGACGGTGCCGGTGCGGCCCAGGCCCGCCATGCAGTGGACGTAGACCGGGGGATAGCGCCGGACGCCGTGATCGAGGTGGTTAAGGGTGCGCCGCATCCCCCGGAGCGTCGGCACGCCGAAGTCGGGGATGGGAAAGCGCAGGTACCGCACGCCCTCCGGCAGGCGGTCCGCGTAGGGGGCAGATTCCGAGGGATCGGTGAGATCGACGAAGGTCTGAACGCCCGCCGCCAGCAGCGCGGTCAGGCGCGCATCGGCCTCCGGGTTGCCTCGGCGCAGGGGGTGCGGACCCCCAAGCAGGAAGCGCGGCTCGATCCAGTAGGCGCGGGGGAAGGGACGTGTCGGCATCATCGGCTCCTTTTTCTCATAAGCGTGATCCCGGGTCGCGGGCCTCCGGCCCGCCCGGCAGCAACCCTCGTTCCCGTATACCTATCCCCCTACCCCTGAGTATCAAGCCTCTTTTCATCGAGGTCCAGGTTGTGACTCAACCCGCGCCTTGAGCAGCCGTTCGGCACGGCCAAGTATCAAGCCTCTTTTCATCGAGGTCCAGGTTGTGACCGCTATGATGTGGTCACTGATGACGGTATCTTCGAGTATCAAGCCTCTTTTCATCGAGGTCCAGGTTGTGAC
Source organism: Anaerolineae bacterium (assembly GCA_034437735.1). Taxonomy (GTDB): domain Bacteria; phylum Chloroflexota; class Anaerolineae; order B4-G1; family SLSP01; genus PWVB01. Next base: position 3,176 of record DAOTTS010000198.1, read on the forward strand.
CAAGCGGAGGCGAGCGTGATTGACGAGCAAATCCTGGTATCAAGCCTCTTTTCATCGAGGTCCAGGTTGTGACTTACCTTGGTCATATGACGCTAGATCGAGTCAAGGAGTATCAAGCCTCTTTTCATCGAGGTCCAGGTTGTGACAAGCTCCTTCATCGGCGGGCTCATAGATCGATAGCCAGTATCAAGCCTCTTTTCATCGAGGTCCAGGTTGTGACTCAGCCAACGTCTACCAGTGGTGCATCGGCGGAAAGTATCAAGCCTCTTTTCATCGAGGTCCAGGTTGTGACTGTCCGTTGTCCTCGGAGTTCTGCTCCTCGTTACCCGGGTATCAAGCCTCTTTTCATCGAAGTCCAGGTTGTGACCCCCCTGAAGGTAGATGCGGCGACGGGCCGTATTAGTATCAAGCCTCTTTTCATCGAGGTCCAGGTTGTGACGACGCCGCTTGTTGTGGAAGGCTCTCGGTGAAGACAAGTATCAAGCCTCTTTTCATCGAGGTCCAGGTTGTGACCTGCTTTACTATCGTGAGGTGCTAACGGATTGCCTCAAGTATCAAGCCTCTTTTCATCGAGGTCCAGGTTGTGACATACGAGATCGCGCAACAGGATGAGGCGGATGTGCGGTATCAAGCCTCTTTTCATCGAGGTCCAGGTTGTGACAACCTCGCTTGGCGTGCAGTCGAGCAGGTCGTCGGGTATCAAGCCTCTTTTCATCGAGGTCCAGGTTGTGACCAGGACACGGGAGTCTTTGACTATCGCCCAGACCGGTATCAAGCCTCTTTTCATCGAGGTCCAGGTTGTGACCATCGTTGGGTTCGGGTTGATGCTGGCGTCATCGGGTATCAAGCCTCTTTTCATCGAGGTCCAGGTTGTGACTCAGCCATTGACTTGCCTCACCTCCTGCGCGATCATGTATCAAGCCTCTTTTCATCGAGGTCCAGGTTGTGACGTCGTATCCGCGGTGTAGCTCCGAGCCGCCTCGATAGGTATCAAGCCTCTTTTCATCGAGGTCCAGGTTGTGACTTTGAGATTGACGGAGGAAGAACGCCAGAAGCTCCGTATCAAGCCTCTTTTCATCGAGGTCCAGGTTGTGACTCAGGTTCCGGGATGCGTATGCACTGATGTACGCCGAGAGTATCAAGCCTCTTTTCATCGAGGTCCAGGTTGTGACCCACGCCCCACAGCGGGCCGTCCAGCAGGCCCTCAGTATCAAGCCTCTTTTCATCGAGGTCCAGGTTGTGACATAGTTACCGGCATACGCCGACCCTATGTACCAACGGTATCAAGCCTCTTTTCATCGAGGTCCAGGTTGTGACTGCACTTTGTTATACGGACGCTGCGCCCCACAGAGCACGGTCCCGACGCCCAATCCGCCCCCGGGATCCCCACTCCAGAGCCACAAACGCGCGATTATGCCCATCTTCCTCCCACCTGCGCCCTACCAATCCGGCGATGCGAAGACCGCCGGGGAGGCCGCCACATCCGTACAAAGCCAGGGTCGTTGTTATACACCGCCCTGGATCACCGTATACTTACCAGTATACGCCATCGAGGCAGATTGTCACACGGCACCCCCGGAGCGTCGAGGGTGTCGGGAAAATCGACGGCTCGCCCCCCTCTGACTCCCCCCGCTGGGGGGAGAACCTGGGGAAAGGGAGGATTTCCAGAGGATGATCAGGTGCGATGCACTCCCGCACACACCCATCAATGAGCAGCAACGCTGAAGAACGAAAAAACTTACGAAGCCCTTCAAGGTTCAAGTGCGTTGCACCGGGTTTCAGC
>DAOTTS010000199.1:0-26946 GCA_034437735.1 Anaerolineae bacterium
CCCCGGCTCTATGATGGGCGCGACCTACAGTTGGCGCGACGAAATCGTGATCCCGGGCCACACCTACTTCTACAAACTGGAGGCCATCGACCTCAACGGCATCCGCACCTATCATGGCCCAGTCAGCGCTGCGCTGGGCATCGGCCCGAACGCTGTGGGCCTGCGAAGCTTGGGCGCCTTCAGCTCGATTAGCCTATCGATTCTGGGACTGCTGACAATGTTAGCCGGTGTGCAGGTTGTCCGGCGTAAACGCTAAGGGGACACGACATCTTGGGCAGCCACCGGCCTGGATAGGCATGACCAGGCCGGTGGTCTTATCTGTGATCGCGTGACAAACCGCAGCGAGATCCTGGCTCAGCCGCCTGCCACCGCCCAAGAGAGCACACGAAACGAAGAAGGGGCCTCCAACCGCTGGGGCGTCAATAGGACGTCGAAACGCCAGGTCCCCCCCGGCGCCAATGCCTCCTCAGCCCCCATGAACTCCTGGCGGTATCCCATCACCAGACCCTCAGCGTCGTAGATCATCGTGACCACGGTAACCCGTCCTACCGCCTGACCGCTCGGGTTGACAACGGTACCCTGAATCCGGTATTGCGGGCCGGAGACGGCCCCCTCCGTATCCCGGACCTCCATTGCCACGAAATCGGCCGTGATCGGGCTGATGGCCTCTGCCCGCAGGACGCGAACGGCCACATCCTCCACGCCGGCGGGAGGGTCGGAGAACAGAAAGGAAAAGGGCGCCCGATCCTCAGGTGCAAGGTAATCCGCAGCCGCCAACGTGATCGCCGACGCTAAACGCGTGTCGTCAGGCGCCAACAGTATGACTTCCACCTGCAAGTTGGTCACCGGGGCGTCAAAGGTGTTGACCACCTCGCCCATGCATAGCAATCCACCGACGGGCGTCTCGTAAAGCGCCACACTATCGACCTCCAGCGGCAGAGGTGTCGGCGTGGGCAGGATCAAGCGATCGGAGGGGACAACGGCGCGGCTCTCCTCTTCCTCCTCCCCCAGGGGAATCACCAACGCCTGACCGATCCGGAGGAAGTCATTCTCATCCAGCCCATTGACCGAGGTCAGCGCATCCACCGACACCCCGTACTCAATGGCGATCCCAAAAAGCGTGTCACCCTGCTCGACCACGTGGATCACAGGCGTGGGGGTGGGAGACGGTGTAAAGGTGGGCGTCGGAGGGATGGGACTCAAGTAGATCTCCGGCGCCAGTGTCGGCGTCGTCCGAATCAGGCCCGACGTCGGTTCCAGCGTCAGGGTGGGACTGGGCTCAGGGGTCACGACCCGATCGCATCCCTCAAAAGTCACCACAAAAAGGCCCCAAATTGCAAGGGCCATCGCCCATCGGCATATTCGGGGCACAATCAGAGCACGATTCCAAGATTGGCTATTCACATGTTTGGATTATAACACAGAAGCGCGCGTAGGTGGGCCGAGATCACGCCAACGCCTAGAGGGTCTCCCCGAGCCATGTCCTGAAACGTCCATAGTGTCTGGCCCCGGCCAGGACTAACCACGGTACCATCAGGAGCGCGAACCGCGCGACCGGCCCCATGGGGAGCCGCACCTGATCGGAGAGCCGTTCAAGATTGAGCAAGATCCCCACTAATGCGGTCCACGCGACGAGACTATTTGGGGCGACTTCTCCGGCGTGTAGCCACCCCAGTCCCGGCATGCGTTTCCGCGTCAGGGGCCACAGAAGGTTACATCCCATATGCCCGAGCTGATCCTCCAGGACGTGGGCACAATAGCCCAGTGCGATGAGCAGGCCGCCCCACCATCCCTGCGGCGGTCCAAACAGCACGTGCATCCCCGCACCCACGCCCACACCAAGCGCTGCGCCCAGGAGCAAGCTGTGCGTCCAGCGGTGATGCCAATCGAGGAAATGGACCTCCAGCCGGTCGTCCTCACGCACAAAACGGAAGCTCGGTCCGGCGAACGTGGCGACTGTGTACGTGTCCGCGTACGTATGTGCAAACGGCACCGGACAGGGCAGACGCGCACGTGCATCGTCGGCAGGCGTCGTGGCGGGATAGGGGATCCCGGCGCCATTGACCAGGGGACCGACGTCGATCTCAATCTCCCCACGCTCAGGCCGGAACGTCAGGGTGTACGTCCGCCACAGGTCAACGTCCAATCGGATGGCACGGGCCATAAGTCGGCGCGGGCGCCCGCTCTCAAACGCCTCGGTCATCGAGGCAAGCAACGCGTCCGCCATCTGGGTCGCACTCGGTTCCGGACCGGGATCGATCTCATCGTCATAGACAGCCCAATAACGCGCGAAACGGAAGTCGAGGACGTCGGGCAGCAGACCGCCTACGCCGCCGAGGACCGGGAGCAACGAACCTTGCATGCCATGCCGGAGCACAGGCGTCAAACAGGTCGCTAATGCCATGCCCGTGAGGAAATGCGCAATACCTTTCATAAAAGGGCTCCTCCACACCGGAAAACGCCGTGAGCCCTATTATACGCCGCTTCCCACACCCCGCCACAGACCAAGACGCCGATCGAACCCGTGGTCCAAATGCCTGAAGGCTACAATTCGAACTACGCCTCTCTTTCCGGAAAGCCACAGCCAAGTATAATCCGGATATGCGTACGAAGACTCAACCGGAACCCCGGCGTCACCCGCACAGCCTTGTCTTAGGCGTGATCCTCTTCGCGTTTGGATTTCGCATCCTGGGATTGACCCACCACAGCGTGTGGTGGGATGAGGGCATCAGCGTATGGTTGGCCCGTATGCCCCTCCTTGAGGGCATCCGGTGGACGGCGGGGGACGTCCATCCGCCTCTCTACTACGTGATACTCAGGCTGTGGTACCAGGTCGCGGGTGAGGGGGTCTTCGTGATGCGCTACCCCTCGGTCCTCGCCAGCGTGCTGACCGTCGCGTTAATTGCCCGTCTGGGCTACCAGCTACAGGCGGATGAGCAAGGACGCTTCCTTCCCGACGTCGGGCTGCTGGCCGCCGGCTTTCTCTCCATCTCGCGGTTCTCGATCCGCTGGGCGCAAGAGGTCCGTATGTACGCCCTGGCGGCGATGTGGGCCACGGCATCCCTCGCGAGCGCCGTAGGGTTATGGAAGCGGAAAGGATGGCGCGCCTGGATAACCTACGTGGCAACGACCACCGCCGGTCTCTTCACCCTCTACCTCAATGCCACCGTGCTGGCCGTGACGAACCTGGGATTTGCCATCCTGTGGCTGAAGGATCGGGACCGACGACGGACGCAGCAGTGGATCGCCGCCCAAGCCGTCATTCTCGCGATCCTCCTTCCCTGGCTGCTCTACGCGCTCCCGCGTATGCACAGTTGGTCCAGCGATCGAGCGTTCGGCCTGGCCTTTTTCGCCCAGCTTTACACGACGATGTTAACCGTTGGAACTCCGCTGGACCTCCAGGCGGTCCTGCCTTTCACGCTGATGGCGCTGACCGGTCTGATTGCGGGCTTGATCGCACTCGCGCGACGGATGCGCCGGGCCACCGAATGGGGCAGCCTCGGCATGCTGCTCACCGGCGTGCTCCTTCCTCCCACCACCGTCGCGCTGATCTCCCTACCAGGCCTACGCTTCTATTTCTCGCGGCCCCTGGTCCCCCGCTATCTGCTCCCCCTATCAGCGTGCTACTACGCGCTACTGGCCTGGGGGCTCATCGCCCTTGAAAAAACCCGATCCCTCCGATCTGGGAGGGCACTCTCTGTTTTCTTCACGGCGCTGGCGCTCGTGGGCGGATTCCGAGGATTGGACGATTTCTATCGAGGCCGGACCGCGACCGACGATTACCTTGCGATCGCCCACACCCTGGAAGCCCACCGGCGCCCGGAGGATGCCGTGCTCCTCTACGTGGACCGGGATTGGCCGATTTTTGTCGCCCACTACCCGGGTTCCAGGACCGACCTGCCCTATGGCGCGCAGTGGAATGAACGCACGGCCGACGCCAAGCTGACCCCGATCTGGCAGCATCACGACGCGGTCTGGCTGGTGACGACACCGGAAGCACAGCAGGCGGATCACCAACAGTCTATCCGGCGTTGGCTCGAGGCACACGCCACCGCCCACGAGGTGATTGTAACCGGACAGAACACCTTGACGTTCTACGCCAGGACAGAAGCGCGGGCTCAACAGCGCGGGACACTGGCGCCCGACTTTACGCCTCCGAACAACGTGACGTCAACCTTCGGCCTGACCGGCGCGTCGATCCCGCTGCCGCGCTACCGGACGGGCGACACGCTTCATCTGGCGCTCACCTGGACGCAGAGCCTGGCCTCTGAGATAGCGCTGATCCTCCAGGGGCCGGAAGAGGCGTACACGACGTCGATCACGCCTCCGCCTGTCTCGAACGAGTCTGGATCGATGCGGCAGTTGGTCAACCTTCCCCTCACGCCGGATATGGCAGGCGGCACCTACCAGGTCGTCGCCAAACACGCCGACCATCCGCCGATCCCCCTCACCGATTTCCGGCTGATTCAAACGGCTGCCGGCACCGCCTTATCGGCCGACGACATCCCCAACCGCGTCAACTACCGTCTCGGGAATTCGATCCAACTGATCGGCTATGCCATCCCGCAGACTGAATTCCAGCCGGGGGCGTCGATTCCGCTGACGCTTTACTGGCAGACGGAAGCCCCCCTCGATCAACGGTACAAGGTCTTCACCCACCTGTTAGGCGAGGTCTACAACGCCGACACCGAGACCTTCCTCTGGGGACAACAGGATAACGAACCCGGCGGCGGCCAGGCACAGACCACGCGCTGGGCTCCGGATACCATCATCGCCGATCCCTACCGCATCCCGATCGATCCAGCGACACCGCCCGGCCTGTATACGATCGAGGTCGGCATGTACGGCCTCGTCGACGGCGTCCGGCTACCCGTCACCGGGCCGGAGGGACGACGACCTGACGGCGCCATTCATCTGATAACGATAAACATTCAGGAGCCCTAGCAGCACAAGGACATCGATCCATGAACCCATCCAGTTCGAAACAAAAGGCGTGGAGGCGTAACTTCAGAGCTATCTGGATCGCCGAACTGTTGGCGATTATGGGCTTTGCCTCCAACTTCCCCATCTACACCTACTATATCCAGTCGCTGGGTGTGAACGACCATTTGATCGCCCGCTGGAGCGGGATCGTCATCTCCGCCTCCTCACTGAGCATGGGCATTATGGGGCCCATCTGGGGTGCGTTGGGGGACCGGCGGGGCCGGAAAATCATGGTGATGCGCGCGATGTTTGGTGGCATGGGAAGCGCATTGGTCGCAGCGCTGGCGATGTTCGCCCAAGCGATGGCGCAAAGTTATTGGATTCTCCTGGCGGCCCAGGTCTTCCTGGGATTCGGCATCGGAGGCACACTGGCCGTCATCAGCGCCTACATCGGCAAATTGGCCCCCAAAGGGCGGACCGGTGCCGCCTTCGGGCTCGATCAGATGGCGGTCTCCCTCTCTAACGCCGTCGGCCCGACGGTGGGTGGCTGGCTGAGCGACACCTTCACCAGAAGAACGCCCCTATATACCGGCGGCGTTTCAATGGCCATCGCCGGCGCCGCGGTCCTGCTGCTGCCCAAGGGCAAAGATGGCACCGAAAGCCCGGACGAAGATGGGGAATCCAAGTGATCGGCGTACGGTTCACTCGATCTCAAAAGGCATCCCCATAACAAGCCCCCTGCCGGATCCATCGACAGTCCGGCAGGGGGCAATCTGACACACGGTCAGATTTTACATCGCATCCCGGGCCAGCGTCACCCCTTTATCGAGGGCCTCTTTGTTAGGTTCCAGCCACTTGCGCTGGCGCTTCGAAAGGTGAGCCTCCAATTGAGCCTTGATCGTATCCAAGGCGACCAAGCCGGTGATCTCGGCAAACGCGCCCAGGAGCACCATATTGGCCATCCGCACGTTGCCCAACTCTGTCGCGATGTCACTGGCGGGAATTGCAACCGAACGAATGTCATCCCGCTCGGGCTGCGCCGATATCAGAGACGCGTTGATAAGCAGTAAGCCCCCCGGTTTGACCAAAGGTTCGTACTTCTCCATTGAGGGCGCGTTTAACACCACGGCGACCGAGGGATGGCGCACAACCGGCGCGCCGATCTCCTCCTCCGAGACAATCACCGTGCAATTTGCCGTGCCGCCGCGCATCTCCGGCCCGTAGGATGGGATCCACGTCACGTACAGATCCTCCGCCATACCGGCATAGGAGAGCAACTGACCTGAAAAGAGCACGCCCTGCCCCCCGAAGCCCGAAAACACCGTCTCTTCGTGTCGCATCGCTCCCTCCTATCGAACCTTCAGCGCCTTGACCTCGTCAGTCATCTTGAACGTCTCGACCGGATAATACGAGGCCATCGTCTCCTTCACCCACTCCATCGCGGACCACGGATCGACGTTCCAATTGGTGGGACACGTCGCCAGGACCTCCACGCACGCAAAGCCCAGGCCTTCCATCTGCGCCAGAAATGCGCGCTTGATGGCCCGCTTGGTCCTGCGGATGCTGGCAATATCAGTGGCCATCTCACGGGTCACATAGACCGCACCGGCCGTCTCAGCGAGGATCTCCGACATCTTGATCGGATATCCGGCGATGGCACAATCACGGCCCGACGGCGTCGAGGTCGTCACCATCCCGGGCAGGGTCGTCGGGGCCATCTGCCCCCCCGTCATCCCGTAAATGGCGTTGTTAATAAAGACCGTCGTCAGCAGCTCACCCCGGTTGGCCGCGTGAATGATCTCGGCGGTGCCAATCGCGGCCAAATCTCCGTCGCCCTGATACGTGAAAACGACCTTATCCGGCTGGACACGCTTGATCCCCGTCGCCATAGCCGGCGCCCGGCCGTGCGCCGCCTCAACAAAATCGGTATTGATATAATTATAGGCCAAGACGGAACACCCGACCGGGGCCACACCGAGGGTCTCCTCCCGAATCCCCAGCTCGTCCAACACCTCGGCCACGAGCCGATGGACGATACCGTGCACGCAGCCCGGGCAATAGTGCGTACTGACCTCGGTCAACGACTCGGGATAGTCATAGACGAGCGCCATATCCTCTGCTACCCTCACGTCAGTTATCGCCATCCCATTATCCTCCTGAGAACTCAAAGCGCATGCTACCAAACACCATGACACCGATGAGGGTCCCCATACCTACTCAGCGACCTCACCGGCGAACGCGCGCAAGTCATCCATAATTTCGTCCACCATTGGGATCGCCCCGCCCATCCGACCGTGGAAACGGACGGGCACCCGCTCCCCAACCGCACGGCGGATGTCATCGAGCATCTGACCGGCGTTCATTTCGACGACTAACATACCCTTCACCTTTTCGGCCAACGATGCCAACTGCGCCTCCGCCAGAGGCCACAGGGTCTGGGGTCGTAGCAATCCAACTTTGATCCCCTCACGACGGGCATTCCGCACGACCGACAGACAGATACGCCCGGCCGTGCCATAGGCGACCAGCAGCACCTCGGCATCGCCCACCTGGTGCGTCACGTAACGCACCTCGTTGGCCCGAATCCGCGCGAGTTTCTCCTGCAACCGCACGTTGAGGGCCTCCAGGTTCTCAGCGCCCAGGTAGAGCGACGTGATGAGGTTAGGATCGCGCCCTTTGGCCCCGGTGACGGCCCAATCCGGACGGGATTCACGGACAGGGCGCATGAGCGGAAGCTCGGCGGCCTCCATCATCTGGCCGATCGCACCGTCTCCGGCGACCATCACCAGCGTGCGATAGGTCTCCGCCAGTTCAAAGGCCAGCCCCACCATATCGATAATCTCCTGCACGCTCGCTGGAGCCAGGACGATGGGGTGAAAATCTCCGTGTCCGGCGGACTTGGTCATGAAGTTATAGTCGGCCTGCGAGGGCTGAATGTTCCCCAAGCCAGGCCCCCCGCGCATCATATTGATCACGACCACCGGCACTTCAGAGCCGGCGATGTACGAAAGCCCCTCGGCCATCAGGGCCAGACCCGGTCCTGAGGTCGACGTCATCACCCGCACCCCGGCGCTCGCCGCGCCGTAGACCATATTGATCGCCGCAACCTCGCTCTCCGCCTGCAAAAAGACGCGGCCTTCCTCCACCATCCGACCCGAAAGATGCTCCAGGGCTTCACTCTGCGGCGTGATCGGATATCCAAAATAGGCGTCCAGGCCGTTACGCACGGCAGATTCCGCAAACGCAACGTTGCCTTTGAGTAGTTGCTTCGTCATCGTCACCGACTCCTCTCGGGTTGCCGCTCGCGACGGTAGACGGTGAAGACCACATCCGGACAGATGGTCGCACACGACGCACAACCAATACACTTATCCATATCGGTCACTACCACCGGATGGTACCCCTTAGCATTAAATGTATCGGAAGACAATTCGAGGATGTCAACCGGACAGACGTGCGTGCAGAGCCCACACCCCTTGCAACGGTCAACATCGATCACGATCATACCGCGTCCCATATGACCTCCTTCGATCGATAGACGCACCGGCCTTCACAAAAGGGGGACACGTTAGCGCTCCCACGCCGCGAAAACCGGCCTAGACGAAAAAAGGAGCGCGATTTGCGCTCCTGATGGTTCAAAGTCCCAAAACCGGAAGGACAAGCGCAAGTAAAACCCCACCGGCAATCACCGATCCTAGCTGCCCGGCTGTGTTTGCGCCCATCGCGTGCATCAAAATGAAGTTCGAGTAATCCTCATCCTGGGCTACCTTCTGAACCAGACGCCCGGCCATAGGAAACGCACTGATGCCCGCCGCGCCGATCAGAGGATTGATGGTCTTGCCCGAAAAGAGATAGAGCAGCTTGCCGAAGAGGAGACCGGCTGCCGTGTCCAAGCCAAAAGCAAACAGACCCAAGATCAGGATCTTGAGCGTCGACCACTTGAGAAAGCTCTCAGCGGTCATAGTACTGCCGACCACCAACCCCAAAAAGAGGGTAGAGACGTTGATGATCTCATTTTCTGCCGCGTGAGTCAACCGCTGCACCACCCCCGACTCCTTCAACAGATTGCCCAGCATCAGGGAAGCAATCAAAGGGGCCGCATCGGGAACCAGAATGCCCACAGCAATGATCACGACGATCGGGAAGAGAATCAGAGCCAAACCGGAGACGGGTCGCGGCGCGTAATCCATCTTGGTCTGCCGCTCCTTCCGCGTGGTCATCAGGCGCATAATCGGCGGCTGAATGATTGGCACCAAGCTCATGTAGGAGTAAGCGACCACTGAAATCACGCCCAGCATCTCGGGCGCAAGTTTGTTGGCGACGTAGATGCTGGTCGGGCCGTCGATCGCTCCGATGATCCCGATACTGGCCGCCTCATTAAGCGGGAAGCCCAACCACAGCGCGAGAAGCAGCGTGCCGAAGATGCCGAACTGCCCCGCCGCCCCCATCAGCGCGAAAAGCGGCTGCGCCAACAAGGGACGGAAATCCATCATCGCCCCAACCCCAATAAAGATCAATAAAGGAAGAAGTTCATTGTCAACACCGGCCTGCTTAATCACGGCCAGCATCCCGTGCTCGGCCGGATTGACCATCTGAGAGAGGGGAAGATTGCCAATGACGCAACCGATGCCGATAGGCAGCAGGAGCACCGGTTCGTACTCCTTGGCAATGGCCAGATAGATCAAGAGGCCTCCCACTGCCAGCATAATCAGGCTGGGTCCATTGGCCATCAACGCTCGCAGACCGGCCGTCAAAGGTCCTATTTGAATGCCATTCACCGATCGTCACTCCTTCTACGTCCGGAATGAAACGTGCGGAGGATCAGAAACTCACAGACTCCATGCTGCGGAGCACGCAATGCATCCGATACATAGGCCGTGCCCGCACAAACCCCAGGCTCTCCAAGAAATCAAGGGCAACCTCATTGTCCTGCTCGACCACCGCGAACACGTGGCGCCCCTCAGCTTGGTGCGCGGTCACCAAGGCCCCGACCACCGCCGATCCATAACCCCGCCGGCGATAATCCGAGTGCGTGAGCACATTATCAATCTGAGCAGCCCCCGGCACGCAGAGGGCCGTCGTTCCCATAGCGACCAGGCGCCGTCGCTCCCAAACGCCGTACGCGGGTCCGTAGGCAAACGGCTCCTGGGAATAGGCACGAAGCGGATACTCCTCGGCCCGGACCAGCGCTCTTGCCGCAGAGAGATCGTTATCGGCCAGTTGTGTCGCACGTCCCGATGAAAGGGCCTCGGGGTTCCCTCGAAAAAGCATCTGCCATTCCGGCATCACCTGAGAGACCTCAAACGCCTGCTCCACCACCGCGCGCTGGCAATCGTTGACCAGCACGTCAACCTCGCTGCCCGGATCGGTCAGGAACGTCGCATAGGTAGCCAGGAGATCGGCGGAGTCTCCCATAAACGCGAGGGCAAACTGAGGTAAGCAGCGACAACTCGCGACCGACATCATCGGAGAGTGCGCGATGTCACACTCGGTAGCCAACGTGGTCACGTTGGCCACAAACGTGAAGTGCGCGAGCGTCCAATCGAGGTCACGGGTCTGCGCCTCGATCTGACTGTCGAGCGGGGAAGGCCGGTCCAATGCATCCAAGAAACTCATATCAAGCCTCGGCTAACACGATAAGAGGCGCGCCATGATCGACCTGCTGCCCCGGCGAGACCAAGACCTCTTGAATCACGCCGGTGCGCGTCGAGCGAATCGGATTGTTCATCTTCATCGCCTCCAAAATGCAGAGCTCCTGTCCCTCATCGACCCGCTCCCCCTCCGAGACACTGATGGAGACAATCGTACCCGGCAGCGGGGCCTTGACGGTGCCCCCATCACGCCCAGCCGGGGGCGGACTCGACGCAGCAGGGATCGACGTCCCAGCACTCGGTGACGGCTCGGCCTCAACCAGCGGCGCAGCCACCGGCGTCGAGGCTGACACTGAAGCTTCCTGCTCAACCTGAACCTCGATCACTTCACCGTCCACGATCGCCCGCACCGGACGCTCATTCACATTGGGAACTTCAACCGTATAAGTCTGACCGTTCACTGTCACACGATAGGTCGCCATCGTTTACCCTCACTTACCCTTAAAATCAAACGTACTGCCAGCGCGCATCAGCGGTGCCTTTGACGAAGATCGTGCCGCATCCGACGCAATAGATGCCGATTCCGAACGAATAGATTCCAGACATCATCCATCCTGCGCGGCGCCCCCACGGCCTTGCCCTGGGCTTCCTCGGCCAGGGCAACCGCGACCGCCGTCGCCGCCGCTCGATATTTCGCGTTCCGCGTCGACTCCCCACGCAATGACATTCCCTCACGCTCCAAGGCTGCACGATCCAACGACACACGCCCCCCTTCGTCTTCAGGCTCCTCCAATGTATCCACCTCCGGCCGTCTTTTCCGCGTCACCGCGGTCATCAGGTACATCCCCACGACCAGTGCACCAATCGAGGCGAACGTCATCCCCATACCGAGAAGGGTAAGTTGAAGCCCCTGAACGAATAGATCTCCCATAATCAACACTCCCAAACTCAGGCTCCAGGTAAAGTCCCCTCCTGAAGCGTCAGGTCGGCATCACCCCATGCTTCTTCGGAGGCTGATCGTGCATCTGCTCCCGCAGCATCCGCAAGGCCTGGATGACGAGAGGACGGGTCTGGGCCGGCTCGATAACGTTATCCAAGATCCCCCGCTCCGCTGCGTAGTAAGGATTCGCGTATTTGCGCCGATACTCCGCGACCAATTCCGCCCGCCGCACCTCGGGATCATCCGCCGATGCCAACTCACGGCGGTGCAGCACGTTGACCGCTCCCTCCGGCCCCATCACGGCGATCTCAGCCGTGGGCCAGGCCAAATGTACGTCCGCGCCCAAGCTTTTGCTGCCCATCACGATGTACGCGCCGCCATAGCCCTTGCGCGTGACAATCGAGAGCTTGGGCACCGTCGCCTCCACGTACGCGTAGATAATCTTAGCTCCGTGGCGGATAATGCCTCCATGCTCCTGACCGACGCCCGGCAGGAATCCAGGTGAATCCGCAAACGTCACAATCGGCAGATTAAAGGCATCGCAGAACCGGACGAATCTCGAGATCTTGTCCGAAGCGTCGATGTCAATAGCGCCCGCCATCACCAGAGGTTGTTGGGCCACGATGCCGACCGCGCGCCCATCCAACCGGGCGAACCCCACAATGGCGTTCTGGGCCCACCCGCCTTGCACCTCCAACCAGCTTCCCCGATCGACCACCGACTGGATCGCAGTGGTCATATCATAGGGCTCGTTGGGCGCCTCAGGCACCAACGCGTTCAACGCCTCATCGGTCCGTGTCGGGTCGTCCTCCGGCTTCAAGGCCACGGGGGCCTCGACGTTACTGGAGGGCAGATAAGCAAGCAGTTGGCGGACCAGCGCAAGTGCGTGCGCCTCGTCACGGCCCACAAAATGGGCCACGCCGCTGGTGGTCGCATGCACGCGCGCCCCACCCAGACCCTGGTGGTCGATCTCCTCACCGGTCACACTCTTCACCACATCCGGGCCGGTGATGAACATCATCGAACTGCTGTCGGTCATCACGATAAAATCCGTGAGGGCCGGGCTGTAAGAGGCACCACCCGCGCACGGACCCAGAATCACCGAAATCTGAGGGATCACCCCGGACGCGAGAGCGTTCATCCTGAAGACCTCGCCGTAGCCCTGCAATGACATCACGCCCTCTTGGATCCTGGCCCCACCGGAGTCGAGCAACCCGATAATGGGGGCGCCGTTGCGCAGCGCCATCTGCTGCACGTGTACAATCTTCTGCGCGTGGGCCAGGGAGACCGATCCTCCATAAACGGTGAAATCCTGCGCATAGAGGAAGACCGTCCGCCCCTCGACGGATCCGTATCCGGTCACCACCCCATCGCCCCGAATGGAGTCCGCATCCTCCGGATGGGCGGCCGTGAAAGGCTGCAACTCCTGGAAAGAACCGGGGTCGAGAAAGGCCGCAATCCGCTCTCGAGCGGTCATCTTACCCTTCGCGTGCTGGCGATCGATGCGCGCTTGCCCCCCGCCCATCTGCACGTCCTCTTTGCGCGCGCGCAGTTCCTCTAGCCGCGATGTATCCCCTTGACTCACGCCACCCCTCCTTGCCAATTTCCCACTCAAATAGCTTCGATCGACCTCACACCCGTATGAATCGCAACCGTCCCCATCAACATCGACGTCCACGAGACCTGGCGCAGTCCCACCTTTTGCATCAAACCGGCCAGCGCCTCCGGCTTCATAAAACGTCTGACCGATTGAGGGAGATAGGCATACGCAGCTCGATCTCCCGTCATCACTGAACCTAACAGCGGTGTCAACCCGGAGAAGTAGAGCGCAAACAACCAATTCATAGGGAAAGAACGGGGCCACGTAATCTCAAGGCAGACAAGACGACCGCCGGGCCGGATCACCCGCACCTGCTCCCGAAGGGCCTGCTCGACGTCAGGCACATTCCGCATCATAAACGCCGAGGTGACCACGTCAAAGCTCTCACTGGCAAAGGACAAAGCGAGACCGTCGCTGAGCACCCAGGGCACGACGACCGCCTCCGCTTTGACCTGAGCGCGACGTAACATTCCCATCGTCAGATCCGCACCGACCACTTCGGCCGACGGCGTCTTTCGCTTGGCCATCAGAGCCAGATCACCGGTCCCTGTTGCGACGTCGAGGACGCGAGTGCCGGGCTTCAACTCAGCCGCCTCCAAGGCCAAACGACGCCAGCGCCGATCCTGCCCTAGAGAAATCACCCGATTCACGACATCATAGTGCCTCGCGATTCGGGTGAACAGGTCACGGATAGCTGATTGTTGGCGACGCGCGGCCTTGTCAGACAATGTCAGCCACCCCACCTCGAAACACCCACGGTACCACGCGCACATTCACACAGGTCAACGATAGACATCCTCAGTATGCGCATTATAGTCGCCCGCGTGCCGGGATTGTAGTGGGAAGTGTCATATTCAGTGACGAGGTATTTCACCTGCCCGTCCGAAGGACGCGTCGAACGTTTGCAGGAGGACACCCATCGAGCGCGCCGGCCACCGGGGGAGGAAGGGCCAGCGTTGAGGGACCCACGAGGTCTGAATCAGCCCGCCACGTCCTCCTCAGGAACGACCGGCTGGGCGAGGGCAGCCGCGATCGTCGTCAAGATCGTGGGATCGCGCCATACACAGGCCTCAATCTGGCCTGCCTCAGCCCCCAGACTGAGGCAGGCCAAGGCGTCCCGCGCGTTAGCAATGCCGCCGCAGGCGACAATAGGCACCGGCAGCTCCGGGGCCCACCTTGCCAGAACGTTGAGCAGGCTGGGGAATCTGGACGGCCCATAGAGTCGTCCGCGGAGATAACGGGAGGGGAACGGGTCATCCCCCCGATAAAGCGGGAGGACCGCCCGGGGCGGCGCGGTGAGGGTCAGCGCGTCCACCCCCATCTCCACCAATGACGGGGCCAAGTCACCAACCCGACCGGCGGGCACCTTGGCGATCAGGGGGTGAGCACCTTCGAGCTTGGCAGCGTCCACCAGTGCGAACACGTCATCCGGCGGGGCATCGGCCGCAAAGCCCAACTCAATGCCGACAACCCCCTCAACCGAGGAGAGACGGCCGGCAGCCCGGCCGACGTCGTTCGGGGTCGTTGCCAGAAGGTGCACGATGACGGGTACCGGGCACCGCGCCCACGACCTGCCATGTCGCCGAACCGCCCGCCGGAGTCCGGGATTGGGCCAGCCCGTATGAATCAGCACGTGGTCCCCCCGCACCGCAACCCGGGCACCCCGCGCCGCGCGGCGCGGTCGCAGACTGAGCGGATGGGTCACCACCGCCCCCAGCGCGCTGAGATCGACCAGATCGCGGTAGGCATCGCCGTACCCCACCATCCCAGCCGCCGGCATCACCGAGGCCGGGAGTACGAGCCCGTACTTATGATTCGGTGCGAGATTGACCGTCACCTGTCTCTCCTAACGGAGCTCCAACAGATCGAAGACCGGACCGTCGCTACAGGCCCGCTTTTCGCCGTGCCGCGTTCGCACCCGGCAGACCTCACACGCGCCCACCCCACAGGGCATGGGGACCCGAACCCACGCCTGTGCGAATCCGGAGCGGGGTTGAAGCCGCACGTCCCGGATCAGACGTCCCACGGCCGGGTAATGCACAGGATCGAAGGCCAAACAGATTGCATCGGCCCAACCGATCAGCGTTCGAATCCTCGAAGCCCAAGGCGTGGACGGGTCAGAATCCGTATCAGTATCGGAGTCCTCGCCCCCAACCCACCCTGCATAGCCGGCCGAGCCATCGCGGGTCACAAGCACAAGTTCGAGGCTGGGGGGAAAACGAGCGGGCGCCGGCAGTTGCCCCCGGGTCTCGGCCTCCAGGATCAGCACCACCGAGGGAGCCACCGTGAAGAGCGGCCTAACCACGGGCCAGTCGGCGACGTCGGCTGCCAACAAAAGCCGCGTCGTTCTATCACTCACCCGAAACCCTCGGCCCAAGGGACCCAGCACGTCCACCTCAGCGCCCGGTAGGAGCTTGGTGGCGGGGTGTCCGGGTTCCAGACACGTGACAAAGCCTGACGCGTCGATCATTGAGGGAAAGAGCGGCGTGCGTAACGGAGGTTCCAGATCGGCTAACACAAAGCCGCCGGGCGAAGGCGGATGCTCGACGTCAAACCGCACCTGCCAAAAGGGGGGATCGGGGCGGGCAAAACGAAACGTGGCGGTCTGTCGTTGCACCATCTGCGACGTCTCCTCGAAAAACGCCTGGCATCCATCCATCGGATTCAACACAAAAAAGCTACGATCTCCAAAGCCCCGAGGGGCTTTGGAGATCGTAGTGTATGCCAAAATTGCTAAGACTTCAAGCGAAGTGCAAGCAACCCACCCCTTAGACCATCTGAAGTGCATGCCCGAAGACGTCGTGGGCCGCTTCCATCAACGCCTCGTTCAAGGTCGGGTGCGCGTGGACCGTATAGGCGATCTCTTCCGGCGTGAGCTCCGTACGGGCCGCCAGCACCAGCTCGGGAAGCAGTTCTGTAGCCTCCGGCCCCACAATGACCGCCCCAAGGATTTCGTAGGTGGCCTTATCGGCGACGATCTTGACGAACCCATGGTTCTCTCCCAGGGCCAACGCCTTCCCATTGGGCAGGAAGGGGAATTGACCGACCTCGACGTCGTGGCCCGCCCCCTCGGCCTCGTCCTCGGTGAGACCGAAGGACGCCACCTGGGGGGACGTATACGTGCCCCGGGGCATCATCGCTTTATCGAAGGGGTCAGGATTCTCACCGGCGATCATCTCCGCGACCAGCACCCCTTGCGCGGACGCCACATGAGCCAGGGCTAGCGTGCCGTTCAAATCGCCGATAGCGTACACATTGGGGACCGACGTACGCATATAGTCATCGACCTTGACCCATCCCCCGTCCCGCTCCACGCCGACATCCTCGAGGCCCAAATCCTTGCTGTTAGGTTGGACGCCAATCGCGACCAACGCCACGTCCGCCTCCAGGGTCTCTTCGCCATCCGAGCCTTCGACCTCGACGACCACGCCATCATCCGTGGCGGTCACGTCCTGAACCCGGGTCGAGATCATCGCTTGGATCTTCATCCGCCGGAGATAGCGACCGAGCTCCTTAGCCGCCTCGGGATCCTCGGCCGGCAGCACCTGATCCAACATCTCCACGACCGTCACCTTGGTCCCATAGGATTGCCAGATCGTCGCGAACTCCAGTCCGATGGGGCCGGCCCCAATCACAACCGCCGATTCAGGCAGATCCCGCAATTCCAAAGCCTCTCGCGAGGTGATCACCTTCTCGCCGTCGACAGTCACGCCCGGAAAGAGACGGGGCCGCGCGCCGGTCGCCAGAATCACCGCCCCGGCCGTCAGCGTCTCATGCCCACCCTCGTTGAGGGCCACGTCGACCGTATCGGCTGCCGTCAGCCGACCTTTACCCATGAAGACGTCAACGTCATTGCCCTTCATCAGGGCCTCGACGCCCTTGACCAATCGGCCGGAGATCTTACGGCTGCGGTCAATGGCCGCGCCGAAGTCGAGCTGGACGTTATCCACACTGAACCCAAACTCCCGGCTCCCACCGGTGAGCAACCTCGCTACCTCCGCGTTACGCAGCAGGGATTTGGTCGGGATACATCCCCAGTTCAAACACACGCCCCCCAGGCTCTCACGCTCCACAATCGCCGTCTTCATCCCCAACTGCGACGCCCGCACGGCAGCGACATACCCACCCGGCCCCGCACCCACGATCACGACATCATACCGTTGTCCCATCGATCCCTCCTTATGTATCTATCCTCCGACGAAATACGCGTCAGAGTCTTCCTGAGCCCGCTATTTCGCGCCCACGCTATTAAGATTGCCCGGCGAAGCCCTCGCAATCGAACAAAGCCTCCGCCCTCTCGAACATCGCCTCAATCGTCAGATCGGTCGTATCGAAAATCATCGCATCGGACGCCGGCTTAAGCGGCGCCGTCTGACGGGAACTGTCAATTTGATCCCGACGCTTGATACTGACCAGAACCTCGTGATAACTCACACACTTTCCCTTGGCTTCCAGTTGTTGGTGACGGCGGCGCGCCCGCTCTGAGGCGGAAGCGACCACATAGAGTTTCAAATCCGCGTCGGGGATAACGACGGTTCCGATATCACGGCCCACCATAATGACCTGACCAGCCGATGCGATCTCCCGCATCCGTTGGGTCAAAGCTTCCCGCACGCCCGGATACGCCGAGACCGGAGAGACCGCTTGATCCACCTCCGGGGAGCGCAGTTGCCACGTCACGTCTTCACCCTCTACAAGGACCGTACGCTGACGTCCATCCGACTCGCTTGGAGGCTCCACCTCGATCTCCATCGTCTGAGCGAGCGACGTGACCTGCGCTTCGTCCTCCGTAGGAATCTCTCCATCCAACACGCCCCACGTCACGGCCCGGTAGAGCACGCCGGTATCCAGGAACAGATACCCTAACGTCTGGGCCAAATGATAGCCCAACGTGCTCTTTCCGGACGCTGCCGGCCCGTCAATCGCCACCGTTGATGGTTTTGTCACGCATCCCTCCGAATATAAACCCTACAAACTTCGTGCGCGACGACAACCCGCCGCGCCCGCACTGGTACCAACCCTACTAGCCTCGATCGTTACCCTGGATGCCGACCTCTTCCTGCAAAGCCCGGATCTCCGCCTCCCGCAGGTACCGCCACCGACCGGGGGGGAGGTCGCCCAAGGTCAGCGGCCCCATCCGCACCCGAATCAGCCGGTCTGCCGGATGGCCCATCGCGGCGACGATGCGCCGCACGATATGATTACGTCCCTCGTGAAGCGTCACCCGCAACCACGTGAACTTCCCCTTCCGGGAGATGATGACGACCTCATCAAATTTCGAACGGCGCCCATCCAGGACGATGCCCTCCCGCCACCGATCCAGGGCCTGCGCCTCCGGATATCCGAAGACCCGCACCCTGTAGACACGATCGTGCTCAAAACTGGGATGGGTCAACCGGTGGGTCAACCTGCCGTCGTTGGTGAGGAGCAGAAGGCCCTCACTATCGGCATCGAGCCGACCGACCGGGTAGAGCCTTAACGGGCGCCCGCCGGTCTCGGCCAACGGAATATCCACGAGGTCCATCACCGTGTCACGGCCCTGAGGATCGTGCGTCGTCGTGATCGGGCCCCGGGGTTTGTGGAGCATCAAATAGCGTTTAGGTTGGGGCTTAGGAATCGGTTTGCCATCGACACGAATATCCTGAGTCCGAGGATCTGCCCGATCCCCGAGATGGGCGCGTTGACCATCGACGACGACACGCCCCGCGTCGATCAGGCGCTCGCACGCCCGTCGCGACCCGATTCCTGCTTTTGCCAGTACCTTCTGTAATCTCTCCGCTTTCACAAGGCAAAATTATACACGTTTATGGAAGAATCGCGAACCGTTCGCCTCTTTGACGCCTGGTGATTCTCCACTATCATAACACACAGACTGCACGGGGGCAGATCACGACCTGACGTTACGTCGGCACGTCACGAGGCCCGAGAGGTTGTTGTCCTAAGGAGACGACCATGGCGATCGAATTTCTATCCATTGTCATATTCACCTTCTCGTTGGCCTTATTGATCCTAGGCGCCATCACGTGGTGGATTGAGCGGGAGCACCGGCGGACCCTCGGCGTGTTCATGATGATCGCAGCCCTCGTCATCGCCACCGGCTACGCCTTCCTCGGGAGCCGGTTCGCCATCGCCGTCTTCGGCAGGCTGATCATCACCGTCGATCTACCCCGACTGATGAGCACGGCGATCACGTACACACTCGGCGTGTTCCTGGGATTCGGCCTGGCGGGGATGCTCTTCCTTTGGGCATCGGGACGGTTGGCCCGGCCCACCCGATTCGAATGGCTTCTGGCAGGATTGGCGGGGACGATCCTGCTCATCGCCCTGGCCATCAGCTTGATCGCTGTCCGCATCAGTCGCTGACCTCTGGATGGATCTCAGCGTTCAATCACACGTTTGAATCACAATTCCAATTTGGGGTAGTTTGAATCCTGGAACTATCTTAGCGGTTGAGGAGGTTCCCTTGCTGCATACACGCGAGTATCTAGAAAGAATCGAGAACCAAGCGCTGGCCCCCTACGGATTTCACAGTCGAGATTCAAAGGGCCGGGCCTACGACGAAGAGGCCCCCCGTTACCGCACATGCTTTCACCGAGATCGCGACCGCATTCTCCATTCGACGGCGTTCCGCAGGCTGGAATACAAAACTCAGGTCTTCGTCTACTCTGAGGGAGATGATTACCGCACCCGGCTGACCCATACGCTGGAGGTGGCACAGATCGGGCGCTCGTTAGCGACAGCATTGGGTGCCAATGAGGTCCTCGTCGAGGCCATCTGCCTGGCCCACGATCTGGGTCATCCGGCCTTCGGTCACGCTGGAGAGTATACGCTCAATCAGTTGATGGCCGACCATGGAGGATTCGACCATAACAAACAATCCCTGCGGATCGTCCAGAAGCTGGAACACCGCTACCCGGAGTTCCCGGGCCTGAACCTCTCCTGGGAGGTCCTGGAGGGGATTGTCAAACACGAGACGGAGTACGACATCGCGGATGCCCAGGACTTCAATCCGGATCTCCGAGGTACCCTGGAAGCCCAGTTAGCCAATCCGGCCGACGAGCTCGCCTATACAGCCCACGACCTGGACGACGGCCTCTACTCGGGATTGATCAGCCCTAAAGATCTCGCGGGCCTGGATTTGTGGAACTACGTCAGAGAGAGCGTAGGCTGGGACGGCACCGGATTCAACACGCTTTGGCGCCACCGGATGGTGCGCCGGCTGTTAGGATTGATGATCAACGACGCGATCCAGGCGACCGGAAAGCGGCTCGAGGCGGAATCGGTCACATCGGTTGCCGACGTCCAGTCCCTGTCCGGGACGGTGGTCGCGCATACGGAGACGATGACGGCGATGATCAAGGGACTGAAAGCCTTCCTTTTTGAGAACCTCTACCACTACCCCCGGGTGATGCGGATGGAGCGCAAAGCCATTCGGATTATAACGGCACTCTTTGAAGCCTACACCGAGGAACCCAGACAGTTGCCGTATGCCGAACAGGCTAAGTTGGAGGAGCGCTCACTGTCCCGGGTCGTCTGCGACTATATCGCCGGGATGACGGACCGCTACGCCCTGCAGGAGTACGCCAAGCTCTTCGATCCGATGGAACGGGTCTGATCGCCGGTCGAGGATGTCCGCGCTCCGCGTCGTTAGGTCCCCGCTACGGGATGCAGAGTCCCTCGCCCGCCCGGATGTAGTTCAGGTTGTAGATACAGTTACACTGGGCGAGGGTCCAGCGGTCAACCCCATACCTCACGGCGATCTGAGTCAGGGTCGTGTTCCGATCGACCGTGTGCCAGGTTCGGCAGTCGCAGTTGCCACAAGACGTCGGAGAAGGGAGCAGCTCCGGCACCCCGAACTGACGGGTGCAGACAGGGCCCGCTGGGAGTGTGGTGGGGACATCGGGGATATCCAGCACCGTTCCGGGATAGATCAAGCTGGCGTTGACGATCACGTTTTGCGTGGCGATGGCCCATGGCTCCACGGCATACGCCCGACCGATACAATACAGCGTCTCGCCATACTTCACCGTGTGCTCTCCCAAAACGTCCCAGCCGCCCGCGGCCACTTTAGGCACGGGAATCCACAACCCCAGGAGCATCCCTACCAACATGACAAGGCGATATCGGGCTTTCATCACCGCACACTCCTTCACACCCATACGTTGAGTATCTTGCCTGTATTATAACGTCAAATTGCTTAATGTGCGAGACGTGAAAGTTACAGATGTGTTTCTGCCGTAAAGCAATGTCCGGACGTATGTTTTCGAAGGTGTCTGTGCGTGTATCTTAGACCGCGTCGCCGATGAGAATGCCCAGCAGGCCGAGCACCACCCCCAACTGCAGGAGAATATCGGTACGGGCCAACCAGGCGACGACGGGCCACGCGGGCAATATGCTGACAAGGAGGTTCAGAAGCACCAGCCCCACCCCCACGAGCACCGGAAGCCCCTTCCGGTGCGCGACGAAATCACTAGCAGTTCGCAAGAATTCGACCATAGCTATCTCCCGATCACCCGTGGGCGACATCCTGCGTGACGCCACCCCGCAATCCTGTTCAGAGCCTCCGCCTTTAGATTCATTGTAGCACAGAGCCTCCCAGCAGCAATTGACCAACCCCCAGCAGACCCCGGAGACCCTCATCTGCATACCGAGGCCTCAAAAATACGAGACCGAAAAGTTGATTTTACTAGATATCTATAGTATAATATTGGTAAATCGAAATGCGAAAATGAGTTCCACACATGGAATGGACGAAACGATAAGGAGGCCATAATGGTTCAGGAAGGACAGATCGCACCGGATTTCACGCTCACGTCAGACAAAGGCGAGGAGATAACGCTGTCGGATTTTCAAGGGCAGCGGGTTATCCTCTATTTCTATCCCAAAGCCGACACACCAGGCTGCACCAAGCAGGCCTGTGCGCTGCGCGACATACACCCTCAGATCGAATCAGAAAATGCAGTCGTTATCGGCATCAGCCCGGACGAGCCGGATAAGCTGGTGAAGTTCCGTGAGAAGTACGATCTCCCCTTCATTCTGCTTTCCGATCCGGATCACGCCGTTGCAGAGGCCTACGAGGCATGGGGGGAGAAGAAGATGTATGGCAAGACCTATGAGGGGATCATCCGCAGTCACTTTGCCATCGATAAAGAAGGGCGTATCAGCGAAGCTAAGATCAAGGTCCGTCCTCTGACAACAGCGGATTTGGCCGTCAAGATGATCGAGGCATAGCATCCTCTCAGATCTTGCTCACACGATGCCGCTGACGTGAAAAGACGCAGGACATAAACCTACCAGAACGCGGGTTCCGATCGATATCGGAACCCGCGTTTTTCACGCGTTAGGACACACCTGCGCTGCGAGCCCCCAGCTACAACGGGCATCCAGCCCTTCCTTAACGAAGGTAAACGCCCACCCAGAGCAGCACGATATCGGTAGGCATCGGAATGCCGAAGAGATCAAAGACCCGCTCCCAGAATTCCACGGGGGCAAACCAAAGGTAGATGGCAAACCCGAGACATGCACAGATAAGCAACACAAGCACACCGATGAGAATATAGACCCACGTCGGCCGCCCGCCTTCAGCTTCCACAGGTATCCCTCCGGGCGCGCCTCCCTCCGGCGTCACGGGCTCATACGCCGGGGTGAAGACGACGTCATCCGATCCCACCTGCGGTTCCGGCGTGGGATAGTCGTGAGCCTCCGCATAATTGTCCGGAACGGGCAGGTCATCGCCCATAATCTGGGTCGAGCTTCCTGCATCAGGGGCTCCAAACTGCTCGGTTCGCGTCCCGCCCTCGACCACGTACCGGAAACTGATGAAGTCAGCCAGCGATACCAAATCCCCGCTCGCAAGCTCGTGAGGGCCTCGCAGCCGGCGTTGATTGACCCAGGTGCCGTTCGTGCTGCCCATATCCTCGATCACAGCGCCGGCGGGCAAGAGGCGGACCTGGGCGTGATGCCGGGAGACCCGGGGACTGTCAATCACGAGCGTGTTATCCGGCGCCCGGCCCAACGTACAGATCATACCCTGCAAGGGGTACGTATGCCCTTGATCCGGCCCTTCTACCACCACGAGCATATGCTCTCTATTTTCGTTCATCTCACCCTCCCGCGTCGATTGGTCTGTAAGTCGGGTCGCATGCTTACCATCGGGTGCGAGTATACTGCGAAGCGTCGATCGCAGCAAGTCCGGACGCCGGAACGCCTACGCACACATTGTGCAAACATCTTCAATCCGGCTATAATCTGACGTTGAGAGGATCAGCCTCACCGGCGCACCAACCGCACACAGAATGGTGATGTTGATAACCGTTGCGGAGAATTCAGCATAATCATGCCACCCAAAGAGAGAGGAAGCTATGAATCAAAAAGTGCCCCCCCTTGTGGTCGACGCACACCTGGACTTTGCCTATAACGCGGTCGCTTTAGGACGCGACCTCGAACAACCGATCGCCGACCTCCGCGCCCGGGAGAGGCGCCATCCGCCGCACGATCCGCGTGCCGGTATTGCCACGGTGAGCTTGCCGGCGCTCGTGGATGGGCGGGTGGCCGTCATCGGCGGCAGCCTCTACGCGGCGCCCTGGTCAAAATCCCATCCGGAGCCGGTGCCGACCTACCGCACGCCGGAAGAAGCGCACCAACTGGCCGTGGAGCAAATCGACTACTATCGACGGTTGAGCGACGAACGGGAAGACGTGCGGATCCTCCACAATGACAGAGAGCTCGATGAGGTACTGACCTCGTGGGAGACGGAGCACCCCCGGGTAGGCATCTTTCCCGTGATGGAGGGCGCCGATCCCATCCGGAGCCCGGATGAGTTGGCATGGTGGGTCGAACGAGGGTTGAGAGGAATCGGGCTCAGTTGGTCGGCCGGCACACGATACGCCGGCGGCAACGCCCGCCCGGGGGGACTGACCGACGAGGGGCACGATCTGCTCGACGCCATGGCGGACTTCCATCTTCTCCTGGATCTCAGCCATCTCTGGGTCGACGCTGCCTTTGAAGCGCTCAACCGCTATCCAGGCCCCGTGGTTGCGACGCACGCGAATCCTCGGGCTTTCGTTGATTCCCCCCGCATGCTCTCCGACGACCTGATCTTGGCCCTTGCCGAACGGGGCGGGGTGATCGGCATCATCGCGTTCAACCGGATGCTGGATCCGGCATGGCGCTACGGCGAGCCTCGCCTTCCGCTCGCTCGCATGGCCCAGGCGATCGACCACATCTGCCAGATCACAGGCGACGCCAGCTTCGTCGGCATCGGTTCGGATCTCGATGGCGGCTTCGGCCTGCGCTCCACCCCGGCAGAGCTCGACTCCATCGCCGACCTCCACAAGCTGAGCGGCGCCCTCGCCGAACGCGGATATGGAGCGCGCGACATCGAACAGATTATGTCGGGGAACTGGCTCCGGGTGATGACGGAGGTACTGGAGGCAATGTAGCGCCTCGTCCCCCAAATCTTGGCGGGATTTTGTTTGCCAACCCAAGAGAATGTGCTACACTATAAATAACCTGCCGTGTTCGTGAAACCGATACGGAGTTTTGAGCCAACACCAAATAAAAATGGGAACCCTGTTCAGGACGCTGACGCGATAGCCTTCGGGCAAGGCGAACCCGTCCGGCGGGTACCCACCTGCGTTTGCAGGGTCAAAACCACCGGTGCACGGCACGGCGGGGGCTTGACTCATTGGAAACCACGCTGATCTCTCAGCGTGGTTTTCTTTTTGCCTCTATTTCCCCTCTCGTTTCTCATGTTATGTCAAGTATGCTTGACTTTGCATCCTCGCTGTGCTATTCTCAGAGAGGTGATACGTACGTCAAATCATAATGCGCTACAAACTTCAAGTTGAATTCATCCACGCTTACCCGAGGAGTCCATGTATTGGGAACGAGTTTCTGAAGACATTTTTCTGTTTACGAGTGATCGCTACGCGATGGTCAACTGCACTGCCGTCCTCACCGAGGAGGGCATTGTCATTATCGATGCCCTACCCTTTCCGAACGAAGCCGAACAGATTGCCCGCTTTCTGGAAGTTCACACCGAAGAGGGATTCCACAGCCTGATCCTGACGCACCACCACATGGATCACGTCTACGGGCTAGACGCTTTCCCCAAGGAGCTGGATGTTATCAGCAGCGAACGTTGTCGAGAGCTTCTACTCGAAGTTGGAGAAGAGTCCCTCAAGGAAGCGCGCCGCAATAATGCGATGTACGACGACATCGACCTCCGCATTCCCAGCGTCACTTTCGATACCGGCGAGATGCTCGTCAGCGCCGGCAGCCGAACCTTTCGACTCTTCCCGCTCCCGGGTCACACCAAGGACAACATCGGGGTCTACATTGAAGAGGACGAGGTGCTGATGGCAGGGGACGCCGTCATGGCTATTCCGATCATCGCCCGAGGCGATTGGGAACAAGAGATCGAAACTTTGAAATTCATCAAGGAACTGGGGCCCGACACGCTCGTTCAGGGACACGGCGAGGTCATCTTGCGCGGCGAGATTGACGTCGTATTGGATCGCTACATCAGCTATCTGGAGTGCGTCTACGAGAAAGCGGAGACGGCCCTTAACGAGAACTGGCGACGCAGGCAGATCAACGAGATTCCACTGGAGGACTGTGGACTCGAACGGGTGCCTCTGGGTATCGCAAGCCACCAGCTGCACATCGCTAATATCCTCAGTCTTTACAACAGGTTGAAGGCCGAACGCCAGTCCCCATCCGCGCCCGACGATCATTAGCCAGAAAGAAAGGTATGTCTATCCTACAATCATGGTTAGATCGATACCTCAACCATCTCGAACAGGATAACGCCTCCCCCTATACGGTTAAGAACTATGGGACCGACATCGGCCAGTTTCTCGCGTACTGCCGAGAACGCAACGTCCGGGCGCTCGACCAACTCACCCGAGAGATCGTGCGCGATTATCTCGGTGAGTTGGACGAAGAGGGATACGTGCGCGCAAGCATCGCCCGACGCGTCTTCGAGCTGCGTGCGTTCGGCGACTATCTGAAGCGGCAAGGGGCGTGGGGACAGAACCTCTTCCGCCGAATCTACGCCCCCCGGGTCCCTCAGAAGCTTCCGCGATATCTCACCTATGACGAGGTCAACAAACTGATGCACGCCCCGGACCGCTCCACCCCCAAAGGCGTGCGGGATCGAGCGATCCTGGAGGTTCTCTATGCATCCGGGGTGCGGGTGAGTGAACTCTGCGGTCTGGATCTCCATGACGTCGATCTCGCCACCGGGGAATTGCGCGTGATCGGCAAGGGCGATAAGGAGCGGCTGGTGTTAATCGGACGCCCAGCGGGGCGTGCACTGCGAGCCTACATCGAGCACGCCCGTCCCGAGCAGATCAAGCCGGGCCCCACCCCGAAGGCCGTCTTCCTCAACCGCCTTGGGGGGCGCCTCTCCTCACGATCGGTCGACACCATCGTGCGCAAAGCGGGGATCGCTGCCAGCATCCAGCAGCGTGTGACCCCCCACCTGTTACGGCACACATTTGCGACCCACATGTTGGACGGAGGCGCGGACCTGCGCGTCGTTCAGGAGTTGCTGGGACACGAGAACATCGCGACCACCCAGATCTATGCCAACGTCACGCAGGGCCGGGTGCGTCAAATTTACGATGGAGCGCATCCCCACGGCAAGTATCACACAGACGACCAAGACTATGGATCTAGTCATGAATAACTAAAGAGGTTCTGCGTTTCCATGGGCATCTTGAAAATGTTTAGTTATTTACGTCCGGATCTGTAACTAAGGGTTCGTAAAAGCATAACGTCCCGACTATAACGCTTCCAGCCCCCGTCCTCGGGGGGTCGTAGATGCCCGAAAGGGTGCGTCGGCGCGGGAACTTGTTCTTTTACAGACCCTGAGCAAAGGGAAAGGC
>DAOTTS010000200.1:0-12233 GCA_034437735.1 Anaerolineae bacterium
ATGATTTCAGGCGGCGCGAGCGACATCAGCGCTTGTATGCGCGACCGTATCCCGAACTGGATGCCTTAGAAGTAGTCGCTCTCGCCGCTTAACTCAAATGAAACACGCCCATTTCATTTTACACAGGTTGGAGGTCATACATTTCGTGAGTGTCGAGACTGATTTGGAACAACTGGAGGAAGAAGAGGGCAATCAGGATAACGCGCAGGCACTGCCTGAGCCCACGATGCGGCAGGAGTTTGGGATCCGGTCGTGGCTGCAGGATACGCTGGAGACCCTGCTGCTGGCGGTCATCCTCTTCCTCCTCATCAATACCTTGACGGGACGCTATCAGGTGCACGGGCAGAGCATGCTGCCGACCCTTCACGAGGAGCAGTATCTCATCGCCAGCAAGGTGACCTACTGGCTGCACCCGCCGGAACGGGGGGACGTCGTCGTCCTCGAGCCACCGAACAATCAAAGCTCCGTGCCCTACATCAAGCGGGTCATCGGGCTGCCGGGTGACTCGGTCGACATTCGCGGACAGCGCGTCTGGGTGAACGGCGTGGCCCTGAACGAGCCCTACGTCAGCGGCCCTCCCTATTACGAGGGGAGCTGGATCGTCGAACCGGGCAAGTATTTCGTGCTCGGGGACAACCGCAACAACTCAAGTGACTCTCACAACTGGGGGATGTTGCCCGAGGACAACATCCTCGGCAAAGCCTTCTTCTCTTATTGGCCGCCGGAGTACTGGGGCAAGATCCCCCACTACACCTATCCGGAGCTCAAGACGGCGCAGTAACGGGGCGCCAACGGACGCAGCCCCGGGATCACGCACGACAACAGAACAGCACCACCAGGCAACGGAAACGAACCGTATGCATGAGTTCGACCTGACATCGGATCAACTGGCGCACGAACCACCGCAGGGACGGCGGACGGGGCTCTTCCTGAAAGACCTCCTGGAGACGATCGCGCTTGCCCTCTTTCTCTTCCTGCTGGTCAACACGCTGTCCAGCCGCTACGAAGTGCGATCCATCAGCATGCAGCCCACGCTCTACGAGGGGCAGTATCTGGTCGTCAGCAAGATCGCCTATTGGTTTCATCCACCGCAGCGGGGCGACATCGTCGTCCTCGACCCTCCCCACAACCAAAGCGACATCCCCTACATCAAGCGGGTGGTTGGGCTCCCGGGGGAACACATCCGGATTCGCGATGGGCGGGTGTGGATCGACGAGGTGGCACTCAACGAACCCTACGTCAGCGGACCTGTGATCTACACGGATGATTTCGTCCTTAAGCCGAACGAATATCTGGTGCTGGGCGATAACCGCAACAATTCCAGCGACTCTCACGTCTGGGGCCCCCTGCCCCGGGACCACATCATCGGGAAGACGATCTTCCGCTATTGGCCGCTGGAAAACTGGGGAACGATGCCGACGTATGCTTTTCCCGAATTGGAGGCTAGACCATGAAACGACGCGAACTGGCGCAGTATCTCGATCACACCCAACTGAGACCGGAGGCCCAACCGGACCAGATCCGGACGTTGTGTGAAGAGGCCCGGGACCACCAGATGGCCTCGGTCTGTGTGAACCCGGTCTACGTCCCGTTGGCATCCGAGCTGCTCGCGGGCGCGGACGTGGACGTCTGCACCGTGATCGGATTCCCGTTGGGGGCCACATCCACCGCGTCCAAGGTCTGCGAAGCCGAGGTCGCGCTCGCCGAAGGGGCGACCGAGCTCGATATGGTGATACCCATCGGCCTGCTCAAGGCTGGCGACCGAGATGCCGTCCGCGGGGACATCGGCGCGGTGGCTGCCGTCGCGCACGCCCACGGCGCGCTGCTCAAGGTGATCATCGAGACCGCCCTCCTCACGGACGAGGAGAAGGTCACGGCATGTACGCTGGCCAAGGAGGCCGGGGCCGACTTCGTCAAGACGTCCACCGGCTTTGCCGCGAGCGGCGCCAAGGTCGAGGACGTGGCGCTGATGCGCGATACCGTCGGGCCGGCAATGGGGATCAAAGCCGCCGGCGGCATCCACAATTACGAGGAAGCCCTGGCGATGATCGAGGCCGGGGCCACGCGGATTGGGGCCAGCCGGAGCCTGACCATTCTCGACGGGGCCCCGGCGTGAGATACGTCTGCCCGCGCTGCCTGGTCGGCACGCTGAAGCCGGCCGAGACCACTTACGTGCGCGTGCTGGGCGCGCGGATGATCACCGTGCCGCACTTTCCGACCTGGCGCTGTGACGCGTGCGGGTACAGCCGCGACGACAGCGCCGCGCTGGCACGATTGAACCTGCTCTTTGGAGACGAAGACTTCTTCTTCGGATACGTCGCCAACACCTTTACGGCGCGCTCACGAAAGTGGGCGCACGCTCCCGGCGGGCCAGACGAGCACGGACCTCATCGGTGGTCGATCTAAACAAACCACAAGCGGCTGGCCCCAAGGAGCCAGCCGCTTTTTGCTTATGGGTACCCAAGCAGAACAAGGAGGGGATATGCAGGGGAAGAGGCAGGATCAACCGATCGTCCTGGTCATCGGCGCAGGGCCAGCAGGCATGTTTTCGACTCAGGAGCTGTCCGACAGCGGCGCACAGGTCGTCATACTCAACCGGGACATCAAGCCGGGCGGGCTGGCCGAATACGGGATCTACCACGACAAACACCGGATCAAGTCGGCCCTACGCCGCCAATTCCGGAAGATCCTCGACGACGAGACCGTCCGCTACTACGGGAACGTCACCATCGGGGAGGACAAGGACCTGACGCTGGACGACCTGCGCGCGATGGGATTCGACGCCATCGTGGTGGCGGTCGGCGCCCAGGGCACGAAATGGCTGGACATCGAGGGCGAGTCGCTGGCGGG
The DNA here is from genome assembly GCA_034437735.1 of Anaerolineae bacterium. Classification (GTDB taxonomy): domain Bacteria; phylum Chloroflexota; class Anaerolineae; order B4-G1; family SLSP01; genus PWVB01. The sequence goes on from DAOTTS010000200.1 coordinate 2,851, forward strand.
CGTCTACCACGCCAAGGACCTGATCTACTATTACAACGACCTGCCGCCGTTCAGCGAGCGGTCGTATCCCATCGGGGACCGGGTCGCGCTGGTCGGCGTGGGCAACGTGATGGCGGACCTCGCCCACTGGCTCGTCCGCGACGTGAAGGTGGACGAGGTGATCGCCGTGGCGCGCCGGGGACCGGCGGAGGTGAAATTCACCCCCCGCGAGCTGGGCTATTCGGCCGCGAACCTCGACGTGGCGGCGCTGGACGCCGAGATCGCACGGGTGCGGGACCGGATGGAGGCGGTGGGCCAGGATCCCGACGAGGCCAAGGCGTTCATCCTCTCAGCCCTGGAGCACGCGCCAGACCCGGTCTCCGATACGCGCCTACGGTTCCGGTTCCTGTCGGCGATGGGCCGGATCCTCGACGACGGCGAGGGGCACGTCGGGGGGCTGGAGGTGGAGAACACGCGGCTGGTGTGGAACGACGAGCGGGGCCGCACGTACCCCGACCGCCTGGGCACCACCCACGTCCTCGACGTGGACACGGTGATCTTCTGCATCGGCGACCGGGTGAGCGAGGACCTGGGCCTGCCGGTGGAGAACTTCTCTTACTGCAAGCACCCGTCGCCGGCGCACCCGGTGGACGGGGTGTGCTATGAGGCGTGGGATCCCAAAACGGAGGACGCGCTCGACGGGGTCTTCCTGGTCGGGTGGGCGCGGGAGGCGAGCACGGGCCAGGTGGGCCTGGCGCGGAAGGACGCCAAGGGGTGCATCAAGGCAGTGACGTCGTACCTTGACGCGGTGGACGCGCCGGCATCCGGCGGGGGCGATCCGCTGGAGGCGCTCCGCCGGCGCCTGGACGTGCTGGAGCATCCGGTGGTCGACAAGGCGGACTGGCACCGCCTGGAGGACGCAGAGGCCGAGGAGGCGGCACGGCGGGAGGTGGAGGATTTCAAGTACGAGTCGAATGCAGAGATGCTGGCGGCGATTGGGAAGAGGTAGATCGCTGTGGTGAAGTTCGGGTTTACAGTCCCCGGCACTGGTCGAAGTGCGACCAGTGCCGGGGACTGTAAACCCTGCCGGGGACTGTAAACCCTGCCGGGGACTGTAAACCCTGCCGGGGACTGTAAACCCTGTCAATTGCGACTTGCCGGGTGATGGGTTTGTGTTATAATGCGTGTTGTGAGTCGAGGGGCTGTGGCTCAGGTGGGAGAGCGCTACAATCGCACTGTAGAGGTCAGGGGTTCGAGTCCCCTCAGCTCCATTCCATTTCAAGGACGCTGATACATCTGGGCCTGTAGCGCAGCTGGGAGCGCACCACAATGGCATTGTGGGGGTCGTGGGTTCGAGTCCCACCAGGTCCACTCCTCAAAAGGCACCCGCGAACGGGTGTGTCGGATAAAGCATAGGGTGGCCACTTCGGCCACAGCAAGCTTGAAAGCACAAGCGGCCACGCTATGCTTTAAGTGACATCCTGAGAGGGAGCGCCCTAGCAAGAGGCACAAAGCGACCACACCAGGTGTGGTCGCTTTGTGCTTTATCCCTCTTTCATCTCCCAGCCTAACTCATCGAGCGTTTGATGCCAAACCTCCCGTGCGCCAGGATCTATTAAATACCATGAATTGGTTAGAATTTGGTTAATTCGAGCCTCGCTCGGGTATTCTCCGCGTTCATGGACTTGATACGTAGCTTGCCTGATTTCGTCGTAAATCCGATGAATTCTCTGCTCTTTCATCGCACTTACACGTTCAAGATAGCGTCCCGAAATCGCCCGGCATCGGTCAGGGAAGTGCTGGGCGAGGAAGGACGGATCATAATCGAGAGACTCTGCCACGTCCCGCATACACCGGAATGGTACATCCTCATTCGCTAATTCAGCATCTAGAACTCGCCGCACCTTCTCTTTATCTAGAGGTTGCGGCGCCTTCTGATGCCGGGACCGAACTAGAGGACCCTCTTCCGGAGCATTCTGATCAAGTTCCAGATTTGGATGATCCTCGGTCAGCGCATCAGCCGGCGAGATCCCGAGCCGGCGGCATATCATCAAGAGCGTTCGGAGTTGGGGAGTCTGATCGCCCTCCGCGAGATCCCGTGTCGTTCGCCACGAGAGGTTTAACACACGTGACAATGCACTGATATTGCCATCGGTCAGTTCATTCAGCGCGTATGCTATAAAATGGCTGATCCGTGAACGTGGCAATGGTTGTGAAAGCTGCGAAGCCAATACCAGAAGTTCTCCCACGGCATCAACAATCCAGCGAAGCTGATCTATCTCAGTTTCGTCGAAGTCTTCCGTATCAGCTTCCACGACTTCAGATGCGCCAAGCCACCGCCCACAATGGGAGCAGTAGCCGGGCCGAACTTTGGGCAGGAGGATGGGCTGCGTTCGCCCGCAATCTTTATACGGACATCGAGACTGCAACCGCTGATTGTGTTGGAGACATACATCCACGACTTCCAAGTGCCACAACAGAGGCGTATATACACCATGAGGTTGCTCGCGCCATGCATCATAGCAAACCGGGCACCAGACTCGGTGGTTTCGCATCAGCCCTCTCACGGAAAGCACCTCAGACCAAGATATCATCGCCAACGCTTCTAGATCCGACCAATCGGTCAGTTCTTCAAGAATACCAACCCAATCCATAGCCCAATCCCCAGTGCTATTGAGCGCTCGGGTTTTCTCCGACCAGAAGGTGTTTTGACGGGAGGCATGTTTGTGGCGCCAAAGATAGGACCGTTCGAAGCGGGGAAAGACTTCTTCACGGACAAGGTCTCGGACGGTCACAGTATGAGCAGCAGCCAACCGCTCCGTATAGCTCGTCAGCGATTCGATATGCCGTGTGCCGATCCCAATTGGCTCTAGATGATAGAGATAAGAGTGGGGAAGCGGTCTTGGAGGCTTCAGGTCCCAAACAGGATAAACGACAGGTATCGAGTTCTGCATAGCCTGAGATTCTACCCAATATCCAATTCACATATTGCATCGTTGAATGCCACCTTGAATGTTGGATCCATAGGAAAGCAGGTCGGATCGTTGATCGCTGAAAAGACCTTATTCATAGTGGGTATCTCGCCACGTTTATAAAGCGACAAAACTGCTTCATAGACGTTACTTCGTATTGTCTCCGTGCGCAGCTCAGCCAACCGAGAGAGATAGGCCTCGTACCTGCCTGCAATGGCATAACTCAACTCTGGAAACCATTCATACATTGTTCGCCTACTCAGGCCATTACAGTGACATACTTCGGTAAACGATAGTGGTGGCTCAACGTCATCCCGTAACGCGGCCTCCAGGATCATACGTGCCCGAACGCGCTTATCGCGGTGGTACGCCCAATATCGCTGGGAAATCTGCTCGCTCAGTTTCCGACAGTGGCGCTTGATCGTACCAAGATCATGTCCAAGACCTCTGGCTACGCTAGTTAGTGACGGAGGTGGAACTGCTTCCTCAGCGATTATCCTCTCAATGCTAGCCCGTATCCGCTCCACATCAACCCGACATTTACGATGAGTACGACTGTTTCCATCATTCGGTACCCGTACAGATTCCAAAAAGGTGCGGATCGACTCACAATCGCATTCGACCACAGATTTCAGCGGAATATTCAACCGGTCACATATATTCACAAGATTTTCAATCGTTGGGATGCTATTTCCATGTTTCCAATTACTAACGGTGTTGTACGGAACATCGATGAGTGCAGAAAAATCAGCCACATTACCATTGGTTTTAGCATCAATACACGCGTTTATCACGTTAGCGAACCCCTCACGGGCAGGTGTTCCTTCAATATCGGGCGAGGCAGCGATAACCCTACCGACCGAGATCGCTACCTGCAGTTGTTCCTCAAATAACTCGTTTTCTTCTGACAAGCTACCTTGACCACTAGTCTCATCACTACCTAACCATCGACCGCAGTAACTGCAATATCCCGGACGCGTATACGAATCGAGCCACGGCATCGTATGCTGACAGGATGGACAGACGGTTATAAGTGCCGATTGATGGATAGGGCACATCTGAACTGCCCTCACCGCCCACAACAGACGATCGTATGGTATAGCTTCCTCTCTCGCATCGTGCGCGTAACAATCCGGACACCATGCACGCTCGTGGCGACGCAATCCGCGTCTGGCGATAACCGCAGCCCACGGCAGCAGTGTAAGAAAGCTTAATTTTTGCCCTGTCAACCTACTGATAAGGTTGACCCACCTAGCCGCTTTACTTGTGTGACCGTTGAGCGCATGCGAATCGCGAAAAATCCGTCGCATACGTCGGTGATCCTTGTCCGCTATTGTGCCGTCTGCAGTTCGAAACGTCTGGCCCATTTGCTGCCATAGGAACTGCATGAATAGATCGTTTGGGGTAACGCAATGTGCCATGGCTAAGCGGGCTATATAACTGGTGAATGATTCGGCATATGGTGTTCCTATACCTATGGGCTCGACAGAGTACAAGATGCTATGTGCTAGGAAGGATGATCCTGTAGATTTGTATGTGAAATCTCCTGTAAATTGCCCTCTCATGCATAGGGCCCCACAGGATCGCGCGGGTCCTTGCGGATACCAGGTTTCCCTCTTCGTTTTTTGATTTCCGCCGCGTCCTTTACCTCATCGTCGAGCTCGTCCAATCCAATCAGGCGCCGAATTCTATCCTCCTGATCCTTTGTCTCACTCAAAACTCGTCGACCATACTCAATTTCCTCCGCAATCCGCAACCGCTCGCGTTGTGGCATAATGGTCTGTTCGAGATGCTGATACGTTACAGTTGGTGCATTCTCATCTAATGCGGCCCAGACCGCCCGAGTCAACCATTGCTTTAGAAGGCCGACACATCCCGCCGATCCAGAATACAGATATTCAACATAATTAACGAGGGTGGGAGGGGTATTGAACGGCATAGCATCGCAGAAGCTTCCGACCGCATTTACAATCGCCTTGATCCCGTTCACATTTGCCTCATACGGCTCAAAATGAATGGACAAACTCCTCCGACTTAACTGACCGGACAGATTCGTCAGTTTCAGCAATTCATAAGTCCCTATCAAAACAAGAATTGTTTCAGTGGCGTTCGCAAGAGATTTTATCACGTCCATTTGGTCCTGCATTCTGCTTGGGGAAACCTTACCTAGGTGATGGGCCTCATCAAGAATCACTGCATTTAACCCGCGATATTTCAAGCAATGTTCTACCGCAACCCTTAGATCCGCTTCAGTCGTCGAACGACCGATAATAAGTTTACCGTCCTTATTGTGTTTTATGCCGTGGGCATTGAGGTCAATTTTGTAATTTATGAGCGGCTCATCAGCAGCCGCCAACAAGCCCTTGTAAAACGTTTTCCAGCTGAACATCTGAGTCCCAGGCGGAATCACCTCCATATTGATAACCGGAATATAACCCGGATTTTGTCCGTTACTCGCCAAGAAGTCCTCAACAAGAGCATTATGAACGTGCTTCTGAAGCGTGGTTTTGCCCACCCCGGTAGGACCATATACAAGGATAAGGGAGTAGCCACAGGGTTGGCGGATAGCGTTCATCAGCGCCTTATCCACTCTACGCAAGATTTCATGCTTAATTAACTGATCGTCGAAATAACGAAGCCGATCTTCTTTGGAAACATTACGTAGGTCTGAGGGGCATGTAAACGTATCCATCATCCTAATACTCCGGATAGGTCTCGATGTCATCATCAGCATACGCCGACCAATCCGTAACTCCCGACTGGTTTTCCTCATCATCCCCCTCTATATCGGCTGGCATTCCCGATTCTGCCACTCCCTCATTGATCGCAGCCAACACGTGACGGTTTTCCAGCGCCCGCCAACGCTCCTTCAACGCGACACCTTCCTCTTTTACCGAACGCAGGAATTCCGCAATTTGAAAATCATTTAGCGCGGCGGCACGACCATTGCGCTGTCGTTGTCGAATGGCCTCCGATGCAATCTGGAGCTCGCGCTCCGTCCGATACTGTAGAATATAGTTGAATCGACTGCGACATACCTCCCACTCGTCACCCAAGAGCGCCTTCACGACACCAATATTAAACGGATCGTAACGAACCCGGACAGTTTCCCCGATCCAATTATCATTAAACATATCAGACCAATACGTTACGTACATGTTCTGTACGCCCACACGTTCCCTCACCAATCGTGTACCGTTGGGCGAGACCAATGGCAGCGACATATCCCTGAAATCGTCGTAGGATATGAGCCTATGGGTTCGATATCCGCTACGCTCCATCCCATACGCATAAGCGTCGCGCGGGCTCTGACCTAGGCGTCTATGAGGCACTTGATCGTACACCGTATAGGCCCATTCCGTTAACCGTCGATAAAACGCCGGTAGCGTCCAAACTGCGAGCCGTTGTGGATCTACGTCAGCGCCAACCTCTCGAACGTTCGTCATCAGCTGAGTACTACCCAGTACGGCGTGGATCCAGTTTTCGTTGCTGGTATCGAACAAACGCTCGACAACACTGCCGCCTTTTGGATTGCCTGCCCTGACCCGCTTCTCAACCCCATACATTGCCAATAACGAATCAAAATAAACTGAACCAAATTCCTTCCCACCATCAACAACAATCGTTTGTGGTAACCGATGAAACCGACGAACTATTTCCCGCGACAACATCATGCATGACCGATAGCTCGGCGGCTCAAACGTCAGGTAGACCGCCAGCAGCCTGCGCGAGTACCCATCCGTTGCAAATGATGCCCACGGACGCCCTAATAATGCCCCAGTCGTCGAGCATCGCAGCTGGACATCGAGTGGAGTGTGATCAAAATGTACTAATTCGAACGGGCGATCTCCCTGACGCGGGCCCTCATAATCAGCTCGTACCGGCTCCCGTTGATACGCGGCCTTTCGCCCGTGACGCGTACGCTCCTGATCTGGTCCCGAACGCGCCTGGATGCGATCGAGAAATGTCGTATAAGAGGGAATTTCATCGTCAATATATCCATCTGCCCGGCAATCCATAACAAAACCCTTATAGACAGCCCCCTTGTCCATCTGGTCCGGGCTCTCGAACAGCTCCTTGATAGCGGTGGTCATACGCGTCTCCATCTCGGGGATCAACCGCGCGGACCTATTCCCGCCCTTCTCTGCCCGAGGAATCAACCCCAAAAACCCGTTGCCATACGCTTCCTCAGCCAGTCGTTTCTTCCGTTTCCATCGGCGGAGGGTCCGCGCTGCAGGCGATGAGCCATCCCGAACCGGCAGCGGTTGTCCGCGTTCGTCGGCCAGAATGCACGCGTATCGGTAATTGGCAATTGCCATCTCCTCAGGCGAGGCGCTATTCAAAATATCCCATGCCCTCTGACTGAGAGAATCCACTACGCCGTCAGGGACGATTTTCCCCCTTTCAGCCAAATCAACATATTGCGCGTGTGAGATATCGATTGTACGCTGCCCCTCCGTATCGATGAGTGCAACGGTTTGAGCGTCCATTGCCAGGACGCGATACGGTTTATCATCCCACAGAACCACATTGCCGATCACGACATCAACAGCAAATGGGTCAGCCGCCTTGGCCGGTGTAGCAGCAGTATACATGTTTATGTGAGCGTCAGCCGAGATCTTATCAGGGTAAATACGCACAATATCCGGCTCACCAAGAGGTACTCGATCGAGGTCCACATAGATCTCCCCATTCGCGACCATTGTATAGAGCGTATCGACATAGTCCGACGGTACGTTGCCTAATACCTCATCGAGGTAGACACCAGGATTATCCCTAACCATCAATTGGATGGTCTCACGCCATTCGGAATCCGCCTCGGGATGTATCGAAAATATGTAATCCGTGAGGAAACGCACATTCCGTACGTAGACGGGTGTTACCCTGTCGTTTGTCCACAACACATAGGTGAGGCCGCGTTTTGCAACCGCAACCTCACCTGGCGGACAACGCCATGTCCCATTTGCATCCTGACAATAACGTTCCGGCGCGTTGGCGTGAAGTTCTGCCATTTTTCCGATGGCCTTGCATTCGACGATTTCGACAGAATTTTTTCGGATCACAAGGTAATCTGGAGTATGGAAAAATCCAACGTTCTTTCCGTCCCTATGTCTGTAGCTAATTTTGAGGCGTCTGGGTTGGGCGAAATACTCCAGGACGTCGTCATCAACCTCCAGCGAATACACGAATGGCAATTCCACCGTCGAACTTTCGGCCTGAACGGTCCATCCCATTTTGCGGCTGGGATAGCGCGCCGTTGTATTGCGCGGGCTGCTGTGCACCACACGATCCGGTGCGGACTCTCGCACGTAACGGATATATCTGCGTCCAGCCATGGGAATGTCCAGGCGATCACAAAGCGCCTCAATTTGCGGTTTCGACATCATAGCTCACATCCCATCACCCGTCTGTTCTCACAATCAACGGTCACCGTGATCTCCGGCACGTTCCCAGGCGGTATACCCGTAACAACACAACATTTCAAACGATGAACCGCATCATCGTCATGTATGTGGAAACTATCAATAAATTGCGCAAATTCATCCAGCGATGCCATCGAACCCCTCCCCCTATTGAACGCCCCTCCGCTAAAGCTGAGGGATTCCGGGCTAAAGCCCTTCCGCCTTCGGCGGGCTGACGCCTTGCCGGTACAATAGAAAATAGCTACCGTATTCATTGTTAGTGAATTAGAATACATGATACACTAACATTACCCGCGTGTCAAGAGATCACCCGTAACTCCACGTCACCTTGGGAACGCACATTCATTAGCGAACATCAAGGTAGCCACCTTCACGAAAACAGCTCGAATGCTCGCAAATAACAGATGCGGATCATCACAGTCCGAATCCAGCCCGAGCATATCCCCTAAATGTTGGCGCCACAATACCCACTTCCGGAGGCCAGGCATTCGCGATGTGATACACAAAGAGCGCAGCCACCAGCACCAAGGGGAAGATACGACGCATCCGTTCTAGAATCTAGACTCGCACATCTTCGATATCGAAGCCCTCTTTTTGGTCGAAGCGATAGATATACTCAATGTGAGGCCGATCACGCCACTGCGTATACACGGATTTGCCACTCGCTGATGAGCGGATAGTCACCTCATTATGGATAAGGATTCGCGCTATTTCCGTGATAATTGCTAATTGCGCGTCGATAATCCCTCTCAACGTCAAATCCCTGACTTTACGCAATCTATGGTCGGGTAACTGGGCTGTCAACAGGTCCAGAAACGCGTGTAAGTCCTCCGTTAACTCCTTGATTGGCAGATTCGTCATTAGTTCATTTTTTATCATGATCATGCTAGCCAACCCCCTACCCACCCACCTGCTCCTTCGCGAACCGCTGCAAAATCCTGGTACTCGGATGCTGCGACAGCGACACCAACTGATTCACCAGCGCCACCGGCACCAACGCACTGTCGTA
>DAOTTS010000201.1:0-12671 GCA_034437735.1 Anaerolineae bacterium
CGTTCTTCTTTGGCTAGTGGGCTTTGACACCTATACTTTGCCACAAAAGGACGATTCCGCCACTTTATCCCCCTTCTATTTAACTGTTAAGGTGCGAAATCTAGGCTTAGGTCTGCCGAAGATCGATCTGTTGGGCATTCGCGCGCTGACCGTGTTAGCCGATGCCGCCGAACAGGTCCGCAGGCACCATGATCTCGCCTTCAAGCTGGACAACATCCCTCTCGACGATCCACCCACCGCCGAAATCCTGGCGTCTGGCGAGACCGTGGGCGTCTTCCAATGCGAATCGGAGGGCGCCCGGCGGACGCTGCGAAAACTGAAGGCCCAAACCGTCCGGGATCTTGCCGTGGCGAATGCGTTCTTCAAACCCGGCCCGGCGACCGGCGGAATGGCTGATATCTTCGTACAACGATACAGCGGCGACGCGGAGGTGCAGTACCTTCACCCCACCCTGAAACCGATTCTGGGACCGACCCAAGGCGTCCTGATCTTCCAGGAGCAGATTCTGCGCGTCGCAACAGAGTTCGCCGGATTGAGCTGGGAACAAGCAGGCCATCTGCGACGGGGCATGAGCAAAATGCAACCCCAGGAGATGCTCCGCATGCACGAGGCATTCACGAGAGGGTGCAGGCGCGAACCACCAGACGGTCCGGGTATGATGCCCCAGCAGGCGGAGCAGCTCTGGAATCAGGTCGAAGCTTTCTCCGGATACGGCTTCAATCAAGGGCACGCAACCGCCTATGCCGACGTCAGTTACCGTTCTGCCTTTATCAAGACCCACTGGCCCGCGGCCTTTTTCTGCGCCCGGTTGCAGACCTGGGGTGGGTTTCATCATCCCGCCGTCTATATGGCCGAGGCTATCCGGCTGGGAGTCGACGTCCGTCCTCCCCACGTCAATCACAGCATCGCTCACTTCAACCTGCAATGGGAAAGGGATCAGGCCATTCTGTGGATGGGGCTGGGCGAGGTTCGGAATCTCCGTCACCACGCTATCAACGCTATCATCCACGCGCGTCAGGAGGGGCCATTCTCCGACGTGCGGGATCTAATGAGCCGGGCGCCCCTGCGTATTAAAGAGATGACCCACCTGATCCAATGCGGGGCCCTGGACGGCTTAGGCCCCAACCGCCCGACCATGCTGGCCCTGGCGCGAGAGATTCACCAGGCCGGCAATGCGTACCAGCTCGCCTTCGATTTTCTGGATCACCGGCGTCCCCCGGCAGACCTGGCGCAACACCTGACCTGGGAAAAGCGCGTGCTGGGCTATCCGATCGCGGCCCTCCGCGCTTACCTCCCGACTCAAATCGAACAGCATCCGGACGCCGCGCCTCTCACACCGGAACGCTGGCAGCCCGGACAACCGGTTCATACGTGGGCGGTTCGCCTCCCCGGATGGACCGGTGGGGGCGGCTTCTATCTCTGGGATGGATCAACGTGGGCCACGGCTAAAACCGGACGCTCGCGGAAACATCCAGCCCCCTGGCGCGTCCTCGAGATCCAGGGCAATTGGCGCCGGGATCCATGGGGGATGGGCTGGATCCAGGTATACCGCACCCAGACGCACTCGCTTAACCCGTCAGCCGACGTATGAGCGCAGCCGCCGCATCGCCTCCCGCACCCGACCAGTCGGTGCCGTCGCCGAGACCCGAATATAGCCTTCGCCCGACGCACCAAAGAAAGGACCCGGCGCCACCGCGACGCCCGTCTCCGTGAGCAACGCCCTAGCAAAGGCCTCGGCCGCTCCGCGCTCGGCAGGGACCGCCGCCCACACGTAGAGCGCTGCGTCCGGCATCTCCGCATCCATACCGGCATCCCGAAGCCCCTTAACAATCAGATCGAGACGGGTTTGATAGCGGCTGTTACGCTCAGCGATCCAGGAGGGCTCAACTGACAGCGCCGCAACGGCCGCCTCCTGGAGAGGATGGAACATCCCCGAGTCGACGTTACTCTTGACCTGAGCCAAGGCCTCCAGCGCCTCCGGCTGGCCGACTGCCATGCCGAGACGCCAACCGGCCATATTAAACGTCTTGGAGAGTGAGTTGAACTCGACCGCGACTTCCATTGCGCCCTCAACCTGAAGCACACCGGGCGCCGTATAGTCCCCATAGGTCACGTCGGTGTAGGGCGCATCGTAGCAAAGCAGAAGATCGTGACGGCGGACAAAATCCACGACCTCGGTCAAAAAGTCCAGATCGACCACCGCACCTGTGGGATTGTTGGGATAGTTGAGCCACATCACCTTCGCGCGCTCCAATACGTCGGACGGAATCCCGGTCAGGTTGGGACGGAACGCCCGCTCGGCATCGAGGGGCATCGTATAAACCTCCCCACCAGCCAACATCGTACCCATCATATAGGGCGCGTAACCTGGATCCGGGACTAATGCCACATCCCCAGGATCCAGAACTGCCAGGGCCATATTGACGATCCCCTCTTTCGAGCCGATCAGGGGCACAACCTGGGTGTTCGGATTGAGATCGACGTCGAAACGGCGTCCATAGTAGTCGGTGATCGCCTGGCGCAGCGACGGCAATCCCCGATAGCCGGCATAGCCGTGGTGATCTGCATCGCGCGCGGAGCGGCAGAGCCTATCGATAACCGTCTTGGGCGGCGCCATATCCGGATTCCCAATGTCCAACCGGATCACGTCCTGTCCCTGCTGCCTGACAGCCGCCACCTCAGCAGACCAGCGCGCAAAGGGATAAGGCGGCAGGTTTTTCAATCGTTGAGCCTTTTTCATCGATCCTCCATGATCCATAACCGTAGTATCATCACTACGTACGCTAAACTCCCACATCCTGAATTGACCGCCGAGCGATCACGTGGTCCACGAGGGCGTTCAATCCCAACCGATAGCTGCGCCATCCAAAGCCGCTGATCTGCCCGACACAGACCGGCGCAATCAACGACGTGTGCCGGAAGGACTCGCGGGCGTGAATATTGGATAGATGCACCTCCACCGCCGGCAGCCCCACGGCCGCCACCGCATCCCGGAGTGCGACGCTGGTATGGGTGTAGGCCGCCGGGTTCATCACGATCCCATCGGCCCATGTCCTTGCCTCGTGGAGAGCATCGACAAGCGCGCCCTCGCCATTCGATTGAACAATCCGCAGCGTGACGCCCAGACGCTCTGCCTCCTCCCTGAGAAATTGATTGATCTGCTCCAGGGTCACCCGTCCATAGGTCTCGGGCTCCCTGGAGCCTAGAAGGTTGAGGTTCGGACCGTGCACCACCAAAATGTTAAGTCTAGGCGTTCGCGCCTCTGAACCATTCCGTTGACTAGTCATTCTCTCGCTTCGCCCCCATCTCAATCAAAACGTCTCCAACCCAAGCCCGCGGCACCTCATCCGACAGGATAACCTCACCGATCGACCGGGGCAGCACCCACCGGAGCCGCCCCCGCCGTTTCTTCTTATCGTGGGTCATCGCCTCTAGGATGACGGACACCGGATAGGCGGGACAGACAACCGGAAGCCCCCAGGCACGCAGGGCTGAGACAATGCGTTCGGCCAATCCCCCTTCAGCACAGCCCAGCCGCTCGGCAATCCGCGCAGCCGCCACGAGGCCAATGCTCACCGCCTCCCCGTGGCGGAGTGTGAAGCCGCTGAGCCGCTCCAGGGCGTGTCCAACCGTATGGCCCAGATTGAGCACCGCCCGCCGGCCGCCTTCAAAGGGGTCCAACTCCACAACCTCGATCTTGACGTGGATCGAACGGGCGAGCAGCCCCGGAGCCAGCGTCAGCCCCTCCTCCGCTGGGCCATCCGCGAGCGCCTCAAAGAGCACCGCATCGCCCAGGATCCCGTGCTTGATGATCTCGGCCATCCCGGAACGGAACTCCTCCTCCGGCAGGGTGCGCAGCACCGCCGTATCGACCAGCACACGCTCAGGCTGCTTGAAGGCCCCGACGAGATTCTTGCCCTGGGGAAGATCGACGCCGGTTTTGCCCCCCACACTGGCATCGGTCATCGCCAGAAGCGACGTGGGAAGCGGGACAAAGCGCACCCCTCGCATATACGTCGCAGCGGCAAATCCCGCGATATCGCCGGTCACACCGCCCCCCAGGGCGATCACCGCGCCCCCTCGATCCATCCCCGCATCCAGACAGGCATCGTAGATCTCACGCACACTCGCCAATCGCTTGTGTTCCTCCCCGTCGCGCAGCGTATGGAGGAAAGAGCGCAGTCCGGCCTCCTGCAAGGATCGGATCACCTCATCCGCATACAGAGGGGCCACCACGTCGTTGGAGATCAGGGCAACCCCCGTGTCCCTGGGGAGACCCAGCGCCCGCACCGTCCCACCCACATACTGAAGCAGTCCCGATCCGATCGCAATCTCGTAAGATCCCGAGGGATGGGTGACCGTGAGAAGCTGAGCATCGACCAAATCCAGGACCGCTTCGACGACCTCGTCCACCGTGCGATTCGTCGTCTCGACCTGCCAAGGGATGGATGCATAGGCCGGCTCGCGCGCCCGCATCAGATCGCTCACCGCCCCCTCCGGATCGGGGCCGTTGAGCAGGGGACGCGTCCTATCGTGCCCCACCCGGTTCAGCACCTCCGAGGTGTCAACCGTGAGACAGATCACCTGCCCGGAACGCATCAGGACCTCACGGTTTGCAGGGTCAACGAGCGCACCGCCTCCCGTCGCGATGACAAGATCTGACCGCGCACTTAGGTCTTCACAGACCGCCGACTCCAACCGGCGGAACGCAGGCTCGCCGTCCTCTTCAAAGATCCGCCGGATAGACTTTCCGGCCCGCGCCTTGATCTCCGCATCCATATCAACAAACGGACGGGAGAGATGCTGCGCGACCGCTCGTCCCACCGACGTCTTCCCCGTTCCCATAAATCCCGTGATGATCCAATTCCTCATACACCCCCCTGTTCAAAAAGACGGAACGCGAATGGATCGACATGCGTCGCCTCCTGCATCAGCACGGCGTTAAGCAATTCGATGGCCATCCGCGACTCCAGGGTGACCCCCACCCTCAACCCCACACAGGGATCATGACGCCCCTTCCGGATGACAAAGTCAACGTCGTCCAAGCGCTTATTGACCGATCGCTGCGGTTTGAGGATCGAAGAGGTCGGTTTAAAAGTGACACGACAGGCCAGAGGCATCCCCGTCGTAATCCCGCCCAGCAACCCGCCGTGGTTGTTGCTCTGATAGCCGGTGGATCGGATGGAATCGTTGTTTTCACTACCTCGCCGTTGAGCAACTTCGAATCCAGCGCCCAATTCGCAGGCCCGCGCGGCATTGACACCGCCGAGGGTGCCCAGGAGCCGGAGCTTAAGACTTTGATAGAGTGGAGCACCCGCAAGCGCCGGCACGTTGACGCCTACCACCTCGACGACGGCACCGATTGAGTCCCCATCCTCCCGCAGCGCCTCAATGCGGGCCACGGCCTCGCGCGCGAAGTCGTGATCCAGCGTGGGAAACACGCCCCGTTGAAGCTCGGCTTCGATCTTCTGAACCTCCGCTGACGGGACCCGACCACCTGCCGCCTGCGCAACAGCCAGCCGCTCGAAGCGGTCCGCCAGCGCCTGCGAGGCCGTCAGATCCCCAACCCGGACTACGGACGACAGAAAAGCCGTGCCGAACGCATCCGCCAGGTACGCCCGGGCGACCGCCCCGCCGATGACGTCCGAGATCGTCGACCGGTAACTCGACCGGCCTCCACCGCGCACGTCAACAAACCCACGCGACTGAAAATGCTTGACCAGATCCGTATGCCCCGGTCGCACCTCCCCAGTGGGACCGGTGAATTGGGCGTAATCGCGCGAACGCTTGGACGCGGAGAGGACCAGCGCCGCTATGGGTTCCCCGGTCGTGTACCCCTCCTCGTACGTCGACGTCCGAACGGACGCGTCCCCCTCCGCACCCGCAAACGCAAGAGCGATCTCCGGGCCGGCGGCCAAGGTCTCGTGGGATTCGGCGTAGAGACCGGAGAGCAGGACAACCCGGTCCCCCTCCCGGCGGGTCGTGCCGTGCTGCGTGCTCCCCGGACGGCGGCGATCCAACGACTGCTGGATCCTCGCACGCGAAAGTTTCAGCCCCGGTGGGCACCCAAAAACGAGCGTAGTATATCCCGGCCCGTGGGACTCACCCGCGCCGGCCACGGCAAACAGCGGGCCACCCAGAATTTCCATATCCCTTCCCTCCCCTTACCGGTTAGCAGAAAGGCCCGATCCTTCCTACGACCGGGCCCTCCCACCGTCGACTTCCATCCAGCCTTACGTACTAGTCGATCACACGAAGCAGATGATAAGTCTTCTTGCCGCGCCGCAGGACGATAAACCGCCCCTCGATTGCATCATCCAACGTCAGGGTCCGATCGGACGCCTGCACCCGCCGGTTATTGACGTAGACGCCGCCGCTCTTGAGCAGCCGGCGTGCCGCGCCCCGCGATCGCGATAGGTCAACGTCATCCATCACCGCAACCAACGAGGCTCCCTCTCCTTCAAGATCGTGTTTGGGCACGTCACTCGAAGGCACGTCGGCGAAGATATCCGCGATGTCGTCGGCGCTCAGCCCCTCGAGATCCCCACCAAAGAGCACCTGAGACGCGAGCTCGGCCTTCTGAAGTGCGGTCTCTCCATGCGTAATGCGGGTCATCTCCTGAGCCAACGTCCGCTGGGCCTCGCGGCGCTCGGGATGTGCCTGCAGTTTCTCCTCCAGATCCGAGATCGCCTCTTGGTCCAGCCACGTGAAGTATTTAAGGAGGTCGATAACGTCGGCGTCCTCCTGATTGAGCCAGAACTGGTAGTAGCGGTAGGGTGAGGTGCGCTCTGGATCGAGCCAGATCGTCCCCTTGGCGGTCTTGCCCAACTTGGCGCCATCGGCTCCCGTGACCAGCGGGTAGACAAGTCCGTACGCCCGCGCGCTCCGCTTGCGGCGAATCAGTTCCACGCCCGCAGTGATGTTGCCCCACTGGTCACTACCACCGGACTGCAACGTGCAATCAAAGGCATCATAGAGATGGAGAAAATCGTACGCCTGCAGAAGCATGTAGCTGAACTCAGTGTAGGAAATACCGTCCTCCCGCTCAAGCCGGGATTTGACCGAATCCTTGGCTATCATGTAGTTGACGGTGAAGTGCTTCCCGATGTCGCGCAAGAAGTCCATCATCGGAATCGTCGTCAACCACTCGGCGTTGTTCACAATCCGCGCCGGGTTGGCCTCGGCGTCAAAGTCAAGGAACCGTTCGAGCTGTCCCCGGATGGACGCGACGTTGGCCTCCACCTGCTCACGGCTCAGAAGTTGACGTTCCTGCGACTTACCGCTGGGATCGCCGATCATCCCCGTGCCCCCACCCGCAACAGCGATGGGATGGTGGCCGAAACGCTGCAGCCGGGCCAACCCCATCAAGGCCAGCAGGTTCCCAACCTGCAGGCTGTCGGACGTGGGATCAAATCCGATATAAGCGGTGACAGATGCCGTCTCAAGCACTTCCGGCAATCCCTCGGTGTGGTCGTAAACCAGACCCCGCCATTGAAATTCGTCAAATACGCTTTCAACCTTCATAATCGCTTCTCTCCATTCCTAAAAATTGCGCCTTCTGAGATCCATCACTAACTCTACACGATCAAGCTGAAAAAGTGTAGAAAACACTGCCGTCTCTTACCTTTGGCCGTCCTGCAACGCCCGCGCTGCCACACGCCGCATCGTCGCCGCGACGTCATCGATGACCAGATCCTCATCCACCCACACATCCAGTGAAAGCGCACCCTGGTAAGCCAACATCCCCAGGCCGTCGATGACCCCGGCTCCGGCTTCCCGCGCCCGGCGGAGAAGCCGAGTCTCCACCGGATTGTAGACGAGATCGTAGACGGTCAAATGCTCGGGGATCCCCTCCTCCTCGGGCCAAATCGACCCGGCAATCTCAGGCCACATCCCGACCGTGGTCGCGTTGACCAGCAGATCTGACACGGCAGCCTCAGCCGCCAGCGTCTGCACGTCCAGAGCCCCGCTCTCCAGGCGGGGTGACGCAAAGTCTGCCACCAGCCGGCGGGCACGAGAGGGAGTGCGATTGAGGACCTTCACCCGTGCGACCCCCTCCTGCATCAGCGCGAAGATCACGCTCCGGGCCGCGCCCCCCGCTCCCACCACCACAGCACGGGCTCCCCGGACCTCGAATCCATGGGCTTCCAGCCCCGACAAGAAGCCCGGAACGTCCGTGTTGCTCCCACGAAGCAGGACGTCGCCATCGGGACTGCGTTCGATACCGACCGTATTAACCGCGCCCACCGCCTGCGCCTCGGGTGCAATCTCATCCATCTCTGCCATCACGGCCTGCTTGTGAGGGACCGTCACGTTCACCCCGCGGACGCCCAGTGCGACGAGCCCCCGCACAGCCTCCCGGACCTGCCCCGGGCGCACAGGAAAGGGCACGTAGCACCCATTCAACCCCAGTTCGCGCAGCACCGCATTATGCATAGCCGGTGACATGCTGTGGGCGACAGGCCATCCCAACACACCGAACAATTGGGTCTCCCCATTCAACAACGCAGCAACCTCACCCATCTGCTCCCACCTCCCGGATGGCTGCTCCCAATTCCTGAAGGGTCTCGCTAAACCCCGGAAACGAATCCGAGACGCAATCCGCCGACGTGACGACCGTCTCACCCTCAGCGATCAGGCCGGCAACGGCCAACGCCATCGCCAAGCGGTGATCCCCTTGGCTGTCGACGACCGCACCCCGAAGCCGACACGGTCCTTCGACCACAAAACCATCAGGACGCGTCTCAATCGCACCGCCCATCTTCTCCAACGCCGCTGCGATACCGGCAATCCGGTCCGTCTCCTTCACGCGGAGCTCGGCAGCATCACGGACCACCGTGGTGCCCTCCGCCTGTGTTGCCGCGACCGCGAGAATTGGGAACTCGTCGATCATCCGAACGACCGTATCGCCAAAGACTTCAACGCCGTTCAGACCTCCCGCCCTGATGCGCAAGGTGCCGACCGGCTCCCCCTCCTGAACGGCCTGTTCCAGAACTGCGATATCGGCCCCCATCGACCGCAGCACATCGAGGTATCCGGTGCGGGTCGGGTTCATCCCCAGCCCCTCCAGGAGAATCTCCGAGCTCGGCACCAGCAGCGCAGCAGTGATCAAAAAGGCTGCCGATGAAAGATCGCCGGGCACCCGAAGATCCATCGGAGACATCTGCCCGATGCGTCCGGCGTCCAGATGCACCGACGCCGCCGTGTAGCGGACCAAAGGCTCATCGGGGTTCTCATCCCCGGCTTTAGGCCTCAAAAGCGCCGCCAGCATGCGCTCCGTATGATCCCGCGCCGGACCCGGCTGGTGGACGACGGTCTGCCCCGGAGCATACAACCCGGCGAGCAGAATGGCGCTCTTGACCTGGGCACTCGCCACCGGCAGGACGTGGTCTCGTCCTTGGAGGGCTCCCGGACGTATCCTTAACGGGCCGTGCCCCTCCACGTCCTCAATCTCCGCGCCCATCGACCTGAGCGGCCGCGTGATACGGCGCATAGGACGGCGCAACAACTGAGGCGCGCCGGTGACCTCGCTTGCAAAGGGCTGCCCGGCGAGGATGCCGGAGAGCAAGCGCATCGTCGTGCCGGAGCGCACGCAGTTGAGAGGCGCCGAGGGCGGTTGAAGCCCATTAAGCCCCCGCCCGTGAATCACCGCATCGGTGGGGGTCGGACGTTCGACGTCGACGCCGAGCGCGCGCACGCAGCCGACCGTCGCGAGGCAGTCGCCCGCGGGCAAAAAGCCTCGAACCCGGCTGGTGCCGCTCGCTAACGCGCCTAACATCAGCGCCCGATGTGAGATTGATTTATCGCCGGGCAGGGACGTCTGCCCCTCCAGAGCAGCACCCGCGCCCTCAATCATCCAATGGCTCATGGATACATCTCCTTTCGCAAGCTGCGGATCTTCGTCAGCGCCGAACGCAGTGCGTCCTCATCCTCCGCCTCAATCAGACGCACCAACCCCTGCAAGTGCTCAATGAACGTGGCCGCGGCCTCCGCCACGTTATCCCGATTGGTCATCAGGATATCCAGCATCATCGTGATGTCACTACCCGCCACCCGGGAGGTGTCACGATAACCGCCGGCGACGATGTCCCAGACGAGGGGATCGGGCGACGTCATCGAGTCAGCCGTCTTGACCAGGCCACACGCCAACAGATAGGGCAGATGGCTGATCGTCCCGACCAGAAAGTCCTGTCGCAACCCCTCAATGATCAAGGGCTTGGCCCCTACCGCTCGCGCAAGCGCCTTCGCCGTCGCGACACCCGACGCACGGGTGCGGGGCAGCGGCGAGAGGATAAAGGTCCGTCCCCGGTAGAGGCCGGGTTCCGCAGCCGACACCCCGGAGGTCTCTTTGCCGCACATCGGGTGCGCGCCGATCACGTCCACGTGAGCCGGAAGATCCCTCATCTTCTGTAGGATCCGCGCTTTCGTACTTCCCAAATCCATCAACAGCGTCCCCGGCGCGAGCATCGGCCCAATCACGTCCAGAATCTGGAGGATGGAGCGGACGGGTGTCGCGAGGACCACCACGTCGGCATCTCGCACCCCCCGGGCCAGATCCGTCCCCCCCTCATCGATCAGCCCTCGGTCGCGCGCTTCATCCAACGTTCCTGCATCACGGTCGACGCCGATCACGCGCGCGCACGTCCCGTCGAGCGCTCCGGCGAACGACCCACCCATCAAACCCACGCCCACGACGGTCAACGTGCAATCGGACAGCGAACGGAGCGTTTCAGGTTTCGATTCAAAGGCCGGCGTAAAGTCCCCCTCGGACATCGTGATCCTCCTAGATCGTGCGGTCGACCACAGTGGCGATCGACGACAATGATGCCATCAACTCTCGGAAGCGCTTGGGCTTGAGCGATTGTGCCCCATCCGACAACGCCTCCTCGGGGCGTGGATGCACCTCAATGATGAGGCCATCTGCCCCAGCCGCCACAGCAGCCCGGGCCATCGGCGCCACCAACTCCCACTTCCCGGTCCCATGACTCGGATCGGCGACCACCGGCAGGTGCGTCAGATTATTCAACAGCGGGACCGCACTGACGTCCAGCGTGTTGCGCGTGTAAGGCTCAAACGTGCGAATACCCCGTTCGCAGACCATCACCCGTTCGTTCCCGTGGGAGAGAATGTACTCGGCCGACATCAACAACTCCTCAATCGTGGACATCATTCCCCGCTTGAGCATCACCGGCTTCTGCGCCTCCCCCACGGCGTGCAGCAGCGCATAGTTCTGCATACTCCGTGCCCCAATCTGCAGAATATCCGCGTACGCAGAGACCAGGGGCACCTTGTCCGGCTCCATCACCTCGGTGATGACCAGGAGTCCGGTCTCGTCCCGGGCCTCGGCTAGATAGCGCAAGCCCTCTTCACCCAAGCCCTGAAAACTGTAAGGCGACGTCCGTGGCTTGAACGCACCGCCCCGAAGCACCTTCGCGCCCGCCTTCTTGACAATATGGGCCGTCTCCAAGACCTGCTCGCGGCTCTCCACGGAGCAAGGGCCGGCCATAATCACCACCTCTGGGCCGCCGAAGGTCACCTCCCCCAACTCAAAGATGGTTTTCTGGGGATGGAACTCCCGGCTGGCCAATTTGAACGGGCGAAGCACAGGAACCGTCCGCTCCACGCCGGACATCCGCTCCAACTGCTCGCGATCAAGAGGGCGACCGTTGCCAATCACCCCGATAATGGTGCGCTCCTCCCCCTCTGAAAGATGCACCTGACATCCCATCTGTTCCACGCGCGCTGTGACATTCGAGACTTCACCCCGACTCGCACCGCTCTTCATAATGATAATCATCATTCTCATACTCCCACCCTCGGCGAGGCCGAGGCTCAAACCACTCTTCCATTCCAGCCAACACGCGATCCGATCGTCACGGGACGGGCCGGTAAACCCTGTGGTTCTCCTCAGGTTCCGGCGTCGTCGCCATCGGATACGAACCCAAAAGCTTCACAAACGACGAATGACGCAGCAGCCCCAATAAAGCCGCCTCGCTCAACGGGTCCTGACAGTGGCCCTCGAAGTCGAGATAAAACATCCAGCGCCACGGCTGGTTGAGGCGCGGGCGCGACTCGATCTTCGTCAGATTGATGCCTCGCTTGGCGAACTCGCCCATACACGCATACAACGCGCCCGGCTTGTGACGCGTCGAGAAGACAACCGACGTTTTCGCCCGATGCGCCTTCGGAGGATCCTCGAGACCAAGCACGAGAAACCGCGTATAGTTGAACGGGTAGTCCTCGATACTCTTATCGAGAATCTCGAGCCCATAGAGCTCGGCGGCCAATTCCCCGGCGATCACCCCCACTTCGGGATCCGGATCCGCCGCCAGATCCCGTGCGCTGCCCGCGGTGTCAAAAGACGGTTCAGGCTGCAGCTCGTACCGATCCAGATAACGCTGGCACTGGGCCAGCGCCTGGGGATGGGAGCGCACGCGCCGGATGTCCTCGACGGTGGATCCGGGCATCGCCATCAACATGTGGTGGACGTGAAAGATGACCTCCGCATTGATACGCAGATCGTGGCGCAGCAGCACCTCATACGCCCCGGCGACCGAGCCAGCCACGGCGTTCTCCGCCGCCAGCATCCCGTAGTCCGCATCTCCCTGTTCGACCGCCGGGAAGATCGCCTCCAGCTCATCGCAGGGAACGCCCTCCACCTCCGCACCAAA
>DAOTTS010000202.1:0-23306 GCA_034437735.1 Anaerolineae bacterium
TTCGTATCCCAACCCACCCGCCAGCATCTCCGACTGCTCCGCAATGGAGGTTTCCAGGGAGGCGATCTCCCCCTCAAGCGCGGCGATCAGCGCGTCCAGGTCGGCCATCTGCTCGCCCGCGCTGCGCTGCGGGCTGAGCCCGTCGATGGACGACACCTGCAGGTCGAGGGTCTCAAAGGGCAATCCGGCGCTCGCGCTGAAGACGCGGGACTTCAAGGCCAGCAGCGGCAGTCCGGTGCTGGCGGCGCTGAACTCCCAGCCCTCGTTCAACTGCTCGCGCATCAACCGCGCCTCCGCCAGCAGCCCTTCGAGTTGCTGTGTGCGCGTGTAGGCGGTCGTGAGATCGTCCAGACGTTTCTCCTGCTGCTGTTGGAAAATACCCAGCCGAGCTTCAAGCTCCGCATTAACGGCCTCATTAAACAACTGTACCCGCATCTCGCGATCTCCATTAATCGCCGCCTCACGGTTGGCGGCCTCAGCGTCGATCCAGGTGCCCAGGATGCGGCGTTTGGCCTCCTGGCCCTTGTTAAACGCGAAGAGACGGTTCTGCATATCGTTCTGGAGGTAGGAATCCACCAACTGCTGCTTGGTCTCCACCTCTTTGTTCACAATAGAGGAGATGGCCGTCTGGCGGCCCATGCGGAGGCTGGCGATAATCGCCTGCTCCTCCTCAATCTGCCGCTGGAGCTCAGCGACCTCGTAACTGTCGGCCATAAATGTGAGAAGCTCGTCCTTCGCAGCCTCATACTCGTCGGTCGCGTCCAGGAGCTGTTGGGAGATATCCGTAAAGGGCGTCACCGAGGCATCGCCGTAGATCTGATTCACGTAGGTCTCGAACTTCTGGCTCCAGGCATTTGCAATGGCGGCGGCCTTCTCGGGATCGTCATACGTCACCACGATCTCGATGGTGTCACTGAGCGGGAAGTCCCCGGCATCGGCTGCATCCAACTGCAGCACGCGGCCCTTCACAGCGGACAACAAACGGGAGGGATCGCGCTCCTCCTCGGTCAGCACGCCCTTGAGCTCCTCGGAGACCTGCTGGGCGATGGCCCCGTTCTGGACCAGGCCCGCCATACTGTTGAGCCGTTGGGCCAGCCGCCGCCCCGTGACGTCCCTGACGGTCTCCGCCAGGTCGATGTCCTCATTGGTCACCGTCTCGAACTCGGAGCCCAACGAAATCTCGGTCTGGCTCTTCAACACCACGACACGAGTCGTCGCTTCGTACACAGAGGGTTGCAGGATGCTAAAGAGGAGCGCGGCTGCACCCGCCAAGCCCGCGCAGAGCGCGATGAGCCACCACCAGGCAAAGAGTGCCTCGATGTAGGGGCGCAGGTCGATCGTCTCCTCGTACATATAGGATTCAGGTCGCCGTTCCTCGGTCAAGTCACGCTTCCTTTCTGTTTCGATCCCGGCGGAGGCGCCCGGTTCGAATCGCTCACGCTCACCATCGTCTACGTCACGCCCCCCAGCAAGGATGCAGTATAATCGCGCCCCAACAAATGTCAAACCCAGCTTCAGACCGAAAGATAAAAGATATTGCAACCAGGTGGTCTATACCGCCGTTTTGGGGCAGGTTGAATCCTGAAATCTTATCCCATCTTACCGATCTCGAATCGTTGAGCGATGTCTGGGAATCCAGTCCATACTTCTCTTCGTAACATTCATATCTGCTCGTCCAAACGATCGGGATGCTCCCGGATCCATCGTTTGAGGCCGTCCAATACCTGTTCCACGTCGTCCAATTGGTTCGCACAGATGGCAAACAACTCCATGGATGAGATCTCGTGATAAAAATGGACCATCCGGTTGCGGTAGCCCGCCATCTCTTCAAGTAGATCCGCCTCGCGCTCGATCAAAACCTGATGTCGAGCCAATTGGCGAGCGATCTGTTTGTACTCGGTGACCCCCTGACCAAAACCCCGGGCCAGTATATGCCGACCCAGATCCAGCAACGCTTCCAGGGCACGGCGGAGGTAGGACTCAGCAGCCCCCTCGTTGCGGACATCAGCGAGGAAGGTCTCCTCATCATCCAACGGCAGCCTACGGATACGTGCAAGCATCCGCTCAATCCATTCGATGCGATCAAGCAAGACACGCTTCGATATCCGTCCGGGTGTCATCGGTCCTCCTCCAGGATCAGCGCCATCCGCGCACGCTCGAACGGCGCCAGGTCGCCCGCGCGGCGCAGGACGTAGAGGTCGTACTCATCGGCCTTGTAGTCGTCCTCGGCGTACAGCCGCTCACCTCGGATCACATTGGCCGCCAGGAACGGGTCGGCCTCCGGCAGCACGATCAGATCCACCCGTGCGACCCCAAAGAGGTCCTCCAGTGCCTGCATCAGGTGCACCCGATCGCGGACGTCCAGGGGATGCGCCCGTCCGGGGAGCACCCCGACGTCCACGTCGGATCCGGCACTGGTTGGGGGGACCTCCGTCCCTCGGACGCGGGCGGCGATCTCCTCCGCCCGGCTGCCGAAGACGTAGAGCACCGCCAGGTCGTACTGCCGGCACAGGTCGATCACGGCCGCGTGCAGGTCGGTGCATGGTTCGGTCATCAACTCAATGACTCCTCGATTGATACGGCCGTTCCAGGGGTAGCTTGAATCCAGGAACTACCTTACTCACGCGTCAACCCGTTCCAAAAAGTCCGCAAAGGCCATTAACTCGGCTCGGAGTTTCGGCCACAATATCGGCAGTCCCTCAACCAAATCCACCATCTTCTCAGGATCTAGGCTCATCGTATAGACGTTCCTGACAAGATGGCGAAACCGACGCAGTGCATCCAACTGCTCAGCTGTCTCATCGCTGATAACAGCAGGACGGATCTTCTGCACGTCCTGCGTCATCCGATATAAAAGATCACGGTGCCACATCGCACCGTCAGGTAATGCCCCATCTATATGACGAGCGATCAATTCAAACAAACGCTCCACTCCCGCATAAAAGCCGTGCAAATTCAATGCCACGGAATCCAGATAAGCCGGTTCGTCTGGCATGCGGTTTACTTTCTTCCATCCTGTGAGAATTTGGGCCACCACATTCTGGAGCATCGTGATTTCACTGCGGATTCGCTCAGACAACTGACCCGCAATCGTGCTCATAGCTCAACGCCGTAACGTTCGATGGCCTCACGGAGTGATACGGTAGCCGTCTTCATATCAATCAGATCGACCGGACGGTCCGCGACAAGATCCTCGGCAAGCTTCCAGGCACGCCAGTAATCTTGGGGCGACAAGCCTTCGACCGCCAGATCCACGTCGGAATCCGGAACAAACCATGCGGTATGGGCCAGCGATCCAAAAAGGATCACACGCCGAACGTCAAAGCGTGCCTTGAGTGCATCCGCAACCTCGCGAACTCGCACCAATAGCGCTTCACACTCCTGCTGTTCGGCTGCGGTCAACGCAGCGTGAGCCCCTTGCTCGTCAGGACGACCACGATAGCGTTTCCACTCTTCGCGGCTTAGTTCTAGAGCCGTTGGCATCCTGGCCTCCTCTCCGGAGATGTTGACTTCAGTAACTGGATAAGTTGTCAACGTGCAACTTCAATCTAACGAATCACGTATCCCTCACAGCCCCAGCCGCTCGACCTCCGCCTCAATCCAGGCGTACGTGGCTTCGATGCCCTCGCGCAGCGGGACGGTCGCCTCCCAGCCCAGGTCGTGCATGCGGGTGTGGCTGAAGTTCCGCGCCTGCACGCCCACCGGGCCGTCCACATGCTCGATGTGGATCTCTTTGCCCGACACGTCGATCACGGTCTCCACCAGCTCATTGACTGTGACGTACTGCTCGGTCCCGATGTTCGCCGTGTCCGTCTGATCCGCGTGCATCAGCAGGTAAATGCCATCCACCAGGTCGTCGACGTAGGTGAATCCGCGCACGGCGGTGCCGTCGCCCCAGACGTCGATGGCGCCGCCCTCGTCGGCCATCGCCACTTTGCGGCAGATCGCCGCCGGGGCCTTCTCCCGCCCGCCGCGCCAGGTGCCGTAGGGCCCGTAGCAGTTCTGGAACCGGGCCACCCGCACCTCGATGGGATAGTGGCGGGCGTAAGCGCGGGCCATACGCTCGGCGTAGTATTTCTCCCAGCCGTACTCGTTGTCCGGGTTTGCCGGGACGACCTCGTCCTCGGTCATTGCCGGATCGCCGGGCTGCATGTCCGGGTAGACGCAGGCCGAGGAGGAGAAGAAGTAGCGCCCCACCCCGATCTTGGTCGCGGCGTCGATCATATGGACGTTGATCAACGCGCTGTTGTGCATGATGTCGCATTCGGCGGTGTGGATGAATCCCATCCCGCCCATATCGGCCGCCAACTGGTAGACTTCGTCGAAGGCTTGTCCTGAGCCTGTCGAAGGATCCCGCCCCAGGGAGAGGGCCTCCCAGCAGTTGTCGGGACGCCGCAGGTCGAGCAGCCGGAACTCGTCGGCCGCCGTGGTGCGGAATTCGTGCGCTTTGATGTCGACGCCGCGCACCCAGTACCCCTCGCGCTTGAGTTTCTCCACCAGATGACCGCCAATGAACCCACCCGCACCGCAGACCAAAGCCTTTTTCATCGTGTCTAGTCCTCCCTTGATTATCAACTCAACCTATGTTTAGGAATGCTCTATCAACGTGTCCAAAACAACGCCCAGTTGCTGGACAATCTCCACAACAGAAGCCTGTTCTATGCCAATATGGAGTGTTGGACTGTCAAGTGGGTGCCTATGCCAACCTCGGATCCCGTCACGATCAATGCCCCAAATCCGCATTCCCTCTTTAATCAAGGCAAATGCCAGAGTCTCGGTAGCCTCATTGAAGTAGAAAGTAAGTAAGAGATCCTCATCCAACGTAAAGTACACACGCCCCTTGGCTACAACGCCCTCTATGTGTAGGGAAACGTTCTCAACGGTTTTAACATTCGCCAATGCATGCAAGAGATCAGAGACAAAGGTCTCTACCATGGTACTGAAACCGACGCGTAGTGCTTTTTCAGGGTTACCGCTTCTTCCCATTCCCAGAAGTCTTTCTCAACTTCATAGGAATAAGCATCCTCATCGAGCTGTCCCTCGGCGCATTTCCCGGAAAATTCCACGAAAGTCATTCCCCACTTCGCTTCAAAGTGCGCAATCTGCGCATCCAATGCCTTAAGTTTAAGGTCTATGTACTCTGAGAGTATCCGCCTGAGCGCAGCGTCCATATCGGGGATATCTGTCAGCTCGGTCAAGAGCACACCGAGCTGAGGAGGCAAGGAGACACGCGGAAGCATCTCTCGGTATGCTTGGGCTGTTTCTTTCGTCTTCGCGCTCATAGATCCATCGCTCCAATCATCCTCACATAATCCTCAAACCATTCGGATATCCCGCAAACGTTGGCAACCGGTAACTGGAAACCTGGATAGCAGGAAATCGTGCCACTCAGAACCCGCGGCGTACGACGATCTGGAACCCACCGTCGACAGGCGCGTCGGCGACCAGGATCAGGTAGCCGCCCCCGCCGGCGCCGGAGACCTTCCAGCCCAGCGCCTGGTCGCGGTAGCGCTCGATCTGCTCCGCCAGGGTGTCGTTCATCATGTGGGGGAACATCGCCACCTGCGCCTCGAACCCGGCACGCATCGCGGCACCGAACCCCTCGACGTTGCGCGCGCCAATCGCGTCCCAGCAGAGGTCCGCGGCCTCGGCCAATCGTTGGGCGCCGGCCTCGTCGATCTTTGTGTCGCTCAGCACGTCGAACTCCGGGCCCCGGGGGCCCAGCGGGACCAGATAGAGCGCCTGCTCGACGAACTTATAGGCCCGCTCGTCGCGCAGCTTATCGATCCGCGTGGGCCAGTACGCATTCTCGTAGTAGGCCTTGTTCAGTCCGGGCATCACAATGCCGATGGAGTCCTGCGAGCCGGAGATCTCCTCGGTGCCCGGCGGATTGTCGTAGCAGAAGAGGATCTTCGCCAGCTTCTCGGGCTCGTCCACGGGCAGGCTGGTGCCCCACAGTTCCAGCGCCCTATTACGGGTGCTGGTCGCCATCCCGCTCCGTTCGTTGAACGTGACCGTCGGCTCGATGGAGACGGTGATGACGGGGCCCGGATAGTATTTGGAGACGTACGGCTGATCCAGCCAGCCGCCCGCCAGGTCGATACGGTAGGGCATCCGCTCCAAAGCGCGCATCGCCGTGCTGGAGCGGTGCGGCAGGCCCGCGTACGGCTCCCGTTTGAGCACTACGTACTCAACGCCCAGTTCCTCGCAGAGCTTGCGCTTGGCAGGGATATTGCCGTCCTCGTTGACGATGAGCATATCGGGCTGCATCTCGCGCAGCTCGGGCTCGAAGTCGAGGATACCGGTTCCCTGGGAGATGAAGGCGTCGTCCACGTAGGAGACCGCCTGGATCATAAAGAGCCGCTCCTGCTCGTCGTTAACCGGCGGGCGGCCTTTGAGCTCGTAGCACGTCTGATCGGAGCCCAGGGCGACGTGCACGTCGCCGTACGACGCTGCCTCCCGGAAGAACGCGATGTGACCGCTGTGGAGCATATCGAAGCAACCGCTGACGAAGACATCTTTAGGCATACAATCCTCCTTCGTAATGAATTTGGTTTTCACGAAGAGACCATCGGGTCAAAACTGGATTCTTTGGTCCATATATTGGCGCCCAAAGCCGGGGATAACACATCCCCTCGGAGCGACAGGCAATCTGAGCAAGGAGCACCCTTATGATATATCGAAAAGCGCCATCTGACGAATCGACCGCGCCCCGTAACTTTCAACCCGCAACGAGGAACTCCCACCTACGCCGTGTACCGCTGCGTCATCGGAAGCCGGCGGTCCTTCCCGAAGGCCCGCACGGTGATCCGCACGCCCGGCGGCGCCTGACGGCGTTTGTACTCGGCCCGGTCGACCATCCGCACGACCCGGGCGACGGTTGCTTCGTCGACGTCCAGGGTCGCGACGATCTCCTCCGGCGACTGATCCTCCTCGACGTAAGCCTGCAGGATCGGATCGAGCACCTCGTAGGGCGGTAAGCTGTCGCTGTCCTTCTGATTCGGACGAAGCTCCGCCGAGGGCGGGCGGGTGATCACCCGCTCGGGCACCACCGGCCCGTCAGCCCAGGTGTTGCGCCACCGGGCCAGATCGTAGACCAACCCCTTCAGCACGTCCTTGATCACCGCATAGCCCCCCGCCATATCCCCGTACAGGGTGGCGTATCCGACGCTCATCTCGCTCTTATTGCCCGTGGTCAGCACCAGCCAGCCGAACTTGTTGGACAGCGCCATCAGGTAATTGCCCCGGATGCGCGCCTGGATGTTCTCCTCCGTCACCCCCGGCTCGGTCCCCGCAAAGGGCTCGGCCAGCACCGCGAGATAGGCCTCGAAGACGGTCTCGATGGGGATGCGCAGGTACCGGATTCCCAGGTTTTCCGCCAACTCGGCAGCGTCGTCGTTGCTCATATCCGAGGTATAGCGCGAGGGCATAGAGACCCCGGTGACGTTCTCCGGGCCCAACGCGTCGGCCGCCACACAGGCCACCAACGAAGAATCAATCCCACCGGAGAGGCCGATGACGACCTGGGCGAAGCCGTTCTTCCGGAGGTAATCGCGGGTTCCCAGCACCAGGGCCTGATAGACCTCCGCCAGGCGACCCATAGGCTCGACAATGTGGGCCTCCAGGGGCTCCTTGGCCGCAGAGGGATCCGGCGCCGGCAGGTCGACGACCGGAAGCGGCCGGTCGCCGGCCTTACGGCGGCGCGGATCGTGCAGCCGCCACCGGAAGACCGCACCGATATCCACGTCGGCGGCGATGAAGTCCTCCTCGAACTGCGCGCCCCGGGCGATCACCTCGCCCCGCTCGTTGGCAATGACGCTCTGCCCATCGAAGACGAGCTCGTCCTGCCCGCCGACCAGGTTGCAGAAAGCCACCACCGCCGCGTTGTCGGCGGCCCGGGTGCGCAGCATCTGCTCGCGGGTGCGTCCCTTCCCGTCGTGATAGGGCGACGCGGAGATGTTGAGCAGCAGCCGTGCGCCCCCATACAGGGCAGCGATCTCCGGCGGGCCGGCCGGATACCAGATGTCCTCGCAGATACTCACGCCGAAGGTGACCTCGTCCCGGCGGAAGACGGGCACCGAGGTGCCGGCGTCAAAATAGCGCTCCTCGTCGAAGACCGCGTAGTTGGGCAGATACTGCTTGTGGTACGTGTGCACCCACGCACCATCGTGGAGCATGGCGGCCGCGTTATAGACGTCCTCGGCGACGTCGGCAAAGCCGACGACCACGGTCATACCGGCGCTCTCGGGGACCAACGCCCGCACCGCGTCCTTGTTGGCGCTCAGGAACGCCGGCTTGAGCAGTAAGTCCTCGGGGGGATAGCCGGGCACAGCCAGCTCGGGGAAGAGCACCAGATCGGCGCCCACGTCCCGGGCGCGGTCCAGATAGGTTCGGATCTTCTCGACGTTGCCTTGAATATCACCAACCAGGGTGTTGATCTGCGCCATCGCGATGCGGATGCGGGTCATAGTCCCTCCTCTCGGGTCCCTGTCAGATGAGAGTATACCCAAGACCGGGGAAAAATGAACCGGTGCCGACCCAATAAAAAAGCCCGGCAGCTTCGGCTGCCGGGGGAAGTGTCTGCCTGACCCACAAACGCTCAGGCCGGCGCACCGGCCCTGGCAAGCTGTTTCTTGAGCTTATCCGGCTTGGTAACCCCATAGTTGATCTGCTGAACCTCGCCGTGCGGATCCATGATCAGCGTCGTGGGCAGCGTGAGCACGCCGTAAGCCTCGGCCCTTTCGGGCTCCGCGTCCACATCCACCATCTCGATGACGTCGCGGGTCTCCGCAT
The DNA here is from genome assembly GCA_034437735.1 of Anaerolineae bacterium. Taxonomy (GTDB): domain Bacteria; phylum Chloroflexota; class Anaerolineae; order B4-G1; family SLSP01; genus PWVB01. The sequence continues at coordinate 8,794 of DAOTTS010000202.1, forward strand.
CCAGGCGCGCGAAGAGCTCCGCCTGCGTCTCGCACGACGTGCAGTGGTCGCTGCGAAAATAGAGCACCCGAGGTCCCAATGCGCCGGATGACGACCCGGCCCCGCTGGCCCGGCGGCGCTGCAGACGCGCGAAGATCCAATACGCGGCGGCAGCCGCCAAGAAGACGCCGACAGTGATCAAGAGTCTCTGTAGCATACCTATCCCCCCTTAGGCCGTTCCAAAAAACAAATCGTTCTAATAGCCGAGATTTTCCAAGGAAAAAGCACCCAACTCAGGATAGTTTGAATTCTGGAACTACCTTACTCCGCATCAAGCGGCTGATGGTTAAAGCCCGGAACGTCCAAGCGGCTGAATTGATAGTAGAAGAAACACCCCAGACAGAATCCCACGAAGAGATTGAGCGACGCTAACAGCGTCAGCACCCAAACCAGGACCCAGCCAACCGTGGTCAACCCCAGACCCAGAAAGAGCGCGGCAACCGCAGCCAAAGCAGCCCCGACACCCTTGGCGAAACGATGGGGCTCGGGGTGATCAGGCATCACGTTCGGTTCGACCCAACCAAGAGGCCCCAAAACCCTAAAGTAGAGATGGCGATAGAGATCCAGGTTGGGACTGATCACACCCAGGGTATTCAGAATCGCAACCACCAGCACAAGCGGCCATACGTCGAAAACAAAAGCCACCACCAGAAGCGTGACCATCGATCCCTGGCTCACCTTGATCGCCGATTGGTCGACCTGGGGAAAACGACTCTCTGTATTCATGACACCCTCTCCCATCCTGAATTTTATATATAAATAATACTATATTCTTCTATAATCGCAAGAGGCAATCCGGACTTTGTAGTGCTCTTATCCAAAACGCGCAAAAGACGTTGACATTAGAACGTAGTTTCTATATAATAAGGGCAGGAGACAAGGAAGAACCCATAGGTACGCCAAAAGGCTGACACCCAAAATCTTTGACGACCGTTACGTTTATGCTATACTTTCGAGCGTTGAGGCTTTTAAGTTATCCGGCACTCGAGCCTGATAGCCCCTGAGCCTAACAGCTTCCTACGATGCATTGTGGTTTGTGCACGACGATTCATCGTTAGGACGCGACGAGCGAGTACACAACTTCGCGGCCCTTCTTGAGGTCCATCAAGCTATCTTACCGGGTTAAAGAAGTCATCGGAGTCCCCTTTTTTCAGGTCGGGGGCGCGGTGCGCTTTTCCCGGGCAGGACAAAGGATCACCGCGTGGATTGAATGCAAAGCGAGGAATTCATGGCTAAAAATAGACACGCCGTTTACGACGCAGCCGCCATCCAGGTGCTGGACTACCCGGAGAATATCCAACGCCGCCCCGGTATGTATGTGGGCGGCAAGGGCGAGTCCGCGCTCCATCACCTGGCCATTGAGGTCATCGACAACGCCGTAGACGAGGCGCTGGCCGGAGAATGCGACCGCCTGGACGTCATCATCCACGAGGACGGCAGCATCACCGTCACCGACACCGGCCGAGGCTTTCCCGTGGGTATCCACCCGGAGAAGGGAAAACCTGCCCTTGAGATCGCGTTTACGGAGCTGCACGCCGGCGGCAAGTTCGAGAAGGGCTCGTATTCAACCTCGGGCGGCTTGCACGGCGTGGGGATCAAAGCGACCAACGCGCTCTCCAAGTGGCTGGAGGTCGAGGTCAAACGCGACGGCGTGATCTACTTTCAGCGGCACGAGGTAGGCCTGCCGGTCACCCCGGTGCAGATTCTCGACCCGCACAGCCGGGAAGTCATTGGGGAAGTCGGCGTGCGGGGATCCAAGACCGCCATTCGCAAGCACCATGACAGCGACATCGGCACCGGCAGCGAGATCACCTTTATGCCGAACCCCGAATTCTTGAACGTGATCGACTTCAGCTTTACCACCCTGGCCCGCCGGCTGCAGACCGTTGCGTTCCTGGTCCCGGGCCTGCTGGTTCACATCTTGGATGAGCGGGAGGCCGACCGGGAGCGCACCTATCACTACGAGGGCGGGATGGTCGAGTACGTGAACTACCTCAACCAGAACCGCAAGACGCTGCACGATCCCATCCGAATCGAAGGTCACACCGAGGACGACAGCCACATCGAGCTGGTGCTCCAGTACCACGATCAGCCGGACGAGGAGATCATCTCGTTCGTCAACACCATCCCCACCCCTGACGGCGGTCGCCACGTAGCGGGGTTCCGCTCCGCATTGACCAAGGCCGTCAACGTCTTTGCTGCGGAGAAGAAACTGCTCAAGAAGGGGGACGACATCACCGGCCGGGACACCATCGCCGGGATCACCGCCGTGATCAACGTCAGTATGCGCGATCCGCAGTTCACGAGCCAGACCAAGACGCAGCTGGGCAGCGACCAGATTCAGGGGCAGATGCACTCCATCGTCTACGAGGCCCTGCTCACCCGGTTCCGGAAGAAGATATCGTTAGGACGGAACATCGTCCAACGATGTCTGGCAGCATCCCGCGCCCGGCACGCAGCCGCCAAAGCCCGCGCGCTGGTGATGCGCCGCTCCGTGTTGGAGGTCGACGAGCTCCCAGGCAAGCTGGCGGACGTCGCCAAGGGCAGCCCGGTCGAGCAGACGACGCTCTTTATCGTCGAGGGCGACTCGGCGGGCGGCTCGTGCAAACAGGCCCGCAACCGCAACTACCACGCCATCCTGCCGCTGCGCGGCAAGATCCTCAACACCGAGCGCGCGCGGCTGAACAAGGCGCTGGCCAACAACGAGGTCAAGGCTATCGTCGCGGCCCTCGGAGCCGGCGTCGGCTCTGACTTCGATTTCAGCAAGATGCGCTACGGACGGATTGCGATCCTGGTCGACGCCGACGTCGATGGCGATCACATCAAGACCCTGCTCTACACGCTCTTCTGGCGCCTGATGCGCCCGATGGTCGAGGAGGGGAAACTCTACATCGCCCGCGCCCCACTCTTCCTGCTGCGCAACGGCAACAAGAGCGAATACGCCTACACGGAGGTGGAACGAGACCGGATCCTCAAGCGTTGGAACAGAAGGTCCGGGATCACAATTCAGCGGTACAAGGGTTTAGGGGAGATGAACCCGGGCCAGCTTCGAAAGACCGTCTTCAAGCCCGGCGACCCGGATCCGTGGTTCAACGAACATCTCGTTCGCGTCACCGTCAACGACGTCCACGCGGCCAACACTACCGTCTCGCTCTGGATGGGCGGCAGTGCGGCCCAGCGCCGGAAGCGGCTGCTTCAGTATTGGGACGGTGAGGTGCTCGATGACAACGGGCGAGGGGCTAAGGCCGCAACGAACGCGTAAGCGACAAGACGCTGAGGGTCTGTAAAGAGAGCGGGATCCCGTGCCGACGCATCCTTTTGGGCATCTACGATCCTCTCTGAACTTTCCTGCAAAAGCCGTCCCCGAGACGGGGACTCCGAGCATCTCCCAAGAGGGGAAACTCGAGCATTTTGAGAAGCGCCGGCTCAGCGCGGCAACGCGCATCATTCGAACGACAACGACGAAACATTTGACATTCCATCCTGCGGGTCAGACATCCACAGCCCGCCGGCATGGTAGTTTGTGGATTGGGAGGAACGCCTATGGCAACACCGGCAGCACAGGTTGCACAAGAGTCCATATCGGACACCATCGAGCTCTATCAGGATATGACCGACGCGTACATCGGGTACGCGCGCGAGACGATCACGGACCGCGCCCTGCCCGACGTGCGGGACGGCCTCAAACCGGTCCAGCGCCGTATTCTCTACGCGATGCACGATCTGGGCCTGACCCACGACAAGCCGCACAAAAAATCCGCACGGATCGTCGGTGAGGTTCTGGGCAAATATCACCCTCACGGCGACAGTTCTGTCTACCTCGCCATGGTGCGGATGGCCCAGGATTTCGCGATGGAGGCCCCCCTGGTCGACGGCCAAGGGAACTTCGGTTCCATCGACGGGGACTCCCCCGCTGCGATGCGGTACACCGAGGCCCGCCTGACGGCGGTCGCGGAGACGATGCTCCAGGATCTGCACATGGACACCGTCGACTGGGTGGAGAACTTCGATGGATCGCTGGAGGAGCCCACCGTCCTACCCGCGGTGCTTCCCAATCTGCTCGTCAACGGCGTCGACGGTATCGCAGTGGGGATGTCCACCAAGATCCCCTCCCACAACCTGGGTGAGGTCTGCGACGCCGTCGTCCACGTGGCGAAGGCGTGGGCGTGCCGCGACGAGATCGGCGTCGACGAACTGATGAAGATCATCCCCGGCCCCGATTTTCCTACCGGCGGTCTCATCTACCGGTACCGCGATCAGGGAGGCAGCGAACCGGACGACGTGATCCGCAAGGCATACCAGGACGGGCGGGGCCGCATCGTGATGCAGGCACGGGTGATGCTCGAGGACATCGGGGGCGGGAAGACCAACATCGTCGTCACCGAGTTACCGTACGGGGTCAACAAGATCACCGTGATCGAGAAGCTCGCGCGCGAGATCCGCGACGGTCGGATCACCGGGGTGACCGACCTGCGGGACGAGTCGGACTACACCGGGATGCGAATGGTCATCGAGGTCTCGCGAACGGCCGACCCCGCAGATGTCCTGCGGGACGCGCTCAAATACTCCCAGCTCCGGGAGACGTTCGGCGTGATCAACCTGGCCCTGATCCCCCAGGAGGACGGCACCGTGCGCCCGGCCTACCTCTCGCTCTCGGAGATGCTCACCCATTTCGTGAGCCACCGCCTGGAGGTCGTCGTCCGGCGCAGCGAATACGAGCTGGAGAAACGGCGCGCCCGGCTGCACATCGTCGAGGGCCTGCTCAAGGCCCTGGATATCCTGGACGAGGTGATTGATACGATCCGGCGGTCGCGCACGCCGGACACCGCCCGGAATAATCTGATCCGCAAGTTCAGCTTTACCGAGGTCCAGGCCACTGCCATCCTGAATATGCAGTTGCGCCGCCTGGCGGCGCTGGAGCGCCGGCGGTTGGCTGACGAGGCCAAGGACCTCAGAGAACGCATCGCCTACCTGGAAGAGCTCCTGGCCTCCGAGGAAAAACAGCTTGCCGTCATTATCGAGGAGACGGAAGCGCTCAAGGACGCGTACGCCCGACCGCGCCGGACCGTCATCATCGACGACGATGATGACGCTGCGGGCAGCGGGACCTTCACCACCCAGTCCGATCTGGTGATGCCCGACGCCACCCAGCTTCTGATCCTCACCCCCAGCGGCATCGAACGCCGGGACGCTTCCGGATACTATTACCGTCTCGACGAGGGCCTGACCAGCCGGGCGCCCGCTGGAGGGGGACATCTTGCGCACATCAAGGCCGAACCCGACGATCACGTCCTGCTCTTCTCGAGCTATGGACGGGGATGGATGGCCAACGTGGGCTTCGTGCCCGAGGCAGCCTCCCCGGAAGATCTCGGCCTGGAGGACGGTGAGACGATTATCGCAGCCGACGTGATCAAGCCGGAGACCTACCTGATCATGGTCAGCAAGCAAGGCAAGATCAAGCGCACCCAGATTGAGGACCTCGACCTGACCGATCGCAATTGGGCCCGGATTATGGGGCTCTCCGATGAGGAGGACCGGCTGTTGATGGGGACCCTTGAGGAGGCCGGCGCCCACGTGCTCTTCTATACCACCGAAGGGCAGCTCCTGCGCATCGACGGCGACACAATCAACCCGCAGCAGACGGGATCGGCCTCAGGCGTGGCGGGGATCCGAGTGCGGAAAGGGGACGCGTTGATCGGCGGTACCGTCGTCCCGAACGGCGACGAGAACGATGAGACGTGGCAGGTCGTCGTGGCCTCGGAGCGGGGGTACGTCCACCGCTTCCCGCTCAGTGAGATCTCGGTCAAGGGACGGAACACGCTGGGCGTCCGCTGCCTGAACGTGACCGAGACGACCGGACCGGTCAGCGACGTCGAGGTAGGGCTGGATGAGGACGTCGACATCTACCTTGAGGACGGCCGCCGCCAGCACCTGACGATGGCACACATTCCGGCGACGTCCCGAGCCACCCAGGGCGACCGGATGATCGAGGATCCGGACGAGATTACCGTCGAGCGGGTAGTGATTCTCAAATAACGACATCGCAACGAAGATCAAGGCGGGAAGGGAGAGATCACAGGGCTTTAACCCTTCCTGCCTTCTGTGTTTCAGATAGAGGTAAAAGCTACGAACTCAACGCCTCATCCATAAAGGCTGCCAGATCGTCCTTGAGTTTGACCAACGACGGCTGGTGGACGTACATCATATGGCCCGCCTCGTAGTAGCCCATCGAGACGTTGGCCAACAGCGTCGGATCGAGGCCCAGGTGATCGAAGGTGTACTCGGTCGCGAAATAGGGGGTCGCAAGATCGTAATACCCGTTCGCAACGAAAACCTTCAGGTACGGATTCCGCGAGATGGCCCGGCGCAGTTCATCCGAGACGTTCACGTACTGGTTCTGATACTTGCCGTAATCCCAGGGCTGCACGTTCCCCGTCAGGATCTCGTAGGAGAGATCGCTCTTGAAGTTGAGCTCGGAGCGGACGTAGGTGTTGAGCGCAGCCGTGTAGACGCCCTGCACCGTCGCATAGCTGGGGTCGTACTCGTGCTTGTCGCCCACGGCCTCGCGGTCGATGCCCTTGAATCGAGCGTCAAAACGGCCGATGGTGCGGCGATCGTCGCGCAGCAGCTCCTTCACAAAGCGATGGATGTTGATGCGCAGGTTGGTCTGCGAGACGTACTCGGGCGATAACCCGGTATAACGCACCAACTGCCCGACGGTGCGCTCGCGATCCTCCGACGAGAGGGACGCGCCCTGCATCAGAGCCAGGGTGTAGTCGGTCTGAGCGAATGCCTTGACCTCATCCAACACGTCCAGAAGGTCGCGCTGCTGCAGGTCGTCCGGCAGCTTCTCGTGGTACCAGGCCGCCGCCGCGTAGGTGGGCAGAAAGAGGATATAGGGAAGATCGTTGCCCCAGTCAAAACGGGCACTCTGGAAGTTCAGAATGGCCGAGATCAACATAATCCCGTTCAGGTACAACCCCAACTCGCCCTGGAGGTGCGCGGAAAGCCCGGCGGCGCGGGTCGTCCCGTAGCTCTCGCCGATGAGGAACTTGGGAGACGCCCAGCGCTCCTGGCGCGAGGCGAAGAGGCGGATGAACTCGCCCACCCACTGAATGTCCTGCTTGACACCGTGAAACTGCTTTTTCTCCTCACCGGGCGCGGGTCGGCTGTATCCCGTACTCACAGGATCGATGAAGACCAGGTCCGTCTTATCAATCAGGGAATAGGGGTTGTCGACCAACGTCCCCGGCGGCATGTGGGGCTGACCCTCCTCGTCCATCAGCACGCGGCGTGGTCCCAACACGCCCAGGTGGAGCCAGACCGAGGACGATCCCGGCCCCCCGTTGAAGGCAAACGTGATCGGTCGCTGCGCGATGTCCTCCACGTCGTTCTTGGTGTAGGCGACGTAAAAGACCGAGGCCTTGGTCTCCTGTTTCTCATCCTCCTTCAGGAGCAGCGTGCCGGCGGTCGCCGTATAGTCGATCGCCTCGCCGTTGACGGTCACCGTATGCTGCGTGACGGCCTGACTCTCCTCAATCTGAGTCTCCTTCTCGTTACCATTCTTCTCCGATTCCGAATTCGTAGACGCCTTCGATTCTGCCATCCGAACCTCCCCATCTGACCCGTTGATCGAACCCATCCTGATCAACGACAACGAAACGTCGAACCTCTGCTTCTTGTATCTCGTGCTATTGTACACGTCCCACGGACCTGGGCAACGGACGTATACGTTCGCATCAGGGTATGCTTCCTCCTTCCTTGGCTCAGCCTTAATGGAGAGTATAATGAGCCCAGACAACGCAAGGAGGTCATTTTGAGCACAGCCAACGCCAGCGCCACCATCAACTTCGACCGCATCATCGACCGGACGGACACCCCCAGTCTCAAGTGGCACCATTACGGGGAGGACGTGCTTCCTATGTGGGTCGCCGACATGGATTTCCGATCCCCCGAACCGGTGATCCGGGCGCTCAAAGAACGCGCAGAGCACGGCATCTTCGGATACGAGCGGAGCCCTTCAGACCTGCGGGAGATCATCACCGACCGGCTGGAACATCTCTACCACTGGAAGGTCAACCCTCGGGCGATCGTCTTTCTCCCCGGCGTCGTGCCGGGGTTCAACCTCGCCACCCGCGCCTTCGTCGCACCCGACGAGGGGCTGCTTATTCAGACGCCGGTCTATATGCACATCCTGCACGCCGCTGACGTCGCGGGCGTCCGGTCCGACGCGATGAAACTCACCCAGCAGCCGTCGGGTCGCTACCTCGTGGATTTCGACCGGTTCGAGGCGACGATCCGCGACTCCACCCGGATGTTCCTGCTCTGCAATCCCCATAACCCGGTGGGACGCGTCTTCACCCAGTCCGAGCTCGAACGGATGGCAGCGTCCTGCCTCCGCCACGACACGTTGATCTGCTCCGATGAGATTCACTGCGATCTGACCTTCAACGGCTACGAGCACATCCCCATCGCCGCGCTCGACCCAGAGATTGCCGCGCAGACGATCACGCTGATGGCGCCCAGCAAGACGTTCAACATCGCCGGCCTGGGATGTGCGTTTGCCGTGATCCCCAATGCCGATCTCCGCAAACAGTACAACGAAGCACGGGGGCACCTGGTCGGACATACCAATCTTATGGGGTACACGGCGGCCCGTGCGGCATACCGCGAGGGCGGCCCGTGGCTGGAGACCCTCACGGATTACCTGACGGCCAATCGCGCGCTGCTGATCCGGACCGTCGAGGAGACGATGCCCCAGATCGGCATCGCGCCCCCCGAGGGCATGTACCTGGCGTGGTTGGACTGTCGATCCCTCGATCTGGCTCCCAACCCGCACGCGTTCTTTTTGAACGAAGGCAAGGTCGCCCTGAACAACGGGGCGGACTTCGGCCCCGGCGGGGATGGATTCGTCCGCTTGAACTTCGGATGTCCGCGATCCCAGTTACGGGAGGGATTGCGCCGGATGAAAGCCGCGCTCGATACACGATAACGAACCGAGCAGACTCGTCGCAGATAGAAAAAAGGAGGCACCGATGAAACGCCTGACCCCGCAGTATAGCAACGGTCGGTACCATCGACGTACGCTGTCGGCCGCAGCCCTATGTCTCCTCGCGGTCGTACTTCTCTCCGCGCTGAGCGCCCACCCCCTTGACGCCCAGGAAAGCGTCACCGTCGAACCCAATCAGCTCACCATCGCCCAAACGCGCGGTGCGGTCGTCGAACGAACGCTGTTCATCCAGGCCCAAGCGTCCCTATCCGATATGCAGGTGATCGCTCTGGACCTGAAGGACACGGAAAGCGGCGCGCAGTTGCCGGGAACGGCGATCGAGATTGCTATGGACGCCACGAGTCTGGCGGCGGGTGAGAGCGTCCAGGTTCCGGTGCGGTTCAAGCTGGAGCAGATACCCGCCGGTGAGTATCGAGGCGACCTTCGCCTGACCTATGCCAATGGCAGCCTCGACATTCCGGTCACTATCGCGGTCAAGGACCCTCCGTGGATACCGTTGCTGACGCTGGTCGCCGGGGTTGCGCTGGGAATCGGGGTATCCAACTACCGCGCCAGAGGACGTCCCCGCGACATCGTGATGGTCCGGCTGGGTCAGATACAGACGCAGATGAAAGCCGATCAGAACCTCCAGAAGCTTGGCAGCCCCTTCCAGAGGCAGCTCGAAAGCGATCTGACGGAGGCCGAGATCGCGCTGGAGGCCCAACAGTGGGCGGAAGCTCAGCAGGCGGTCGACCGCGCCTACGCCCTATGGCGTCAATGGCGACAATCGCGCCCGGACTGGCTCGCCCAGCTTGAGGTCTATAAGAACCTGATCGACCGGCTCGAAAAGATCGACACAGAGGCTCCCTACGTCTCCGACCTGATGCAAAGCGCCCAGGACAGCTACCAGGATATTCCCAACCTGGAGACACCCCAGGCATTTCGCGACCAACTGGAATCCCTGATCGACAAGGCCGAGGATTTCCTGAGGATACGGGGGCGCATTCGCACACTCAGCGCCCTGAGCGCCGTCGCGGCAGCGCAGGCCGAGGTTTACCGCAAGACACTCCGGACGCTCGACCCCTTGGCCCCCGACTTTGAAAGCCAGCACGCGGATCTCGAATCTGAGGTCGAGCAGGCAATCGCACAGGCCCGTAAGGCTCAATTGCGCCGGCAGATCGAGCAGTACCGCAAAGCAAGCGTCCGTTTCTCGGAAGATGTGCGCGATGCGTTCGAGAAGAAACTGCAAACACTCCACGAGGCGATCGACACTTTGGAGCCCGGGGATGAGGCCGGATACGTCCGAACGCTCAATCAGGTGACGGGGCTGATGGAGGAGATCCCAACGTCCGCCGAACGGGGCACCGAACTGGAGATCCTGATGGCGGGCGACCTTGGATTCGCCCCCGGTGTCGCAAAGGGCCCAGAAGTGAGCCCGGAGTCGGACCGTATAGCGATCACGCTACCCGCCGTGCGCGTCCGGTCGTTGGACACCCAGATTCACGATGCCCGACGCCGGCTTCGCTGGTTCACCTGGATCACCTACGGGCTCGCCGTCACACTGATGGCCCTGGCGGGCTTCGTCGAGCTTTACGAGGGACAGAGCACCTTCGGAAGCGCAGGCATCGCCGACTACTTCACGCTCCTGGCCTGGGGATTCGGATCGGAGGCCACACGCGCGGCCGTCGCCACTATGATCCAGGGATGGGGTATCATTCAACAATGACGTCAATTCAAAGCCCACGAGGCAACCCATGAGAGAACCCGAAAACGCCACGCCCGAGGCCCTGCTTGAGGCCGGCATCCAGGCGCTCAAAGCCGGATGGCAGCAGGATGCCGAGAATCTGATCTTCAAGGCCATCGCCCGAGACCCCACCAATGCCGAAGCCTGGCTGTGGATGAGCGAGGCGTACACAGAGCTGGAAGAACGTATCCGCTGCCTGGAACAGGTGGTCTCTCTCGATCCGGACAATGAGAAGGTCCAAGACAGACTCCGAGACCTGCGAGACCAACAGATCCAGGGCTGGATCGAAGACGGATTCAGTGCGCTGGAACACGGAGATCCAGCGCACGCCAGACAGCGCTTCCTGCAGGTGGTCGACGTCAGAGAGGAGAACCTGGACGCATGGTGGGGGTTGGCCCAGGCGTCCGAATCGGTCGACGATCAAGTGGTCTGCCTCGAAAATGTCCTCACGCTCGATCCGGATCACGCCGAGGCCCGCGAGTGGCTATCCAAGCTCCCCACTGCCACCGAGAACATCGCGGAGAATGCCGATCTCGCACGGGAGTCTCGCAGAGAAGAAGAGCCCCCCCTCGATCTGGAAGACGAACTGGCGTGCCCCTACTGCGGCCACCCCACCGAATTTGAGGATCGCGCCTGTGAGGCTTGCGGCCATCGACTGTGGGTCAAGGAACAGAAATCCGCCCCCATTCCGCTGTATTGGATCCTCACCGGCCTGGAACTGGCAATCGCCCTGATCGGGGGGATGATCCCCCTCCTCCTGCTCTCCATCCTGGATGCCGCCTTCAACGGGGTCGACCTCCAGGGCTTTATCGCCTTCTTTTTCGGAGGGGGCGCAACCGCTCCAGACCTTCCCCTCTCGGAAATCGTAGCCTCGAGCTTGGCCTGGCTGTCTTTGGCTCCGGTCGCGCTCTCGCTGCTGGCCCTCCTGTGCAGCGCCAGCCGGTGGTCTCCGGCTTACCGGATCGGCAGCGTACTCAGTGCGATGCGCGCACTGGTAGGCTTGGGGATGATCATCATAGCCCTCACAAACGAGCTTCTCGGAAAGCCGTGGGCGTCCCTATCCAGCGCTACCCCGGCCCCCGGCGATCAGCAATTCCTCACGTTGATGACGTGGGGTGTGCCGGTCGGAAGCGCTCTCATCTCGGGGTTATCCGTCGTATCGATATGGGCGATGATGAAACTTCACACCCATTTTGCCGTCGAGACCAAGCGCATGCTGCTGACCATCGACCGCGACGTCGCAAAGCGCGAAACGGGCCTTTGGCTGCGGGCCCGGGAGTACGCCAAGCGCAAAGCGTGGGCCCTGGCGGCCCTCCACGTCCGGCAAGCCCTGGCATATCGGAGAACGGTGGAGCGCTATCTCCTGTTGGCCGCAGCCTACTACCATCTCGGCCAACGGGATCGCGCCCGGAATGCGCTTTTCAACGCCCAGGACATCCAACCGGATCACCCGAGGATCGCCGCGATGCTAGAGCAGATCGAACACCCGCCGGACGCATAAGCGCCCACTTCCTCCTCATCCCGTCACAAAGCATGAAAAAAAGCCCCGGCACGCGTGCCGGGGCTTTGAAATTGCTATTAAACCCAGACGTTAGAAGATCTGGAAGGCCGCGATCACCGGCGCGAAGAGCGAAGAAACCAGCGACATCACGGTAATCAGCGTGTTGAGCGACGGACCGGCGGTGTCCTTGAACGGATCGCCGACCGTATCACCCACGACGCCGGCCTTGTGCGCATCGGAGCCCTTGCCACCGAAGTAACCACTCTCGATGTACTTCTTGGCGTTGTCCCACAGGCCACCGGCGTTCGCCATCAGGAGCGCGAAGATGATGCCGGTGAAGATCGCGCCGCCCAAGAAAGCACCCAGCGCCTCAGCGCCCATCACAAACCCAACGATCAGCGGCAAGGCAACCGCAATGAATGACGGGAGGACCAGGGATTTCAGCGCATCCTGGGATGCAAGCGAAACACACGTCACGTAGTCCGGCTCGACTGTACCGGCGAGAATGCCCGGCTCCTCACGGAACTGCCGGCGAATCTCCTCGATCATGTCGAATGCGTTGTGGGTCACCGAGAGCATTGTCAGCGCACTGAAAAGCGGCGGAGCCGTTGCACCCAGGAAAATGCCTGCAATCACCATCGGATTGAGAAGACTCATCTCCATCGAAATCGGAGGTTCACCCATATTCACCATCGCCAATCGAATCTCACTGGCATAGGTATGGAAGAGCGCCAACACGGTCAGCGCAGCCGCGCTGATTGCAAAGCCCTTGGTGATCGCCTTGGCGGTGTTCCCGGCAGCGTCGAGCACGTCAGCGGTTTCGATGACATCCTCGGGCATCCCAGCCATCTCGGCGATACCACGCGCGTTGTCGACGATAGGACCATAGGCATCGGAGGAGACGATCATCCCACTAATGGCAAGCATCCCGACCGCGCTGATGGACACGCCGTACACGCCGGTGATCGCGGTAGAGTTCTCAGCCACGGAGTAGGAGATGAGCATCGCGACAACGATACCGACGACCGCGGGAACGATGCTGATCAACCCATAACTGAAGCCGGTGATGATATTGATCGCTGCACCGGAACCGGAGACCCTCGCCGTCTCGACCACCGGAGGTCGATCATCACCCGTATAGAAGTCAGAGGTGAATCCGATGATCACGCCGGTGATCAGACCGGCCAGAGTGGCCCAGAGCGTCGCGATATCAAACCCACCCGCAAGCACAACCGCGACGAGGAAGATAGCAAAAATAACGCAGGTGTAGATCGTGCCCATGTTAAGTGCGGGGCCGGGCTTACCGTCCTCTTTCACGCGGACGAACTGGATGCCGATGAGCGATGCAAAACTGCCCAACATACATAAAATTAACGGGAAGATCGTGTACTGCAAGGAATTATTGGGCAAGGCAGCACCTAGCAGCATCGCGGCAACTGCACTCGCCACGTAGCTGTCATAGATATCCGCGCCCATCCCTGCCACATCACCCACGTTGTCACCGACGTTATCAGCCACAACAGCGGGATTACGGGGATCATCCTCCGGGATGCCGAGCTCCACCTTGCCGACCAGGTCGGCTGCGATATCGGCTGTCTTCGTATAAATGCCGCCGCCAGCCTTCGCCAGGAGCGCCAGGGCGGAAGCGCCGAAGCTGAACCCCAGGACCATCTGCGGTATCCCATGCCCCGTCTCACTTACAAATCCGCTAATCAGGTAGACCACGCACATCCCGATCAGAGCCAAGCCCACCATCGCCAGCCCCATCACCGCCCCAGCCTTGAAAGCCACGTTAAACGCCGGGTTGAGTCCCTCGTGAGCTGCGGTTGCGCTGCGGACGTTAGCTTCCACAGCGATCATCATACCCATATAGCCGGCGATTGCCGCACAGATCGCGCCGAAAACATAGGAGATCGACATGCCCAAGCCGTAAGCGACCGAGGCTTCTTGGATGCTGAATACGATGGCAATAATGATAGCCATCCCAGTCGCCAACATCGTCAACGCTGCATACAGCTTCTTGAGGTACGATTGCGCGCCCTCCTTGATCCATCCCGCGACCTTCCGAGCGCGTTCAGTACCGGGGTCAACTTTCATAACCCATTGAAAATATGCCACTGCAGCACCAACAGAAATGATACCTGCAACCAAACTTACCCATACCCAAATATCCATATCTCCTCCAGATCCTCCTACAGACTCCATTGATAATGATTTCCACACAGATAGGCTCCAGCTTC
>DAOTTS010000203.1:0-3726 GCA_034437735.1 Anaerolineae bacterium
GTGAAGGAGAGTCCCTCCTTGTACCAGAAGTAGTCCTTGATGTTCACGGCTGCGAATAACAGCGCCAACAGCGCGACGATCCCCTGGATCCAGCCCATAAAGCCGATAAACGTGAACATCGTGAACAGCCCGGCGATAAAGAGCACGTAGATCAGCGAGGTCACGAAGAGGAAGATGAAGCCGGTGAGGAAGACCTTCTTCCGCGAGCCGGTCCGCAAGGTGAGAGAGATGAGAATGGTGAGTACCCACAGCGAGCAGGGATTGAATCCGTCGACGAAGCTGATGAGGGCTGTGCTCACCCAGAGCGATTCTTTGCCCAGGTTCACCGTGCCTACCAGGGGCAGGGTGAGGACCTGGGTGGGGGGTGTCGAGTCCGTGGCGGCGGACGGTGTCGTGGGCGTTGGGGTCGGTGTCGGTGCCTCGATCGTAGCCTCGGGTGTAGCGGTCGCCGTGGGCGGAGATGTCGGGTCTTCCATAGCTTGTCCGGGATCCGGGCAGCCTGTCTCCAGACACCCTTGGACGTAGGTTTCAATCTCGTCGGCGATATCGGGGCCGAAGCCTTCCCAGACACGATTGCCCACGAAGATCGTCGGTACTCCAAGCGTTTCCAGATCAAACATTGCGGCCATCTGCTGGAAGCGCCGTAGATACGTAGCTATACTCCATACGTCGTAGTCATGGATCTCTACGTTTGCGTAGTCCGTTTCCAACGATTTCAAAAACTCCAGCGCTTCTGCACCTCCAGATACCACGGAATCGGATTCCATTTCGAGATGAGACTTAATCGTGCTGCAATGGGAGCATCCCTCACCCCAGAAGATGTAAATCGGCACCTCAGATGAGGCCTCATCTGAAGCTGTCTCCCCCGGATCAGCTCTATCGTCTTCTGGGGGGCCGGAGGATGAGGGCTCGTGACCGGGGACGATGCCCGCTCCTGCGTCCGGGCAGTCTTCCTCGAGACAGGCTCGTATAGCGGCCTCGATCTCTGTGCGCAGCGGGTCGGCAAAGCCTTCCCAATACTCCTCTCCAATGAAGATCGTGGGCACATAACGCGGCTCAAAGCCGTGGGCTGCTGCCATGTCTCTGAGGAGGGTCTGGTTCTCCGGGCTGTGATACACCTCGAAGGAGAGCAGCGTCACCTGGGGATAACGGCTCGCCAGATTCTCCAGGAAAGGCTTGGCTTGCTCGCAGTGCGGGCACCCCTCGCCCCAGAAGAAATAGATATAGACCAGGCTCTGTGCTTCCCCCTGCGACAGGGGGATAGCGCGGGCGGCAGGGGCCGCCGCCAGCACGAGGATGAGCGAAAGGATCAACAGGGATAACGTGCGAATTGGACGGATCATTGTTGCGCTTGTGCAGCTTCGCGGGTCTGGCAGGCACGATCGCCGGAAACGAGATCTTCGGGCGTCGTCGCGCAGGTGCCTAATTGGTCGTAGATAGCGTCGGCCATATCCAGTAGTGTATACACCTCGGGTCGGGAGATCCGGTAAAGGACGTTCCACCCATCCTTGCGGAAACAGACCAAGCCCGTCTCCCGTAGGATTGTAAGTTGTTGAGAGACGTAGGCTTGTCGTAGGTCAAGCGCTTCCTCAATCTCGCATACACATAGTTCTTTGCCTTCGAGTAGTTGTAGGATTGCTAAGCGCTTGGGATGTGCCAGCGCTTTGAATAGGGTCGTCGATTCTTTCAACGTCGTCATCGGCTGTTCCTCCATTCATATTCAAATTTACGAATTTAATTGTATCATACATAGCCTCTATGTCAAGCGTCGTCCCATTGTGGCAGACACTTTGAAGGCCTGGAAAACCCGAGGGTATAGATCCCCTAAGTAACTCCGTAAAAGTTTCTTCATTCATTTTGAAGATCGCCCGCGAGGACGGGGGCTATGAGCAGTGTTAAGATACTTGTTCTTACCTGCTTAGCAGTAATGAAAACCCCGCGCCGGAGATTCACCCGGCGCGGGGTTGAGGATGAGCGGATTCCGATGGGGCTAAGCGAGATCGCGAATGCGCACGTCGATGTCGTCTTCATCGCTCAGCAGGGCCTCCAGTTTCCCGGTATCGGTGCTGCCGAAGTGGTAGGGGTAGAGAATGCTCGGCCGGAACGCCCGGGCTGCGTCGGCAGCCATTTCGGGGTCCATGGTGTAGGGGAGATTCATCGGCAGGAAGGCGACGTTGATGCCCTCCAGATCCTTCATCTCCGGGATGTTCTCGGTGTCCCCGGCGATGTAGATCCGGGTGTCGGCACACGTGAGGACGTATCCGTTTCCCTCTCCCTTTGGATGGAAGGGCTGGCCGTTGTCCCGTTTGTGAACCATGTTGTAAGCCGGGACCGCCTCGATAATGATGTTCTGGACGTTGAGAACGTCGCCGTTTTGCATCACGGTGCCCCCCGCGACCTGATCCGCACAGACCTCCGGGAGGATCATCTTAGTCTCGTCCGTGCGTATCTCCGCCAGGGCATCGAGATCGAGGTGATCGCGATGTCCGTGCGTGATCAAGATGAGATCGGCATCAGGCAGCTTGGCGTAGTCCGCGACCCTGCTGTAGGGGTCGACGTGGATGGTTTGATCGAGAAACGTAAGCATCAGCGTGCCGTGTCCCAGGAACGTCAAGGTAAGATCTCCGGCACCCGTTTCAATTACATCGGACTCGAACTTCGATTGATCGGACATCATTCGCTCCTTTATGGGTATTGAACGTTTTCTCTTGTGGGTCGAGTCGCCTATAAAGTCGTAGACGATGATCGACGGTGGAATTTGTGGGGTAACTCCCATTGTAGTACAGACCTGGGTTTCTGCAACACATGTATGGCGGGGCCGTGATCAGGCACAAGGCCGTTCGTCTATCGAATCGACGTGAGCCCCTGACGATCCAACCATCCCCTCACAATGCGGCGGTACCCTTCGGGTTGTTCCACCGTGAGGATATGTCCGGCCCCCTTGATGATCTCCAGCGTGGCTGAGGGGATGTGCTGGGCGAGCCAGCGGGCCTGGCTGGGGGGGATGATGGTATCCTGGTCGCCGGTGACGACGAGGGTTGGCGCCTTGACGTCAGTGAGCCAGTCGGTGACGTCAACGTCGGGCATCACGGCGAAGTACTGGGCCATCGCCCGAAGATCGAGGCGCTTGAGCGCAGGGTAGACGCCGGTAAAGACTTCATCGAAGTGCGGGGCTGATAGGAGCCGCCGGGGACGGGGCGTATAGACCGCCCACGACGCGCGTTGTCCGGCGCGGGTGAGCCGGTTGAGTACATAGGTGGTTCGGAAGAGCCATCGTCCTATGGGGCGCTGCCGAGCCAACCGCTGCTCCAGGCCCAGCGCGCCTTGCCACCGCCCCTGAGCAAAGCCCGCCAGGCTGATCACGGCTCGGACTCGATCGGGATACCGCGCCCCCAATGCCAGGGCTGCAAAGCCGCCGGTTGAGTGGCCGACGAGCACCGCCGGCTCGTCGCCGACGTGCGCGTGAAGGGCCTGAGCGAGGACGTCCGCGATATGCTCGGCGGTCAGCGCTTGCTCACTGAATCTCGCCGGGAAGGTTGCCGGGTAGTGACCGGGCAGGCTGAGTGCGTGGCACGGGCCGAGATCCGTGAACGGCGCAACCTGGCTGGGGGTCCAGAAGAAGACCGAGGCAGTGATCCCGTGCAGGCATACCACAGGCGGGCCGTCGGTCTGGGCGTCAAGGGTGCGCACGACCAGGGTATGGCCCTCAACCTGATAGCGCGTCAG
>DAOTTS010000204.1:0-42442 GCA_034437735.1 Anaerolineae bacterium
TATCGGCTAACGGCTGGCTCAACGGCCCGGTGAGCAACTGCAAGGGGCGCATCAGCGTGTAGCTGGCGTTCACCGCGTTCTCCTGGGTTGCCTCGACGCCGTCAATGGAGATGGATTTCAGACCCTCTTGGAGATAGCCGAATCCGATATACCCGATCGAATGGGGGGTGTCCTTCACGAGGGCGACGACGTCCCCGTTCGTCATACAGGTCTCGACTTCGGGGGGCGACGGTGTCTCCCCATCTAACACCAACGTATCGAACGCCTTGCGGGTGCCCGAGGTCGTCTCACGGATGCCGGCGACGATCCCGGCATCCGGCCCTCCGAGTTCCTTCCAGTTCAGGATCTCACCGCGGTAGATAGCCGCAAGCTGGTCGTAGGTGAGATCGTCGACCGGATTATCCGGATGGACGACGACTGCGAGCACGTCGACGGCGATCTTGTGGGTCTCGATGCCCTCAGCTTCCTCCTCTGAGAGGGCGCGTGAGGCCATCCCGATGTCGACGGTGCCGTCGTGGATGGCCTTGATCCCGACGCTGCTGCCCCCGGCGGCGATGTCCAGCGTGACGTTGGGATAGGTCTCGTTGAACGCCTGCCCTAACGTTGCGGCGAGCGGTTGGACGGTCGTGCTTCCGGCAAAGGTCACCTTGCCGCTGAGTGGTTCGGCCGTGGGCTGCATCGGCGTAGGCTGCGTGCGCGAACACCCGCCTACCATGATGACCACGGCCATCAGTCCCATGACGATAAGAACGACCCCAAGCTTGGCTCCCTTGAATTTCATTGAATCCCCCCCTTGATGATGTGAATTGACGTCTGTGTTTGTCTGTGTTTGTCTGTGGGTGGAAATAAGCCACCCTCTATAGGATGGCGGATTCCTTGGACATCGCTGCGATCTCAGCGTATAGACTCGCGTTCTCCAGGGCGATGCCCGCCTGTGAGGCAAACGCCTGGACCCAGACCGCGTCATCACTGTTGAAGGCACCGGCCTCCGTACTTGTCAGGCTGACCATACCGATGACCTTCCCGTGAGCCGTGATGATAGGCACGCCCATCCAGGCGCGGTCGCCGTCGAGCCACGGGCGCGTCTCCCACTCATCCCGCTCGCGGACGTCGTCGATCAGCAGCGGCTGGCGCTCGCGGGCGATGTGGTCGTACAGACGGTTATCCGTCATCAACCGGGTGTGGTACAACGGGCGCTCATCCACGTACCCGTATTGGGCTAGGGGTCTCAATCTCCCGTCCTCCTCCATCCACAGCGAACCCCGCTCGTAGTTCACGAGGGCCCGCAAGGAGGACAACGCCCGGCCTGGCAGCTCCTGTAGATCCAGGCTTCCGGAGAGTATGCGACCGGTCAATTCGAGAACCTCAGTGAAGCGGCGGCGTTTCTGCTCCTCGTTATACCGGCGGGCGTTCTGGATACCCGTGCCGATCTGATCGGCCAGGGTGCTCAACAGGTTGCTGGCCTCTGAGGAAAACCGTCCGACCTCACGGCTCTGTAATTCGAGGACGCCGATGACGTTGCTACCGGCCAGAAGCGGAATCGCAGCGACCGACCGGGTCGTCGGGAGCCAACTTGTCGGCAGGTAGCGTTGCTCCTCGGTCGTGTCGGGGACCAGACACGCAGTGTGGATGCGTGCGGCCCTTGCGACCGGCGTGTTCGCGCCTAACGCAAGCTCATATCCGGGTTTGAATGGTTGCTTGTCTCCCGTGATCTTGCTTAACACGGCCACGTTCGATTCGTCCTCGATCGTATAGATGGCGACGTAATCGCAAGCCAGACGATCGCGGATGAGTTCGGTAGCCGCTTCAAGGATGACGTCGAGGTCCAGGCTGGAGGAGACGGCCCGGGCGACCTCGGCGGCCGTCGCCAGCTCCCGCGTGCGCGCGTCGACGCGCGACTCCAGATTATTGTAGAGATCCTGAAGCTGCGCCACCATCCGGTTGAAGGATCGCGTCAGCAGGCCGATCTCATCGTTGTGGCCGACCCGCAGAAACGATCCGGGAGCGATGGCCTCACCGCGCTGGGTGAAATCCCCTTCGGCCACGGTGTTGGCGACCTCGGAGAGTTGGTGAATCGGTCGAGCGATCGCGCGCATTAACGGGATGCTCAGCATAAGCAGAAGGACGGCCGTCAGCGTCGAGCTCAGGATCATCACGGACAGTCCGGTCGTCATCAGCTCTCGAATCTCCGTCGTGGAGCGGGCCAGCACGAGATCCGCAGAGGTCAGCCCCAGCTGAATGGGCTCTCTTCTCAGGTAATTCTCCTGTCCGTGCACCTGATCCTGATCGAAGGGGAAGTCCTCATTCCCCGGCATGCTGACCTCGGCGAGGATCCTCTCGCCATCTGGGCCCTTGACGACCAGACCGATGTCCGAGGTCAGGCGGTACTGCTGGGCGAGGCGATCCAGCTCGGAGCTCAGGTCGATGCCGGTGATCACGTCCCCCAGGTCATCGGGCAGCCGCGATCGACTGAGGAGTATCACCTCACCCTCAATCTTGCGGATGACCATCCGGCCGGGCTCGATCTCACCGAGAAGATCGCTCTCCCGGTAGAGGCTGGAGAGGAGCAGGTTGGCCTTTGCGACTCTCTCCGCATCGTAAATCTGGATCAGGCCGATGTTGAATCGCTCCCTGACCAGTACCGCGCGGCCGTTCAAGGTCTGGAGGTCCGCTTCGTTGTCGGCGCGTAAAGCTTCCGCAATCTGAGGATCCTCGGCAAGCATTTGTGCGGCCGTCGTCAAATCCTGGGCGCGGGCCTGGATGGCCGATACGACGCGTTCGGCCTCGGCCTCGGTCTGGGAGCCGAGTAATCGCTGCTGGGTCAGTCGGGTTCCGATTAAGAAGGCTACCGTCGTCGCAAGGAGTGCGGTGAGCATAAGCAGCGCGATGATCGCCTGAAGTTTAGCGCGCAGAGAGTGCAGCGCCAGGTGATCGGTTGCGTGACGGAGGCGCGACTTGAGTTTCATACGTTCAGGTCACTGGGTCCGGTTGCGAAAGATCTCGGAAAGGCGTGATTCCTCATAGCGGGCCCGAAGCTTGTCGCTGAATTTGATCGGCTCCGCGGGCGGCGCCTGGGGGCCACTCTCGACCAGGGCCTGGTACTTGGCGAGCAGGTCGTCGAAGATCCGCGCCCACGTTTGCGTTTCGGCGTAGGCGCGGGCGGATTCACGCATTGTGTGTAGGGTGTCCGGATCCGAGATACAGCGCAAGGCCAGGGCCGCAAAGTCGGTCGGGTCGTCCGGGTCGCTGAGGAATCCGTTGATGCGGTGCTTCACGTGGTCGACCGGTCCGCCCGCCCCGGCAGCGACCACCGGAAGTCCTGAGGCCATCGCTTCCAGGACGACGTTCCCCAGGGTCTCGCTGGCGGATGGGAAGACAAACATATCTGCGGAGGCGTACGCGCGGCTCAGATCGACGCCGTCCAGGAATCCGGTGAAGACGGTGTGGGTCCCCTCGAAAAGTTCCTCCAGGTCCTCGCGGATCGGTCCGTCCCCGACGATGGCCAGGTAGGCGTGCGGTACGATGTCAAGCAACGGGCGCAGCCAATCAATGCGCTTCTCCGTGGCTAACCGGCCCACGTAGAGCATCAGCGGGCTGTCCGGATGGCCGTCCGTCAAGCGCTCGCGCCACTCCGCGTGACACCACTGCGGGTTAAACCGTTCCATGTCGACCCCCCGGCCCCAGACGTCCACCCGTTCGAATTCGTGAGCTTCCAGCTCTTGCTTGGTGAAGTAAGAGGGGCACAGATTGAGATCCGCCTGGTTGTGCAGCCACCGGAAATAGGCCCAGATGGGATCCTCAAGCAACCTCATGCCGTAATGCCGGGCGTACCCCGGCAGGTCCGTGTGATAGGAAGCGACGACCGGGATGCCCAGGTCGTGCGCGTGACGCATGCCGACCAGGCCCAAGGAGGCCAGGTTGACAAGGTGAACGATGTCGGGCTCGAAGGACGCCAACTCCTGTTCCACGTCCACCAGCGGCGGGACCAGCTTCAAGTCGCGGTAGAACGGGAACGCCATACTGGGCAATCCGATGATTTGGGTCTCCGCATAGCGCGCCGGTGCCCCCTCCGGGGCGAACATCAGGCATTCGTGCCCTCGGACGGCGAGGTGCTCGAGAAGGTAGCACAGCGTGTTGGCGATACCGTCCCATTTTGGCAAGAACGTCTCGGTAAAGATAGCTAATCGCATAGGTTTGGTGCCTCCTTTCAACGCATCAACAGGATAGGGACTGAAGGAGGATCGACCGTGGGCGTTTGACCCCTTGGGTCGCCTCACGGCAGGAGAGGATACACGACTCCCTCCAAATCTTTCTTGCAGTCTCCGCGTTTTTGTTGTCATACTGTTCCTGTGTGCGTGATGATGGACTTCACCCTATGCCAATTATAAGCTACTTCTTCCATTCCTGCATTTTCGATCTCGGACGTCCTACCCCCTAACTATCGTCATACGTTCATTATGCGTGGAAGCTGTTAAGTGCCGTTTAAATGAATGTTAAGAGATCGTAAAGGTGCCTCGATGAGGTGGAGAAGTCAGGCGTCGATCGGTTTCCACTTCCTCTTGCCGCCGGTCAGGACTGACGATTCTTTAACGTTGTTAACAATTTGTTAACAATATACTAATTGGATGTTAATAATGCTTTGCTATTGTATTCGTGAAGTTGGGGTAGGTGGATCCATATGCATGTGGAGGGCCGCTATGTTAAATAGGTTTCGTGACATTCTGGATGTCATTGAGTATTTAGATCCCACCGGTCAGGAACTCGTGCACCGGATTCCCGAGGGCGGATCTGGCGAGATTGTGTTGGGTTCTCAGTGTGTGGTCCGTGAGAATCAGGTTGCAATTTTCTTCCGGGATGGGCGAGCGCTTGACGTGCTGGGGCCGGGGCGCCACACGCTGACGACGCTCAACCTCCCAATCCTGGTTAATTATTTGAAGATCCCCTTCGGGAGCAAGAGCCCATTCCGTGCCGAGGTCGTCTTCGTCAATCTCAAGGACTATCTGGATATCCCCTGGACGGCGCCGAAGCCGATCCCCTACCGGGATTCAGAGTTTGGTATGGTTCGCCTTGATACTGAGGGGAAGTTTGCCTTCCGTGTGGGGCGGCCTCAGCTGTTTGTCAATCAGGTGGTGGGCACGCAGGGGCTCTTCTCAACCGGCGATATTCTCCACTACTTGCAGAGCATCGTCACCAGCCGGCTGGCCGATCTCCTGGGCGAGCTGAACGTCAGCGTCTTGGACGTGGCGGCCCGTTACGATGAGTTAGGTGCCGGTCTGCGCGCTCGGGCGGCGGAGGACTTTGAGGGTATCGGGTTGATGCTCAAGTCCGTCTATATCACGAGCGTCAACGTCCCCCCGGACGTCGAAGAGGCCATCGACGAGCGGGCGAGTATGGGCGCGCTTGGCGATATGGACACCTATCTCCATTTCAAAGCCGCGCGGGCTCTGGGCGATGCCGCCACCGCCGGGGGCGGGGAGGGCGGAAACTTCGCTGGGATGGGTGTCGGCCTGGGGGCCGGCATGGGACTGGGGGCCACCATGGCCGATGCGATCAACCGGTCGCTGCCGGGCGGGGGTGGTCAGCAGCAGGCTGCACCGGCGCAGACACCGTCCGAGGTGGGGCTGGATGCGGGGTTTGCCAACCTCAAGCATCTCGTGGGCCAGCAGCTCACGCTCAGTGAGGAGGAGAAGCAGGAGGCGGTTGAGGGGTTGGACACGTTGCTCAGCACGCTGAACGCATCCTCCGCCACGATGGAGGAGGTGAAGGCCGCGCGCTCTGACCTGACGTCCTCCTTCCCCTGGCTGGAGCAGCCGCTGAAGACGCTGCTGAGCACGCCGGCTGCCCTCCAGGTTCTTGGGCAGATCGCGGTGCGGTCGTTCTGATAGTTGTGGGCACAGGACTAGGATTGGAGACGGGCAACCTGTATGCGAACCCCAAAACTTAATTTCGTCCTCTTTATCGCTTACGTGATCGTGACGCTAGGCGTCCTGGTGGCGGCACTCGTCTCCCCGCAGGTCCGGGCCGTGGCTTACGCGCCGCTCAGGGATCTCGTGATCCCCCCACCGGAACCGATTGTCGTCTCGGTGCTCTATTCCACCGAGAAGGCCGAGTGGATTGAAGAAGCCGTGCGCCGGTTTGAGATGTCCGGTGCGTCGGTGCGCGGTCACCCCATTCAGATCGAGCTGTCGAAGTCCGGATCGCGGGAGATGTATCTCGCGGTGCTGGACGGCGAGGCCACGCCGGACATGATCAGCCCGGCCAGTATGCTCCAGATCTCGCTGCTTGAGGACCTTTCGGCCAGCAAGTTTGGCGCTCCGGTCGTCAATCCGGCCGACGATCGGTCGTGCCATCCGGTGCTCACCTCGCCGGTGATCGTCGTGGCGTGGGCGGAGCGGGCCGACGTGCTGTGGGGAGAGGATCCCAACGGTCAGATGTGGATCCGGATGAAGGAGGCGCTGACCAATCCGAACGGGTGGGAGGCATACGGACACCCGGAGTGGGGGTACATCAAGTTCAGCCACACCAACCCGCTTAAGTCGAACAGTGGATTCCAGACAGTATTGCTGATGACCTACAATTACTTCGGCAAGACGTCCGGGCTGACCTCCGAGGACATCCTGTCCAATCCGGATTACCAAACGTGGTTTACCGAATTCGAGAGCACCATCTCCAAGTTTGGGGACAGCACCGGCACCTATATGGATGAGATCATCTCGTACGGGCCCAGCGTCTACGATTTTGTGACCGTGTACGAGGCGACGGCGATCGGGCAGATCGAGAACGCGGTCGGCAAATATGGCGAACTGCGCATCTACTATCCGCCGGCGACGTCCCTGAGCGATCACCCCTTCTGCGTGCTGGAGGCGGATTGGGTGACGCCAGAGCGCGCCGAGGCTGCCCGGTTGTTCCTCGATTTTCTCACCGAAAAGGAGCTGCAGGAGCTGGCCCTGATGGAATACGGCTTCCGTCCGGTCGCGCCGGGGATTCCGTTGGATCAGCCCGGCAGTCCCTTCCTCGAATATACCGGCAACGGCGTGCAGCTCGATATCCCGCCGCAGGTTGAGGTGCCGCCCGGCAACGTCTTGAGCACGTTGCTCGAATTTTGGGCTCGGAACATTCAGCGCTGATTGAGGATCGCCCACACGACACGGTCGTTCACGCCTACACTTCACGCCATACACAATCGGGAGGACGAAGCATGATACGGAAAGCTCGGATCGTCATCGGGATACTTGTGATGTTGACAATGTTGCTTACAGCCTGCGAGAGCGGGGGCCTCAGCCTGGTGGGCAAGAGGGTCACCGTGACGATGTATTATGGTTCTGAGAAGGAAGCGTGGTTGGTCCCGCTGATCGAGGAATTCAACCAGCAGCGGACTAAGACGGAGGCCGGATCGGCGATCGTCATCGAGGCCACGCCGATGGGCTCGATTGAGTCCGGCGATGCGATTGTCGAGCAGTTGATCCAGCCCACCGTGTGGAGTCCGGCCTCCTCGGCGTACGTGCCGGTGACCGACGCCAACTGGCGCCGGGATCATGGCGAAAACCTCGTGGTCGGCACGCCCAACGATTTGGTTCTCAGCCCCGTGGTGATCGCGATGTGGCGCCCGATGGCGGAGGCGCTGGGGTGGCCCGATAAGGCGTTGGGTTGGTCCGACGTCGCCGAGCTCTCGATCTCCGACGAGGGGTGGGCCGCTTACGACTATCCCGAATGGGGCTCCTTCAAATTTGGCCACACCGCCCCGAATCGCAGCAACAGCGGGATCATCTCCGTCATCGCCGAGGCCTACGCGGGCGCCGAAAAGCAGCGCGGTCTCACCATGGAGGATCTGGAGTCGGAGGATGTTCGGGCGTTTATGGCCGCCGTGGAGAGCAGCATCATCCACTACGGTTCGAGCACCGGATTCTTCGCCCGCCGTATGTTCGAACGGGGGCCATCCTATCTCAGCGCGGCGGTGATGTACGAGAACCTGGTGGCTGCGCAGGAGGCCAAACGTCTGAGCAACGAGGTCTCCCAGATCCCGGTCGTGGCGATCTACCCTAAGGAGGGCACCTTCTGGAGCAATCACCCTTACATTATCCTGAACGCCCCGTGGGTCACCGACGAACAGCGGGAGGCCGCCGAGATATTCGAGGACTTCCTGCTGGCGGAGGCGCAGCAGCGCCGCGCCATTGAGTATGGCTTCCGGCCCGCCGACCCCGTCATCCCATTGAGCTCGCCGATCGATACCCAGCACGGCGTCGATCCCCAGCAGCCGCAGACGGTCCTGGAGGTCCCCGAAGGCGAGGTCGTCGCCGGCGTTCTCGACCTCTGGCGGACCGAGGTGAAAAAGCCGGTGGATCTGGTGGTGGTGATGGACGTCTCCGGCAGTATGGAGGGCCAGAAGATCAGTGCGGCGCGCAACAGTCTCATGGAGTTCGTCAAGCTGTTGGATGATCGCGATCGTCTCCAGATCATCCTGTTCAGCGACGAGCTGCTCGTGTTGACGCCCTTGAGTGAGCTGGGCGGCAAACGGGATGACGTCTTGACCCGGGTCTCGGGCATCATTGAGGGGGGCGATACCCGATTGTACGACGCCATCCAGATGGGCTACGACGAGCTCGAAGCGCAGGGCGATCCCAAACACATCCGCGCCATTGTCGCGCTGACCGACGGCAACGATACGGCCTCGGAGATCTATCTCGACGAGCTGATGACGTCGGTCGGCGACCTGAGCGAGGGCGGGAACGCCACCAAGGTGTTCACCATCGCCTTCGGCGACAACGCCGACGAATCCGTCCTGGAGCGGATCGCGGAGACGACCGGGGCCAAGCAGTACGAGAGCGATCCCGACACGATCCGCGAGGTTTACGCGGACATCGCGACGTTCTTCTAGTCATCATTAATGAAGGTGATGAACGGATATACAGATTATGGATAAGAGGAGTTGAGGATGCGTTCTCCCATCGTAACGGCGCTTTTTCATCCGCTGAACATCGCAATGGCAGGACTCACTATCTTTGCCGCCCTGGTCTCCGCGTGGTGGTTGTTCCCGCTTGGCCTGCTCTTCTGGCTGGTGATGATCGTCACGGTCTCGCGCGATCGTGCGGTACAGTTCAACCACCAGATGCAACAGCGCTCGCCGCTGGCCCAACGGTTTCAGCGTTACTTCGATCGCATCGAACGCGCGCAGATCAGCATCTTCAACACGCTCTCTACGGCCAACTCTCGCACGCAGCGAGCGATGCAGCCGATCCAGCAGGAGGTCGACACGTTGACCTCGGAGGCTTACTCGCTCTGCCAGCGGATGACGTCGCTGGAGAACTACCGGATGGTCTCCCAGTCGCAGCCCGATCTGAGCTCGGACCTGGAGCACATCAATCAGCTTCTCGATCAGACGGACGATCCGCAGGTGCGTCAGGATTATGAGGAGTCGCGGCGGGCGCTGCGCGAGCGTCTGTCCAAGCTCGAGGGCGTCTCGGTTCAGTTGGAGCGGGTGGAGGCGCAATTGATGAGCCTGGCTAACGAGATGGACGGCGTGGTGACCGAGGTGGTCCGATTGCAGGCCGCCGGTCCGGACAGGGCCTCGGCGCAGGTTCCTGCCATCGCCGATCGCCTGCGTGAGGAGACGAAGCAGTTGCGCGAGTTCGAAAAGCAGGCGATTGAGGTTTGAGCTTAGGGATCGATAAAGATGGTGTGGGGACGATCGGTTTCCAAGATCGAATGAATAGGGTGTGATGAGCAAAATTCTGATCGTAGAGGACGACCCGGTTTTGCGCGAGACCCTCGAATATCGTCTGATACAGGCCGGGTACGCGGTCGCAGCGGCCGGGGACGGTGAATCGGCTCTGGCAGTCGCTGGCGACGAGAACCCGGATCTGGTGCTGCTTGATATTATGCTGCCGGGGATCGACGGCTTTGAGGTCTGCCGGGTGCTGCGCCGCACGACCACGGTGCCGATCCTGATGCTCACGGCCCGCACCGAAGAGGTCGACCGTGTGGTGGGGCTGGAGGTAGGCGCCGACGATTATGTGACGAAGCCGTTCAGTATGCGCGAACTGATGGCCCGCATCAAGGCCCAGCTCCGCCGGGTGCGTATCATCCGGGAGAACGTCCAAGGGCGGGTCGGTGAGGGGGCCGGCGATCACCCTCCGCTGCGGAAGTCCAACCCCCTGCGCTTTGACGATCTGGTTATCGACCCGACGCGGGCCGAGGTGACCCTTCGCGGTGACGTGCTGGCGCTGAAGCCCAAGGAGTATGAGCTCCTTGTCTCTCTGGCACGGCGTCAAGGGCAGGCGCTCTCGAGGGATCATCTGATGCGGGTTGTGTGGGGATGGGGGCGCCCCGGAAACAGCCGGACCGTCGACGTCCACGTCCGGTGGCTGCGGGAGAAGATTGAGGCGGACCCCAGCAATCCGACGCGCATCATCACCGTACGGGGTATTGGGTATCGTTTTGATGGTTGATGGAAGATTTAACGTTTTCTTAACATATCTTTGAAAACTCGTTAATCTTTGCGTGTTACTATCCAGAAGCGGAATAAACTCACACCAATAGGAGGAGCAATATGCGTCGCATTTGGATAGCTTTACTCATTGTGGTGGCCATGATGGTCACCGCCTGTGGCGGCACGGAAACGCCGACCGCAGCGCCCACCGAAGCACCGACCGAGGCACCTGCCGAAACGGAAGAACCGGCAGAGACCGAGGAACCGGCTGATGAGGGCGGGCAGATCAGTGTGGCCGGCTCGACCACGGTACAACCGTTGGCCGAGAAGCTGGCCGAGGCTTATATGGAGGATCACGACGTCAAGATCGACGTTGCGGGCGGTGGCTCGAGCTCCGGCGTGAAAGCGGCGGGCGACGGCACGGCCGACATCGGCAACGCCAGCCGTGAGATCAAGGACTCGGAGCTGGATACTTACCCCGATCTGGTCATTCACACCATCGCCCGGGACGGCATCGCCGTGGTGGCACATCCCGAAGCGACGGTCGACGAAATGACCATCGAGCAGGTTCGCGAGATCTTCGCGGGCAATATCACCAACTGGAGCGAGGTCGGCGGCGACAACGCGCCGATCACGGTTGTCTCCCGTGAGGAAGGGTCCGGCACACGTGGGGCCTTCGAGGATATGGTGATGGGCGACGACGCGGCAATCACCGACGAGGCGATCTTCCAGGACTCGAACGGTAAGGTCCGCACCGCCGTGTCCAGCACGCCGAACTCCATCGGTTTCCTCTCCTTCGGCTACCTGGACGAGAGCGTGTTGGCGATGTACATCGAGGGTATGGAGCCCACCCTGGGCAATGCAATCAGCGGCGACTACCCCGTCGTGCGCCCCCTGAATATGACCACGCTGGGTGAGCCCACCGGTGAGGTGGCGGCCTGGCTTGACTTCATCATGGGCGACGAGGGTCAGCAGATCGTCTTCGACGAGGGGTACATCCCCGTCGGCGGCGCGATTGTGGATGAGCTTCTGGCGGAGTCCGAGCAACCGGCGGATGATGAGGATGAGAGCGTACAGCTCAGTCTGGCCGGCTCGACCACGGTGCAGCCGTTGGCCGAGAAGCTGGGTGAAGCCTATATGGAGCAGAACCCCAACGTCAAGATCGACGTGGCGGGCGGCGGCTCGAGCTCCGGCGTGAAAGCGGCGGGCGATGGCACGGCCGACATCGGTAACGCCAGCCGTGAGATCAAGGACTCCGAGTTTGACACCTATCCCGACATCAATCCCTTCGTGATCGCCCGGGACGGTATTGCCATCGTGGCGCACCCCGAGGCGAGCGTTGACGAACTGACCATCGAGCAGGCGCGCCAGATCTTCGCGGGTGAGATCACCAACTGGAGCGAGGTCGGCGGCGACAATGAGCCGATCACGGTTGTCTCCCGTGAGGAAGGGTCCGGCACGCGTGGGGCCTTCGAGGATATGGTGATGGGCGACGATGCAGTCATCACCGATGAGGCGATCTTCCAGGACTCGAACGGCAAGGTCCGCACCGCGGTGTCCAGCACGCCGAACTCCATAGGCTTCCTCTCCTTCGGCTACCTGGATGCGAGTGTATTGCCAATGTACATCGAGGGCGTGGAGCCGACGGTTGCGAACGCGCAGAATGGTTCGTACCCCGTGGTTCGCCCCCTGAATATGGTCACCAACGGCGAGCCCACCGGTGAGGTCAAGGCTTTCCTGGACTGGATCCTGAGCGAGGACGGACAGGCTATCGTCGAGGACGAGGGGTACATCCCGGTCGGCGGCGGTGGCGAAGCGATGGACGAACTCTCCAGACAGCTCAGTCTGGCCGGCTCGACCACGGTGCAGCCGTTGGCCGAGAAGCTGGGTGAGGCCTTCATGGAAATGTACCCGGACGTCAAGATCGACGTGGCGGGCGGCGGCTCGAGCTCCGGCGTGAAAGCGGCGGGCGACGGCACGGCCGACATCGGCAACGCCAGCCGTGAGGTCAAGGACTCCGAGTTTGACACCTATCCCGACATCAATCCCTTCGTGATCGCCCGAGATGGCATCGCCATCGTGGCGCACCCCGAAGCGAGTGTTGACGAACTGACCATCGAGCAGGCGCGTCAGATCTTCGCGGGCGAGATCACCAACTGGAGCGAGGTCGGCGGCGAGAACGCGCCGATCACGGTTGTCTCCCGTGAGGAAGGGTCCGGCACGCGTGGGGCCTTCGAGGATATGGTGATGGGCGACGATGCGGCAATCACCGACGGCGCGATCTTCCAGGACTCGAACGGTAAGGTCCGCACCGCCGTGTCCAGCACGCCGAACTCCATCGGCTTCCTCTCCTTCGGCTACCTGGATGCGAGTGTATTGCCAATGTATATCGAGGGTGTAGAGCCGACGGTTGAGAACGCGCAGAATGGTACGTATCCCGTGGTTCGCCCCCTGAATATGATCACCAACGGCGAGCCCACCGGTCTGGCCAAGGCTTTCCTGGACTGGATCCTGGGCGACGAGGGACAGGTCATTGTTGAGGACGAGGGTTACATCCCGGTTAACTAGCGCCGGAACGTGACTTTCAGTTCACGTGAGGATGCGGGATGTCCCCACGGGGACATCCCATCCCCTTTAAAAAGTACAAAAGCGCACCGGCTGAGGAGGGGCTAAGCCCTCCTCAGCCCAGTATGTAGGGCTGAAAGCTCAATAACGCCTCCATATGGGGGGCTTTTTACGGCCCGCTTTCAGCCTCAAAGATTGAAGTTGTTTATGGTCATTCCTACCTAAGTTTTCAAGCAGAGGAGGCGGGATGAGAGTTGCTGATGTGGTTGACCGAGTTGTACGCTATGTGCTTCTGGTCAGCGCGCTGCTTTCAGTCTTTATCGTTATTCTGATTGGCATATTTACGTTGGTAGAATCCTGGGACGCGTTCAGCCGGATTGGGGTCGTCGACTTTATTTTGGGTACCAAATGGCACCCCATTCCCGATGATTTTGACGCCAGCCACTATGGAATCCTGGGTATGATCGTCGCTTCCATTATTGTAACGTTCGGTGCCATTGTGTTCGGCGTGCCGTTAGGGGTCGGGTGCGCGATCTTCCTGGCCGAAATCGCCCCGGACAACGTGAGAAGCTTTGTGCGGCCGGCTGTCGAGCTTCTCGCCGGGATCCCCTCCGTGATTTACGGCCTGGTCGGGATGGTCTGGCTGGTTCCGCTGGTCCGTGAGGCGATCGGCATTCCCGGCAACCAGGGGTTTGGATTTTTGTCCTCGTCGGTTGTATTGGCCGTCATGATCCTGCCCACGATTATCAATATCGCCGAGGATGCCATCCGGGCGGTCCCCAACGAGTTCCGGGAGGGATCCCTGGCGCTGGGGAGCACGCAGTGGCAGACGATCGTCAAAGTCATCCTGCCGGCAGCCCGCTCGGGCATTATTGCCGCGATTATTCTGGGCATTGGTCGCGCGCTTGGCGAGACGATGGCGATGGTGATGGTGATTGGAAACTCCACGGAGTTTCCTGCTCCCCTTACCAACAACCCCCTGACCATCTTTTTGAGCCGGGGCCGTACCCTGACCGGCAACGTCGTGATGGGGATCAATTATGCGGCGGGCACCCATCGGAGCGCGCTCTTTGCGACCGGTGTGGTGCTCTTCGTGATGATTATGATTGTCAACAGTCTGGCCCGGGTCGTGATCAGCAAGTGGTCGCCGGGCGAGTAGAGACGGAGGAGACAGGTCGTTATGAACGCAACGCGTGACATGGCGGTGGAGGAAATTCAGGCCAAGGATCAGGCGCGCGCCTATTTGGACCGGCGCCGCGCGATTGAGAAGACTGCCTTTGGCGTACTCTGGTTGACGGCGGGCTTCGTGGTCGTGGTGCTCTTCTTCGTCATTTTTTATCTCTTTATCCAGGGCGGCAAGTTCTTTATCGGTCCGGAAAACTTGATGGAAGACGCCATCATCCTCGAATCGAACGCTGAGCTGAGATCTGAAATTGCCGCCACCTCCGGGGCGGTGGGGTACCTGCCCTTCAGTATGATCAATGAGGAGGTCAAACCCCTCAGCCTGAATGGGGTCGAACCTACGGCTGAGAACGTTGAGAACGGCAGCTATTGGGTCGCCACCCCGCTCTATATGGTCAGCAACAACAGCCGCCCACCGGCGGCCCAGGCGTGGCTGGATTTCGTGACGAGTCAAGAGGCCCAATCGATTCTCGCGGAGATAGGGTTCGTGCCGATTCAGAACGCGGGCGCGTTTGACCCGGCGGCCGACGATCTCTCGGGCGAATTGGTGCTCGCCGGATCGACCGAGATGGAGGCGCTGGCTGTTGCGCTGGCGGATGCGTTCGCGGCGTACTATCCTGATCTTACCGTCACAATCGACGGGGGCGGATCGTCCAATGGGATCCGGAATGCGGCCAAGGACCGCGTCGACGTAGGGCTGACGTCGCGCCACGTGAGGGAATACGAGCTGAACCGGTACGAGGAGCTCGAGGTCTTCGAGGTCGCCGACGATGGGATCGCGGTGGTCGCCCATCCCGACGTGTCGATCGATAACGTGACCTTTAACGAGGCGCGTGATCTCTTCTCCGGCAGTGTCACGAACTGGGAGGCGCTGGGCGCGGAGGAGGAACCGGTGGTGGTGGCCTCGCGGGATACCACCTCGGGCCTGTGGGAGAGCTTCCACGCGCAGGTGATGAGTAAGGACACGCTCATCCAGCGTGGCTTCGAGTCTGGTGATTATCGGATGGTCGCCCACGGGATAGGGGCCAGTCTGAAGTTCGTCGGCCGCTTTTTGACGACCGAGCCCCGGCCCGGAATGGGGGGGAAGGGCGGGATCTCCACGACCATCGTGACGACGGTTTATCTGGTGGGGCTGACGCTCACCGTCGCGACCCCGCTCGGCGTCGGGGCCGCCATCTATCTCGTGGAGTACGCGGGTGAGATGGGAGGCCAGAACAAGGTGCTGAACCGGGTGGTCCCCGTGATCCGCTTTGCCGTTGAGACCCTGGCGGGGGTGCCCTCGATCATCTACGGCCTCTTCGGCTTTGCGCTCTTCGTGACGGTGATGAAATTGGGGCTCTCGATGCTCTCCGGGGCGTTGGCGGGGGCGTGTCTGATCCTGCCCACGGTTATCCGGACCACCGAGGAGGCGCTTCTGACGGTGCCGCGATCCTACCGCGAGGGCAGCCTGGCGTTGGGGTCGACGAAGTGGCAGACCAACTGGCGGGTCGTCCTCCCGACCGCCATCCCCGGTATTGTGACCGGCATCATCCTGGGGGTCGGGCGCATCGTGAGTGAGACCGCTGTCTTCTACGTGACCTTGGGGGGCAGCATCAACTTCCCGGAATCGGTGATGGATCAGGGGCGCACGATGGTCCTTCACCTCTACTCGCTGATGATGGACGCTAACGCGCCGGATCCCGCGATGGGCACGGCCTTGGTCATCATCGTCGTGATTGTGGTGCTTAACCTGGTGATCAACTATCTGTCGAGCCGTCTTTCCAAGAGTATGCGGGGCGGCGAATAGGCTAAGTAGGTGCGAAGAAGTATCTTAACGTCGCTCGGAGCCCCCGTCCCCGGGGGCGGGTGTTGAGGAACTTTTACGGAGTTACTTAGGCGCGGATCCGGCCTGTGTGGGGGCTCGACGTTCCTATGGACATGGAACCAACGTACAATCAGTGCTTTGGAGGACAATACGAATGACCGCAGAAGAGATCAAGCTTGAGGTTCAGAACTACGATATGTACTACGGGGATTTCAAAGCCCTGGAGGACATCAACGTGCAGATTCCCGCACGGCAGGTCACCGCGATTATCGGGCCGTCCGGGTGTGGCAAGAGCACGTTCCTCCGTACGCTCAATCGTATGAACGACCTGATTCCTGAAGCTCACGCCGATGGCACGGTCTTGATGGACGAACAGGACATCTTCACGATGGACGTCGCGAGCTTGCGGCGGCGTGTGGGTATGGTCTTTCAACGACCGAACCCTTTCCCGAAGTCGATCTTCGATAACGTCGCTTATGGGCCGAAGGTCAATGGCCTGCGGGACCGCGATAAGCTCAATGAACTCGTCGAGCGAAGCCTGCGCGGGGCGGCGTTGTGGGACGAGGTGAAGGATGATCTTGGGAAGTCTGGACTGGCCCTCTCCGGCGGGCAGCAGCAGCGCCTGTGCATCGCGCGGGCCCTCGCCGTCGAGCCGGAGGTGATTCTGATGGACGAGCCCGCATCCGCGCTCGATCCGATCGCGACGTTGAAGATCGAGGAGCTCATCCGGACGCTCAAGGAGGAGTACACGATCGTCATTGTGACCCACAACATGCAGCAGGCCGCGCGCGTCTCGGATTTCACGGCCTTCTTCTACACCGATGAGAGCCGGTGCGGTCAGCTTGTGGAGTTCGATGTGACCAAGAAGATCTTCACCAACCCTGAGGATCAGCGGACGGAGGATTATATCACCGGGCGGTTTGGGTAGACGAGCGTCTGGTTGCCGGCGGATAGTTTCAGGCTGTAGTGAGGTGATAGTATGGCGACGAATCCGAGAGGAACATTCCACCGCGAGCTCAAAAAACTTCAGGATCAGGTGCTCATTCTCGGCAGCCTGGTCGGTGATGCGTTGGTCAGTTCGGTGACGTTTCTCAAGAAGCGGGATTTTGCAGGATCGAAGCGGTTGATCGAGCGGGATCGGGAGATCAACGAGAAGCGGTTCGAGATCGAGGAACAGACCCTGGCGCTGATTGCGCTTCACCAGCCGGTGGCCCGCGACCTGCGCACGCTGGGCGCGATCCTGGAGGTGGCGACCGAGCTCGAGCGCATCGGGGACTACGCCAAGGGGATCGGGCGGATCAACGTGTTGATCGGCGACCAACCGCTGATCAAGCCCTTGGTCGATCTGCCCCTGATGGCGGAGAGAGCGAGTTCGATGCTTCAGCAGGCCCTGCGGGCGTTTGTGAGTCGAGATATCGAGGCCGCCCGGGCGATCCCGGCGCAGGACGACGAGGTCGACGGCCTCTACAATCAGGTCTACCGGGAGCTGCTTACCTTTATCATGTCGGAGCCCGGCAGCCTTGAGCAGGCGAATTATCTCCTGTGGGCCGCCCACAACCTCGAACGGGCCGCCGACCGCACGATCAACGTCTGCGAACGGGTCGTCTTCACGGTGACGGGGGATATGCGTGAGTTAGCGTAAACGAGCCTGTGCATTACACGGCAGTACGCGCGTGCCGCTTCTGGGGGGGAGCGGCACGCGTTTTTTGGTGCCGGATGATCTATCGAGACCCTGATTTGCACTGACGGTGGGGTGCGTTAGACTTGGGGAGAGGATGCTAACGGTGGGCGGCCGCCGGCCCCCACCCTCATAACGTGAGGAGGGTTATTCACGATGGAACGTAACTTTCAGGAGATCGAACCGGCCGAGATTGAGGATAACGTCTTTACCGCGATTGGCACCGAGTGGATGTTGATCACGGCGGGCGGTGCGCCGGATTTCAACACGATGACCGCCAGTTGGGGTGGGATGGGGCACCTTTGGAATCGTGACGTCGCCTTCATCTTCGTGCGCCCGCAACGCTATACGTTCGGATATGTGGAGGATAACGAGACGTTCACGCTCAGTTTCTTCGACGAGGCGTACCGGGACGCCCTGCAGTACTGCGGGACGCACTCCGGGCGGAACGTGGATAAGGTCGAGCAGACAGGGTTGACGCCGGCGACGGGGGAGACGGGTGCGGTCTATTTCGAGGAGGCCCGGCTGGTGCTCGAGTGCCGGAAGCTCTACGCCCAGGATCTGAACGCCGCGTCGTTTGTCGACACGGACATCCGGGCGGACGTCTACGGGGCGGACGACTTCCACCGCCTCTACGTCGGGGAGATCGTCCGGGTCCTTAAGCGTTAGTTTTGAGTCCGATTACGATCCTGGCCCGATGTAGGTCGCGTGCCAGGATCGATAGAGCGCCTGGGCCTCCGCACGGGCGACGGCCTGGAACCGCACGCAGTCGCCGGGCAGGCACTGCGCGAGCAGGGGCACGTCCGCCTGAATCACCGTGCCGATCTTCGGATAGCCCCCGGTCGTCTGGTGGTCGACCATCATCACGATCGGGTGGCCGTCTGGGGGAACCTGGACGCTGCCGGTGACGACCCCGTCCGAGATCGTGGGTGCGCCTTCGCGCCGGGGGAGCGGGGGGCCGGCGAGGCGGACGCCCATCCGATCCGAGGCCTGGGTCACCTCGAAGGGATGGGCGCACAGCTCGGCGAGTGCCTGCGGCGGTAACCCCTGCCGTTGAGGAACGAGGCGCAGGGTCGGCGTTGGGGGAGTGACCGGACGGTGGGCGGGGGGGCAGGCGCGACCGGCGTAGGCCACCAGATCCCGGATCTTGTGGGCGCCCACCGGCAGCCGGTCGCCGCGACGGAGCGCGCGGCCCTCCAACCCGCCGAAGCCCCCCTTCACGTAGGTGGCCCGGGAGCCGAGGTACGGCGGTGTCGTGATCCCCCCGGCGACGGCGAGGTAGGCGCGCGCGCCCTGCCGCCGTGCGCCGAACCGGACATAGGCGCCTGCGCGCACGAAGACGGCGTGCCACGCCGGCACCGGCAGGATGTCGACCCAGAGATCGAACGCGGCCCCGCAGACCGCGATGACCGTGGCGCGGCGGCACCGGATCACCGGGCCGCTCAGCGTGATCTCCAGGCCCGCCGCCTCGGGTGGGTTGCCCACGAGCCGATTGGCGATGGCGAAGGCCGCTGCGTCCATCGGACCGCTGGGCGGCACGCCGGCCCGCATCCACCCTCGCCGCCCTGCGTCCTGCACGGTGGTCAGAAGTCCGGGTTGGATGATCTCAAGCATCGGACGCGCCATCTGAGTGTGACTGCGCCACAAAACGGATGCGATCGCCGGCCCGCAGGGTGAAAGGGGGCTGCCGGTTCGGGTCGAACAGCGTCAGGGGCGTCCGGCCGATAAGGCGCCACCCGCCGGGCGTGGAGAGGGCATAGAGCCCCGTCTGGGCGCCGGCGATGCCGACGCTGCCGGCGGGTACCTCCAGGCGTGGGGTGGCCAGCCGGGGCGTCGTCAGGGAGGGGGGCAGCCCCAGCAGATAGGCAAAGCCGGGCGCGAACCCGAGCATCGCCACGGTGTAGGCCCCGCCAGTGTGGCGCCGGACGACCTCGTCCGGGGACAGCCCGCAGTGCGCGGCGACCGCCTCCAGGTCGGGTCCATCCTCGCCGCCGTACCGCACCGGGATCTCCATCAGACGCCCTTGGGCGGCTGCCAGTGAATCGGGTACGGCCTGGGCAATCCTCCGCAAGTATGCCGCCATCTCGTCGCCGTCGACGGCGACGGGGTCGTAGACGACGAGGAGCGACCGGTAGGTGGGGACGGTCTCCCGGAGGCCCGGCGGCGGGTCGGCCCGCAAGACCGCGTCCAGCGCGTGGACGCGGCGGTTGAGGGGCTCGCTGATCGTCTGTCCAAACTCGACTGTGAACGCGGTCTCCCCGACCGCCAGTACGCGGGGGGCCTCGGCCTCACAACGGGCGTGAGGTTCGGCCTCACAACGGGCGTGAGGTTCGGCCTTATCCTTCATCACTCGGGTATCTCACGCCGCCATAGGCCGGAGCTCGACGCCGGCTTGCACGAGCGCGTCGCGGACGGCCCGGGCGATGGCCTCCGCCCCCGGCGTGTCGCCGTGCACGCAGAGGGTGTCGATCGTCAAGGGGATCGCCTCCCCGTTATAGGCCGTGACGCTCCGCTCGGTGACCATCCGGACGGCCCGTTCGGCGATGCGGTCCGGTTGGTGGAGCACCGCGCCCGGCAGGCTGCGGGGGCGAAGCGTGCCGTCGGCCTCATAGGCTCGGTCGGCAAACCCCTCAAGGGCGACGGGCACGCCCAGGTCGCGGGCGGCCCGGGCCAGCGGCGTGTTGGGCTGCGTGACGAGGATCAGGGTGGGATCCAGGGCGTGCACTGCGCCGGCGACGGTCTCGGCGATGGCCAAATCCCGCGCTGCCGCGTTGTAGAGCGCCCCGTGGGGCTTGACGTGTGCGAGGATTGCCCCGGCGGCGCGCGCAAAGGCGGCCAACGCCCCGATCTGGTAGATCAGACCGGCCTTCAGGGATGAGGGCGTCATCGCCAGGTCGCGCCGCCCGAAGCCCTGGAGATCCGGATAGCCCGGATGGGCGCCGACGGCAACGTCGTTCCGGACCGCGCACGCTACCGTGCGCTGCATAACCTCCGGATCCCCGGCGTGGAATCCGCACGCGATATTCGCGGAGGTCACGATCTGGAGTAGTGCGGGGTCATCGCCGATTGTGTACCGCCCAAAACTCTCGCCCATGTCGCAGTTGAGGTCGATGTGCATACGCGCTCCTTCCGGTTTACAATGTGGTGCGCTCAGCGGCAGATGAGGACGGGCCGCCGGCTCTTGCGCAGGATATCGTTGACCGTGCTTCCCAGTACGACCTCGAGCAGCGCGTTCCGCCCGTAGCTGCCCATCGCGATGAGATCGACGTCCCGCTCCGCCGCGACGGTCCGGATCGCCTCGCCGACGTCCGGGGCGGGCAAGGCCACGTAATCCGCCTGCACTTCGTAATCGCTCAGGTACGCGCGCGCCTCTTCGAGCGTCTCTTCGATCCACGCGTCATCGTCGCTCGTCGTCAGGACAGTCAACGCCGCCTCGAATCGGTAGGCGAGATAGGGCATCAGGTAGAGGGCCTCACGGCTCGTGACGCTGCCGTCGAACGCGAGGAGCACCCGCTGAAGCGGGAAGAGGGGGCGCGGCAGCGCGAGGACCGGGCAGGGCGACCGGACGATCATCGTGTGGAAGCCGGACCTGAGCTTGGCGATCGCATCGGCACCGGGCGGATAGTTGAGCGGCGCGACGATAAGATCGGCCCATTTCGCGCGTTTGGTGATCTCCGAGGCGATGGATCCCGTCTCGAGGGCCATCTCGCCGGGCACGCTCCGCTCAGCACACCGCCGCTTGAATTCCGCCTCCGTCTCCGCTGCGACGCTCGTCTCCCGGTACGCCGTATCGGGCACGATGTGCAGGCCGAGAATGTGGCCCCCCTCACGTTGGGCGATGGTCAGGGCTTCGCTGAGGGTCCGCCAGCCGTTCGGTTTGCCGTCGATGGGAACCAGAATGTTGCGGAAGAGGCCTGCGTTTTCGTCGTGGCGGTGGGTGCGCGACTGGCGCCACGTGCCGGCCTCCGGGCTGGGGCTCAATCCCTCGGGGGTCAGGGCGTCGATCAGCGTCCCGCCAATCCGGGAGAGGACTCGGTCGGGTTGGGTGCTGAACGACTGGGCGAGATCCTCGGCGGCTGCTTCGGGGTCGATCTCCCATCCCAGGGCCTCCGTGAGGGCCGCCCGGTGCTCCGCCATCCACAAGTAGAGATCGGTCTCGGTGCGGTCGGGAAAGGCGCGCAGAAGGTCCAATTGCCGGATGATCGCCACGATCGGTAGGTAGACGTCCTCGTGCCAGTGG
Organism: Anaerolineae bacterium; assembly: GCA_034437735.1. GTDB lineage: Bacteria > Chloroflexota > Anaerolineae > B4-G1 > SLSP01 > PWVB01. The sequence goes on from DAOTTS010000204.1 coordinate 21,896, forward strand.
ATGACCGCTTCCTCCCGGGTGACCTCGCGATCCTGCTCGATGCCCATATAGTACTGGTGCACCCGGATGTGGTCTTTGAGATCCTCGTATTTGCCCGGTGCGGTGAGGATCAGATCGTCCTCAAAGCACTCCCGCAGATTAGCCCATTCGATAAAGTCGGCGTACTCCGCCTTGAGAATCAGGTCGTCGAGTTCGGTGTCGGGCTCCAGCGAGACGGTGGTCTCGACCTCCGTTACGTAGCCCTGGATGTGCGAGGCCCCGAGTTCGCGGGCGACGGAGACCCGGTGGTTGCCGTCCTTGACGAAGTACGCGTTGCCGATCCTGTAGACGTCGATGGGGGGTAGGCCCTTCAAGCCCAGCGCCTCCACCTTGATCCGCGCCCAGCGATGGGCATCGGTGTCCTGTTTGGGGAGGAATTCCCGGGTGAAATCCGTATAGCGCCCGACGCTCCCGATGATCGCGTCCAGGGGGATGTCCTGTAAGCCCCGCTCCCTTTGCACGTGGGCCTGGATCCGCTGCCGTACCTCCTCGTAGGGCAGCAGATCGAGCGATTCACCGGTGATGCGGGCGACGAGTTCGCGCAGGGCCGCCTTGCGGCGGGCGCGCTGAAAGTCGTGGATAGCCGTTGCCATATTACCGTAGAGATCCCCTGACACGATGACGCCTCCTGATACGCAGATGCGTCACGACGCCTAAGGCACACGTCGTGGTCGATCGAGTCGATGTCAGCACGCAGTATAGGTGGTTCCCCAATTGAGTCAATCCTCTTGTATAACTGCGATTTTGGAATATAATGATCGTTAATATGTCCCCGTATGGGGTGATGCCCCACGTACGGGGCACATTGACGTGTCGTAACTTCATAGATGAAAGGGGTAGAACTGCATGGCGAAAATCGTGACGAACTACAAAGGGGAGATGCTATTTGAGTCGGTGATCGGCAATCATACGGTGACGATCGACGTACCGGCATCGATGGGTGGGGACGACCGGGGTCCGATGCCGCCTCAGCTCTTTGTGGCTTCCCTGGGGAGCTGCATCGGCGCGTTTGTGGCGCAATACTGTGAAAATAACGGGATTAACGATGAGGGCATGGCGGTCGAGGTCGAGTTCGAGAAAGCCGCCGATCCCACGCGGTTGGTCAACCTCAAGGCGACGGTCAAGTTGCCCAACGGCGACTGTGAAAAGCGCGTGAAGGCTATTGAGCGCGTGGCCGAGCACTGCCCGGTCCACTCCACGATTAGCACCATGAGGGATCTCGAGATTGAGATTCTGGGTGAGGGTCAGTGCGAGATCGGAGAGTAACCTTGGTGCTTTAGGGTGAGCCCTGGTGATTTCGGGGCATCGCGTGATCATCGCGGAAAACGTCTGGTGTTGAGCATCCGGGCTCTTTTCCGCGATTTCGCTTTGGAGGGGCATGCGCCTGTCCCCCGCTCAAAGGAAATCGTCAGATTTCCGTGCCGCTCAGGCCGATAGCTTTTCTTTCCGCACCGAGTCCCAAACTGTGGTAGAATGGACGTAGAGTTAGTGTGAAGCCGACACGTAAAGGACTGAGTCCGATGGAGCCAACGCGCCGATCCCGCTGGCGGATGTGGCTTGCCGTCCTCCTTGCCCTTGCGATCCCGACCTTCAGCGCGCGTGCCTCGATGCCGCGTGCGTCCGGGGATGACTTCGAGCGTCTGGCCGAGCGTATGGGCCGCGTCGAGGCGTGGTACGCGGGTCGCAGGGTGCCCGAGCCGGCACCGCTGCCCCCAACAACGGTGGTCGAGGAGGCGCCGGCCCCGACCTTGTCTGTGCCGACCGGTTCCTTGACGCCCACCGTGTATCTGCCGCTGGTGCGCACGAGCCAACACCCGATCACCGAGTGCCGGGGGCTCTGGGTGACGCGCTACGACTGGACCTCCCTCGGTCAGGCGCCGGCGCCGGCGGTCATCGATGGGATGGTCGCCAAGGCGTCGCGCGCAGGGTTCAACACGCTCTTCTTCCAGGTACGGGCCGCCGGCGACGCCTACTATACGCCCGGACTGGAGCCGTGGGCCGCCCGTCTGACCACCGGTCCCGTGTCGGAGACGCTGGGCGTCGATCCCGGGTGGGATCCCTTGGCGCATATGCTGGCGACGGCTCACGGGGCCGGCCTTGAGGTTCATGCGTACGTGAACGTCTACACGGCGTGGCTGGCGCCCCCGACCTCGACCTACGGGCTGCTGTGGCCCCCGGCGACCGAGCCGCCGTCCATGTTCGACCGTTTTACCTACGGCCCCGCCTACGCCGATCATCCGGGCGCCCACGGGATGGGATACGCCTGGCGCCACTACGATCCCTCGGGCCCCATGCCGCTGGCGTGGCGGCACTACCTCTGGGCCAGCCCGGGGGTCGATGAGGTGCAGGATCACCTCGCGGCCGTGGTCGCGGATGTCACCGCGCGCTATCCTGTCGACGGGATCCACCTCGACCGGGTGCGGTACGCGGGGCCCGACTACTCCTACGATCCAGCGAGCAACCTCGCAGCCGGTGACGCCAAGACCCCGGCCCGCGACCGCTGGCAGCGCGGGCGCGTCACCTCGCTGGTGCGCCGCATCACCGAGGCCGGGCGCGCGCAGGGACTCACGACCTCGGCGGCGGTCTGGCCGTACGCCTCGAACCCGTGGGGGTGGAACGTCAGTACGGGCTACGACGATTACTATCAGGACGCGAAGGGCTGGGTGCGGGAGGGCGCCGTCGACGTGATCGTACCCATGATGTACGGCGGTGAGGTGGACGATATCGCGCGCTGGCAGGTCGTGTTACAGGGCTTCGCTGCGGACCCCGGCCTCGCCCACGTCTATCCCGGGGTGGGCGGCTACTACACGGACTTCGCCGAGGTCGCCGACCGGATCGCGATGGCCCGGACGGCGGGCGCGCCCGGCCACGTGGTCTTCTCCTTCTCGGGGGTCGACCAGTTCGATTATTGGGACGATTTCGCCGAGGGTCCTTACCGCTAGAGGTCGAGTTCTTTAGGCCGCCAGACTTTGTGGACCTGTGCATTTATCTCGCGGTTCAGGTCGAGCCAGCGGTCGACAGGCAGCGTGAGATACGCCAGGGCCGCAGTCGGCAGCCGGTGATACCTGCCGACCAGTGTTTCCAGCAGCAGCTCGAGATCTGGATTGTGGCCGATCACCATCACCCGTTGGTGGTCATCCTCGACCGTCTGCAGATACCCCAGGATGCCCTCGACGTCCGCATTGTAGAGATGCCGGGTGGTCTGGATCTCCCCGGTGTAGCTGCAGGCGTCTGCGGCCAGCTCTGCCGTGCGCAGGGCGCGCGTAGCCCCGGAGCTCAGAATGAGACTCGGGACGAGGCCCTCTCTTTTGAGGAGTTGGCCCATCTGGGGCGCGTCGTGCTCGCCCCGCTTCTTCAGCGGGCGCTTGTAGTCGGGCATCGCGCCGCCCTTCCCGCCCGATTTTGCGTGTCTCATGATCAGCAGCGTCTTCATACGAGAGCTCCTTGTGTTGTCTCTACCTTGTTAAACGTCATACTTATATTATAATAGATATGCGCCACTTTTATATGGCCATTCCCCCCTTTCTGGTCTTGCTATTGTCAGCAGCGGGGCGATGATCCTGGGATCGTGGCGAAAGACAAAGACAAGTATCTCGATAACGTGATAAGGAGGCCATACAATGGAGTATACGTATTTAGGCAGGACGGGCTTGAAAGTCAGCCGTTTGATTTTGGGTACCATGAACTTTGGGCCACAGACCACCGAGGAGGACAGCTACGCGATCATGGATCGCGCGCTGGAGCTCGGGATCAACTTCTTCGACACCGCCAACGTTTACGGTGGCCAGTTTGGCGAGGGCGTCACCGAGCAGATCATCGGGCGCTGGCTGGCCCAGGGCGGCGGCCGGCGGGATGATATCGTGTTGGCGACCAAGGTCTACAACGCGATGGGCCGGGGCCCCAACGAGGACGGGCTTTCGGCGTATCACATCAAGAAGGCCTGTGAGGACAGCCTCCGCCGTCTGCAGACCGATCACATCGATATCTACCAGATGCACCACATCCAGCGCAATACGCCCTGGGAGGAGATCTGGCAGGCGATGGAGCAGTTGGTCAGCGAGGGCAAGATCCTGTACGTGGGCAGCAGCAACTTCGCCGGCTGGCACATCGCGAAGGCCCAGGAGGCCGCGATGAAGCGCAACTTCCTCGGCCTGGTCTCGGAGCAGAGCCTCTACAACCTGACCGAGCGCGCGATCGAGATGGAGGTCCTGCCCGCCTCTGAGGACTACGGCCTGGGCGTCATCCCGTGGAGCCCGCTCGCCGGCGGCATGCTGGGCGGCGTGCTGCGGAAGATCGAGGAAGGACGCCGGGCATCCGACCGGATGCAGGATCAGATCGAGGCGCACCGCGATCAGATTGAGGCCTACGAGTCCTTTTGTGAGGAGATGGGGGAGGCGCCGGCTAACGTTGCGCTCGCCTGGCTGCTTGACAACCCCACGGTCACCGGTCCGATCATCGGCCCGCGCACGATGGATCAGCTCGAGGGCAGCATGGGCGCCCTCGACATCGAGTTCTCCGATGCTCAGCTCGACCGGTTGGACGAGATCTGGCCCGGCCCCGGCGGCCCGGCCCCGGAGGCGTACGCGTGGTAGCGCGCACACGCTGAACCCTTCATACCCATCGTTCGACATCGCGCAGCGAGAGGCTTTCTCTCGCTGCGCTTTTTTGTAAACGCCGCGATCGTTAGAAAATCCGTGTAATCTGCGAAAGCTGGGGTAAGCACCCAACCGTGTGGCGATATCCTCAATCCTCAATTCTCGACTTTCAATTTCCCAACTCTCAATCTTGCACATTCTTCATAGGTGAGTAAGATATACGGGTGAGGATGTCCTAGCAAAGTCATAGGTGTGGCACCAACACTGAAAGTATAGAGGCTGTATGCACTATGGAATCCCAACCATCCATGCCTGACGAGGGCGCGTCAGCCGGTGGTCGCGTCATGACGCCCCGTCTCTCTTTTCCTCGTGAGGAACTGCTCGACGGGTTTCGTCCTGCGACGCTGATCCTGACGCTGCTCTACGCGCTGTACGTCTTGAACTACGCGTTCGCGGCGCCGGCGCTTGCCCGGGTGATGGTGCCGGTCGCCGCCGGGATGGCGGTTGTCTTCCTGGCGATGCGCGTCCTGCTCTGGCGCCGGCCTGAATCCGAGCGCTACGTGCAGTGGATGGTCATAGCGGCCGTCCTGCTGGTCGTCGCTCATAGTTGGCTGCTGCTCTTCCTCACGCGGGATCCCATGCAGACGATCCGTTTCCTCATCATGATCGTCGGGGCCGGATTTCTGCTCTGCTCCGACGTGACCATGGGGCTCATTCACGTCCTGAGCCTGGGCGGCTGGCTCGTCGTCGCGTGGATCGCCGGCGGCGGGCAAGACTGGCGCTACTTCGGGATGGCTATGCTCGCGGCGATGGGGCTCTCGGTGGTGGTCTACCTCACGCGCAAACGCGGCTTCCGGCGCATGGCGCAGCTTCACCGGCGGGACCAGGCGCGCGCGGCGATGCTGGAGACCCACGCCCTGCGGCTGGAGACGCTCTTCGCCGTGGGGCGCCGCATTCACAGCTCCCTCGACCTGGACACCCTGCTCGATCAGATCGTCAACGATCTGACGGACCGCTTCGCGATCGATTTCGCCTGTATCTTCCTGGTCGATCCCGGCGAGCAGTACCTCGTCCTGCGGGCGGGGACGGGGGAGGTCGGTACGTATCTCAAGGACTCCAACTACCGCATGGAGGTCGGCGTGCGCGGTTTGATCGGGTGGGCGACCCGGCACCGCGAGGCCGTCACGGTCAACGACGTGACCCAGGACGACCGCTACCACCAGGTCGCCCTGCTCGCCGACACCCGCTCGGAGATGGTGCTGCCGCTTCAGAGCGGCGACGCCCTGATCGGCGTGCTCGACATCCAGTCCAATCAGCCCGGCGCCTTTGACGAGGAGGATCTCACGACCTTCTCCCTGCTGACGGACCACCTGGCGACGGCGATTCAGAACGCTTCCCGCTACGAGGTGGAGCGCTCGCGGCGGCGCCTGATCGAGAAGCTCTACGAGGTGGGCCGCGCGCTCTCCAAGACCCTCAATCTGCACGAGGTGCTGGATCTGATTCTGGGCAACCTGGCCGACATCGTGCAGTACGACCGGGGTTCGGTGATGCTGGAGCGCGATGGGGCGCTGGATATGGTCGCCGCCCGGGGCTTTCCTTCGGACAGTCATCCCCTGGCGATTCGGGTCTCGATCAAGGATCAGGACGTTTACCAGACGCTGAAGGAGACGCAGGTCCCTCTGATTGTGCCGGAGGTGCTCGAGCGTGAGGATTGGGAGCACATCGATACCCTGCCCCCGGCCCGCTCTTGGGTCGGGCTGCCGCTGATCAACGCCGACGATGCGATCATCGGCATGGTCTCGCTGGTGCGGGAGACGCCGAATCCCTTTGACGAGGACGAGGTGGCCCAGGCCACCACGTTCGCCAGCCAGGCGGCGATCGCCCTCCAGAACGCGCGGCTCTACCAGCAGCTCTCCGCCGCGTACCGCCAGTTGGCCCGGCTGGATCACGCCAAATCCGACTTCATCTCCCTGGCCTCTCACGAGCTGCGCACCCCGTTGACCCTGATGCTGGGGTACGGGCAGATGCTGCTCTACGAGCCGGAGATCCGCGAGAACCCCCTGATTCTGAAGATGGTGCGCGCCCTGGTGGAGGGGTCCGAGCGCTTGCAGGAGATCGTCGAACGGATGATGGACGTGGCCCAGATTGAGAGCGAGAACCTCCAGCTTCGCTTCGGTGCGCTCGATCCCTATGCCCTCGTGCAGAAGGTGGTCGCGAGGTTTGCGGACGCCCTGGAGGAGCGGGCTCTGGTCATCGAGGTCGAGGATTTGTCCGCCCTGCCTTCCCTGGAGGGCGACCGTGCCGCGCTGCACAAGGTCTTCCAGCACGTTCTCAGCAACGCGATCAAGTACACGCCGGCGGGCGGGCGCGTCTGCATTTCGGGTCGCACCGTGTCGCGCGGTTATCGCGACCTGGGCGGGCGGGGGGTCGAGTTCGTCGTGAGCGACACCGGCATCGGGATTGATCCCAGCCACCACGATAAGATCTTCAACACCTTCTACCAGACGGGCGAGGTGACCCTCCACTCGTCGGGCGAGACGAAGTTCAAGGGCGGCGGTCCCGGCCTGGGCCTGGCGATCGTCAAGGGGATCGTGGAGGCCCACCAGGGCCGCGTGTGGGTAGAGAGCCCCGGCTACGACGAGGCGTCGTGTCCCGGCACCGACGTGCACGTCGTGCTCCCCCTGCGCCAGGCGGCGACCCGCTAGGGTTCCCGATTATCGCTCCGAGGAGATTTGCAATCTCCGGCTTCGCCGCTCAAAGTTTCCGGCATCTGACTTTTCTACTGCCGTTTCCTTCTTCCTACCCACGTTACCCCGAGCATCCCCACGGACAGCGCCAGCGAGCCGGGGCAGAGCCCGCCGAGCGGTGCCTCCTTCGCATCCGCCGGCGTCGCAGTTGCATCCGGCGTCGGCCTCGCCTCGGGCGCATCCTCGGTCACTTCGGCGACCGGTGTGTCCTCCTCGGCCTCCGCCGCCGTCGGGCCGACCACGTCCAGCAGCAGCGTCCCGGACTTCGGTTCGTCGTAGGCGTCGATCGTGAACCCGTAACCGGCGATCTCGGCGGGATCCAGCACCTGGGCGCTGCCGGCCTCGGCCCACGGCGCCGGCTCGAACGCCGACCACGGGAAAAAATAAGCATCCCATCGGAGGCAGCAGGTTGCCTGGGCCCGGAAGGTGACCTGGAAAGGGGAGACCGCGCCGGATTCGCCCATCAGCACCGTGAGGATGACCGGCACCGTCTCGTCAACCTGCATCCAGAGCCCGAAGCCGTCCGCACTGCTCCAATCGCGCGGTGCCTCGTCGTACTGCCCGCAGTCGGCATACGCGCCCTCGGCGAGGTCGTAGGTCAGCTCGACGACGGGACGGCTCTCGTGGATCGCGTCCGGGGTCACCCCGCATTGGATGCGCGCGTCGGGGCCGCTGGTGGACGTCTCCCAGTCCGCGTACACGTCCAGCATAACGGCATCCGTCTCGCCGGAAGCGGGGGCTGCCGTCGCGGGCGCGGGTTCTTCGGGCTCGGAAGCATCGGGCTCGGCCGTCGCCGTCGGCACCGGTGTGGCTGGTGCCGCATCCGGCTCGACGTCCCGGGCGACCCGGTCGAGGAAGGCCACGAAGCGCGGGCCGATCTCCGCGTTGGCTGTGGGGTTGGGATGGGCGTCCTGGTTGTTCATGCGGTAGTCGCGCCGCAGGAAGTTGTCGTCGCCCGCCAGGTGGTCGAAAAAGTCGAAGACGACGACGTTGTCGTGCCCGGCGAGGAACGCGTCGGACTGCAGCCATTCGGTCCACGCGCGGGCGCGGTCCGCCTCCGCCCGGCTGCTGGCGCCCGGCACCTGGGGCGGCTGGGTCACGATGGCGAAGACCTTATCCGGATATTGGTCCATCCGGTCGCGGATGGCGAGGTAGTGCCGCTTGTAGGCCGCCAACTGCTCGTCGCTGGCGATGTTACTCACCGGGAAGCAGGATTTGAACGCGATGATGTCGTATTCCATCAGGTGGCTGAAGGTGTTGTCCGGCGGATCGTGGAGCGGCTGCCCGAAGATCGCGGCGAAGCCGTCAGGGTTGGTGTTGTCCCCGGGTACGCCGAAATTGCGCCCGGCGTACGTCCCGTCCGGCAGCCGCAGCCCCTGCTCGTTGTAGCCGTGGTCGTAGAACGCGTGGCCCAGCGCGGTCAACCTCTCGCGGACGCCGCCCTGCTCGATCAGGTTGTGGCCGCAGGAGTGGTGCAGGAAGAGGATGCGGACCGGTGCCTGGGCCAGGGCGGTGCGGCCTCCGGTCGCGATCCCAAGCAGGATCACCAGCAGCAGACCGACAGCTATCCGTCGCCCGACCGAGCGCTTCTCCACGTTCCTATTCGTCATAACGAAAGCCTCCATTTACCTATTCATCGTCGGTTGCCATCTGCTTGGGTGTAGCGGTCAAATACCTTCGGCGATGTCAAGCTGAACCCGAGCTCAACCGGATCTCACCATGCGGACGCGGATTCGTTCTCAGCCCTTATCACGCGTCAATACGGCACCGGCACCCTGTTTCCCGATCCGGATCCCATCATGCTGCGCAGAATCAACGGTAGGTAGATCCGGGGCGTCAGGAGGTCGGGATCGTAGAGGGTGAAAGTCCCACTGGTGTCGCTGATGGCGGGCTGGGTCGTGCTGGCGATCCGCACCTGCGCCGTATGGGTGGGCGTGACGGGCGTGGTCCACGTGTAGACGCCCGTGGCGGAGGGATTGGCTACGGGTGCAGCAATGACGTGGGTGGTCGTGAAGCCGTCGGTCGAGGTAGTCAGGCTGAACTCGGGCACGTTGCCGGTGGTCGTCCAGCGGATCTGCTGTTTGGTGCCGGTCGGCCAGCGCTCCCCGCCGGTGGGCGCCGTCAGGGTCAGCGCGGCCTGCGCGTCGGGGCCGGGCCATCCGGCCAGCCGGGCCCACAGCCACCAGGCCGCGTAGGCCTTCTGGTTGCAGTTCAGCGGCTGGCTGTGCGCGCAGCCGCAGCTGTACCAGTCCGCGTCCTGGGTGTGGGCATTCTGCCAGTCGATGGCCCAGTTGCGGTCGCGCGAACCGTTGCCGTCGGAATCGTAGTCGCAGTTGTCGGTGACGGCCTTATCCCCGTAGTAGGTGCCGTCCGGATCGTAAAGCTCGAGGTCGTAGAAGTCGTAGAGCACTTTGTTGTGGTCGATACAGTACTGTCGGATCTGCTGATTGCGCTGGTGCAGGTTGCCCGACTCACCAGTGCCGTCGGCGTGCCCGGTCATGTAGACGAACGTGACGCCGGGGTAGTCTGCCTCCAACTCGGACATCGGCGTCAAGTACCGATCCAGCATCTGCTGTTCCGTGTAGCCGGACGCCTGTCCGCACCACGACCAGAGGATGACGTTCATCTCCGGGTGATTCTGGCCCCGGCCCGTGTCCGGATCGGGGGTGCCGAGGTATGCGCGGGTCTCGTCGACCCAGTTGGGGTAGTAGCCCGCGTCGTGGTCGAGGTCGCCGCTGCCGTAGCCGTCGCCCTCGAAGAGATGCAATACGGCCCCGCCCTGATTGCCATTGGCACTGTACTGGAAGATGTCGTCCGGGAGGGAGAGGCCCAGGCCGCCGCCGTTGGCGAAGCTGACGAGGCCGCTCATCCCACTGGTCAATTGGCTGCCGTGCGAGGTGTGTCCGTAGCCGATGTGCAGCGTCGCCTTGGCCTCTTCAATCCAGGACTGAGGGATCTGGGTGACGTCCGTGGTGGCGTGGTCGATGATGATAGGGCCTTGGGTTGAGGTTGTCATTCTTAACGTTGCCGGTGCGGCTGCTGCAAGAGCGCCTGTCTGCGTCGATGAAAGCACCATCGCCAGCAACCCTACGATCAGGTACCATTTGAAACACTTTAAGCTCTCCATCGCGCCTTACCTCCTGGGATTCGTCGTGCGAACACTTAGAAAAAGCCAATGTCGCCAGCGGTAGGAAGCAGTACCGAGAAGTGGGTGGATGTGCTGCGACCGTGCATCCTGTCCAGCCACGTTTGCTATCGTGCGTTGCCCTATGGTTGGGATTGTACCCAGATTCGATCCTGGATGCAACTGCACGAGTGTGTCTAACGTGGAACTTCGAACTTTCAACTTGAAACTCGTTGTCCCCCGTTGAATCCCCCGCCGATGCGCTTATAATGCGTGGGTTAGGTCGTTCCAGGTTTCAAACGATCCCAAACCGGGTGCTTTTTCCTTGGAAAACTTCGGTTATGGGGATGATTGGTTTTTTGGAACGGCCTTATGGGGTGTGGCGGGCGCGGGCGTCCGTGTGTAATAGAACGATGAGGGGATCTATGTTTCTGTGGAATCATCCATTGGTGAAGACGTTGCGGAAGCTCCGGGGGAACGTGCGCGGCTGTGTCTACACGGAGGCCCTGTGGGGCATCCCGTTCAATCTGTACGCGCCGTACGCGTCGGTCTACATGCTGGCCCTGGGCCTCTCCGACAGCCAGGTCGGCCTGATCACCAGCGTCGGGCTGGCCTTTCAGGTCGTCTGGACCCTGTTGAGCGGCGTGATCACGGATAAGCTGGGGCGCAAGCGGACCACGCTGATCTTCGACATTATCTCGTGGTCGGTCCCGACGTTGATCTGGGCGCTGGCCCAGAACTTCACCTATTTCCTGGTGGCGGCGATCATCAATGCGGTGTGGCGGGTGACCAGCAACTCGTGGCAGTGTCTGCTCGTCGAGGACACGGACCCCGACATCCTCGTCGACGTCTGGTCTTGGATCTACATCGCCGGGCTGCTGGCGGCGTTCGTCTCCCCGCTGGCGGGCCTGTTGATCGACCGCTTCTCCCTGGTGCCCACGATGCGCGGCCTCTACGTTTTGGCCTTTGTGATGATGACCGCGAAGTTCCTGACCATGAACCAGATGGTGACCGAGACCCGGCAGGGCCGCGTCCGGATGGAGGCGACACGGGAGCAGCCGATCTTCGCCGGGCTCAAGGGGTACCCGCAGGTCCTCCGGTCCATCCTGCGCACCCCGCGAACCGTGATCACCGCCGCGCTGTTGATCATCCTGACGATCATCCGGACGATCAACGGGACGTTCTGGTCCATTATGGTGACCAAGGAACTGCAGATTCCCGAGCAGCACCTGGCGATCTATCCCTTCGCGCGCTCGATGATGATGCTCCTCTTCTTCTTCCTGGTGATGCCGAAAGTCCGGAAGATGGACACACGCCGCCCGATGCTGGTGGGGTATCTGGGGTTTATCGCCAGCCAACTGATTCTCATCAACGCGCCGGTCAAGAGCTACGGGTGGGTATTGGTCGCGACCCTACTGGAGGCGTGCAGTTTGCCGCTGATCTCCACGCTCCTCGATAAGCTGATCGCGCTGAACGTCGCCGCGGAGGAGCGGGCGCGGATTATGGCGATTCTCTACGCCATCGTCATCGTGGTCAGTTCGCCGTTCGGATGGATCGCCGGCAAGCTCTCCGAGATCGACCGGGGACTGCCGTTCGCGATCAACATCGTGCTCTTTGTCATCGGCGGTCTGATTGTCCTCTTCGCCGGTCGGCTGGAGGACGGAGACGTGGAGGTCGCGGAGACGGCCGAGTCGGCGGCGTAGCGATGATCCTCTGAAAATATGATCCGTTCGTAGTTGGCGATTCATCGCCGTGCCCGGTACGGCACTGAAGTGCCGGCTACAAATACGTTATGCTGGGCCGACCACGAATGGGAAACGAATACACGAATGGGTGTTGATGCTCGCAGGCATGCATCCCTTCACCCTCGTCATCCTGAGTGAAACGAAGGATCTCGATGTGAAGCCTGCGGATGCATAATCTCCGCCGTCGTAAGAGTAGTCTCTTGCTTTGACCTAGACCGGGTGCGCCCTGAACCAGGCGACGGTCTTGGCCTTGGCCTCGGCCATCGAAAACCGGGGCCGGTACCCCAACTCGCGCTTGGCGCGGCTGACGTCATAGTAATGGCTCTCGGCTAACTCGCTGGCGAGGAAGGGCGTGAGGCGCGGCTCCCCTTTCAGCGGCAGCAGGTGGTGCGCTGAGGCCATCACCCGGCCCGCTGCCTGCGCCACCGGGAGCGGAAGTCGCTGCCGGATGGGCGGCAGGCCGAGCTTGGCGAGCAAATCGCGGATCCAGGGCCAGAGGACCACGGGCTCGTCCTGGCTGATGAAGTAGACCGATCCCCCCAGCAACGGGTTGGCGGTCAGGGCTTCGTCGGCCAGCAGGTGCGCGTAGGCTGCGTCCTCGACGTAGGTCAGATCGACGCGGTTGGTGCCGTCGCCCACCTGGGGAATTTGCCCGTCCTTGGCCCGCGCCAGGAGCGAGGGGAGCAGATGGTTGTCCCTCGGTCCGAAGATCAGGTGCGGGCGGAGGGAGACGGTCAGGAGGTCGGGGCCGTTGGCCTCGGTCACCCGCTGCTCGGCCAATGCCTTCGTCTCCGGGTAGGGGCTCTCGTAGGCCTCGGGATAGGGGACCGATTCGTCGACGCCTTCCTGGGCGCTGCCGTCGAAGATCACGCTGGGCGAGCTGGTGTTGATCAGTCTCGGCACGCCCGCCGCACGGCAGCCTGCGATGACGTGCTCGGTGCCTCGCACGTTGACGTCGTAGAAGGCATGCCTTGGCCCCCAGAGCCCGGCCTTGGCGGCTACGTGAAAGACGACGTCCATCCCCCGGCACGCCTCGGCGACCGCCCGTCGGTCCCGGAGATCGCCACGGATCGCCCGCACGCCCAGAGCCTCGACCTCGGGATAGTGTCCGCGCGCGAAGATGGTGACCTCGTTGCCCCGCCGGCGCAATTGCTCGACGATGTAGCGACCCAGGAACCCCCCGCCGCCGGTGACGAGCGCTCTCATTGGGGGGAAGCTCCGAAGCCGCGTTTACGCCCCCGGGGATGGGGGCTGGAAGCCTCGTGGGTGACCCATACCCGCATTAGCCGGTTTCCCCCTTTTGGCTGCGCCGGTTGAGGAGCACCACGGAGAGGATCGCGACGGCCAACGCGCCCAGAAGGCCGACCAGGTGCCCCCAGCGTTCCCCGGCTTTCTTTCGCTCCGAAGGTCCGACGTAGGAGACGTGACCGCCCCGGATGCGCTGCCCTGAGGCCGCCCATTGGGCCAGCTTCTCACGCTGGATCTTGGCGTTGTGGCGGACGTCGGTGGGGAAGGTGCCGGGATAGAAGCGGATGTCTTGGATCGCGCGCGTGTGGTCGTACGCTGCCCCCAGGGCCAGCAGTTCCATCTTGAAGCGCTGGTGGTCGACGACCGTATTGGGGACGCGATCCGGCTGGGGCTCGACGACCAGGACGGGCCGCTGCGCGTCTCGCTCCCCGACCCCCACCAGGGCGGTGCGGGCGGCGCCGGGATGGCGGTTGAAGATCGTCTCGCACAGGACGGGGCACAGGCGCCCATCGGCCGTCTCGAGCCGGTGGGCTTTGCGACCGCAGAACCAGAGCCTGCCCTCCGCGTCAAAATAGCCCAGGTCGCCCATACGGTGCCAGACGTCCTCGCCCTGCCGGATTTTGGCCTCGGCGGTCTTCTCCGGGCGGTTGAGGTAGGTCTGGGTGACCATCGGCCCCTTCGCCGCGATCTCCCCGATCTCCCCCTGCGGCAGGGGCATGCTTTCGTCCCACGTCGCGATGGGCGCCTCGGTGATGGGGAGGATGCGCAGGTCGACGCCCGGCAGCGGGCGTCCGACGCACATCCCCCGGCCCTCCTCGGTCAGGGGCGCCGTCTCCTCCAGGATCTCGCGGCCCTCGATATACGTCAAAGGCATAGCCTCCGTGGCCCCGAAGGGGGTTACGATCCTCGCCTCCTCGCTGAGGACGTGGGCCTTCATCTGCCGGATCAGGCCCGGCGGCACCGGCGCGCCGGCCATAATAATGCGCTTGATGGAGGGCAGCCGGATCCCGCGCTCGATGCAGTAGGGAGCGACGATCTTCCAGATGGTCGGCGATCCGAACGCGTTGGTGACGCCGTGGGTCTGGACCGACTCCACGACGTAGGCCGGGTTGATCTCCGCCGACTTGGTGGGATCCATGTCCGGGATGACCGTGGTCACGCCCAGGGCGGGGTTGAAGAGGGCAAAGATGTAGAGCAGGGCCAGGTCGACTTCGCCGGGCTCAATGCCGAGCACCGTCTTGAGAAGTTCGATCTGCGCGCCGAACATCCCGTGGCGGTAGATGACGCCCTTGGGGATCCCGGTGCTCCCCGACGTGAAGGCGATTGCGGCCTCGCTCGCGCCCGTCGTCGGGGCGGTCGGGAAGGGCCCGCGATCCACCGATCCAACCTGGTCGAGGCTGGCATCGGCCAGCCAACCGAGACGGCCCGTGCTTACGGTCCGGCGCACCGTCTTGAACGGCCCGGGGATCAGACGCCGCAGGCCGTGGACGACGGGCAGGCCGATCAGCGCGACCGGTTCGGCCTCTCGCACGCATTGGAGGAAGGCCCGCGTGCCCATGCCGGGGTCGACGATGACCGGCACCGCACCCATCTTGACGAGGGCGAAGACGACGGTGATGAACTCGACGCCGGGGTTGAAGAGCAGCAGGACGCGTGCGCCCTGCTGGATGCCCAGGTCGGAGAGCCCGTGCGCGTAGCGGTCGCAGGCCTCGTTGAGCTGCCGGTAGCTGAACTGGACCGTCTGGGCGCGTCCCTTGGGGTCTCGTCCGCTGGGGAAGATCACGGCGGGCTGGTAGGGTGCCCGTGCTGCCATCGTGGCGACCGCGCTGGCGACGTTGTACGTGGCGCGATCGGGCGTTTTTTCAAGTGGGTTTCCCTGTTTTTGGGAGGTGGGATCATTAGAGGTCGTCATGGGCGGACTCCTAGCTGCGTTGGATGAAATCGGTCATCAGGGGGAGGATGCGTTCGTGGGCGTCCTCCACGACGTAGTGCCCGGCGTCCTCGATGATGTGAACCTCGGCCTCGGGGAAGCGGGCCTGCCATCCCGCCAGGTAATCCTCCACGGTGAAGACGAAGTCTTTGGCCCCCCAGATAATGAGCATCGGGTGATCCCCGAACTGGGGAAGGTTTGCGTCGATGGCGTCGACGGTCGCGCGGGTCGGGTGATCCTCGCGCACGGGGATGTCGCGCACAAAACGATAGATCGCGATGCGATTTCGCCAGTTGTTGTAGGGTGCCAAGTATCCCGTCCGGACGTCACGGGTCATCCGCTCCGGATGGCCCATTGCGAGCCAGAGGGCCAGGATGGCGAAGGCGTTGACCCCTCTAAGCATCAGGGCGCCCAGACCCCGACTGCGGGCCAGCCGTAAGACCCAGGGAACCACCGGTTTGTAAAACGCCGCCGTGTTGAAGATAACGAAGCGCTTCAGGGCCTTGGGATGCTGGGTTGCGTAGCCCATCCCGATGCCCCCGCCCCAGTCGTGGACCACGAGGGTGATATCGGAGAGAGCGAGCGCGCCGATCAGGGCTTCCAGGTTCCGTATGTGCTGCTCCAGCGTGTAGGGGTAGATTTGGGGCTTATCCGACCACCCGCATCCAATGTGATCCGGCACGATGACCCGGTGGGTCGCGCTCAGGGTGGGGATGAGGGTGCGGTAATAGAAGGACCACGTTGGATTCCCATGGCACATGACGATGGGCGTCGCATCCTTCGGCCCCTCGTCCAGGTAGTGCATTCGCACGCCGTCGAGGTCGATCCAATGGGACTCAAACGGATAGAGGTCACGGAACGATGAGGTCATCGTCTTCGATCTACCACTGGATACCCAGGACGATACTGTTGATGCCGCTGCCGACCCCAAAAAGGACAACGCGGTTTCCCTCATTCACGAACCCCTGATCGAGCCCAATTGCCATCGAAATGGGGGCGGCGACGGAGGCCGTATTGCCGAGGTAAGCAAGGGTCGGATAATCCTTGTCAAAATCGATGCCCAGGGTCCTCAGGGCGACCCGGCGTTGGGGCTCGCTCACCTGATGGGTGAAGAGTTTGTCGACCATCTCGTTCGTCCAGTGCATCGACGCCTTGAAGCGATCCCAGGCCTGTGCAACGACCTTCGTTCCCTCGGCCAACAGGGCGCTGGACTTTGTCTTCATCCACTTGCGCTGGGCGACGCATAAACGGCTGTGGTCTGTGTTGCTATAGGCGCTGCCCCCAATTATGCGCTTGCCGGTTTTGGACTTCGCGCGGTTTGTCAGGATCACCGCGACCGAAGCGGCTCCCAGGGTAAAGGAGGCTAGATTGTCGCGCAAGGCCGCGCGAGTCGGCGGGTTGCTGAGCAGCATCTCGATAGTTGCTAACTGGCCCTCTCTCGGCGCCTCGGCGGCGACGACCATCCCCGTGTCAATCTGGCCCAACTCGATCATATTCGCGACGATCAACATGCCGTTGAGGAAGCCAAGACAGGCGTTGACGACGTCGAAGCTCATCGCCGTCTGGGGGAGTCCGAGCTTGTCGTGGACGATGGCCGCGGTGGCCGGCTCGATGTAATCGCGGCAGACCGACGCATTGATCAGGCACTCGATCTCCTCACGCTGCGTGCCGGTGCGCGTGAAGGCGTCCTCTGCGGCCATCGCCGAGGCGTCCGAGACCTGCACGTCCTCATCCCACCAGCGGTGCTCGCGGATGCCCGTGAGACGCTCGATGAATCCCGGGGGGGTGCCTAACGTTTTGAATACCGGTGCTAACTGCTCTTCAAACCAAGTTGTTTTGACGATTCTTTCGGGGATAACGTAGCCAAGTCCTTCAATACAGACATTTTTGAATTGCATACACCTCGCCTCTTTAGAGCGTCTATTCAGCCATAGAGACGGATCCAAACCGGCGGTCTGTTCTCTTCATCTGCCAGTTTGAATCCGCTGTGTGTGACTGTGTGTTCGATACAGTTGAACCTCATTGTATCATCAACAAGGGGGATGGTAAAGCATAATAGGTCATCATCGGTCACTGCCTGACCAGCAGCACACCCCCCAACACGAGGCCGAGACTCAGCAACAGGGAGGGACTCAGGGGTTCGTCGAGGATCAGCGCGCCCAATAGGAGGCCGTTGATGGGTACGATGTAGGTCACCATCGTCGTGAACGTCGCATTGGTACGTCGGAGCAGCTCGTAGTAGATCGTGTAGGCGATGACCGTGCCGAAGATGGCGAGCGCCGCCCAGCTCAGGAGCGCCCGGCCCGAAGGCGTGAGCGTCCACGGTGACTCGATCGCCAGGGCCAGCGGCAGGATGTAGGCGAATCCCATTGTGAATTGGCCGGCAGCAGCGACCATTGGGGACTGGTCGCTCAAGCGGGAGCGGGCGTAGATGCTGGCGAACGCGTAGCTCAGCGAGGCGCCCACGATGGCTAGCATTCCCAACACGGGTGCCCCGAAGCCGCTTTGGAGCTCGGGCCACATCAGGATGCCTACCCCGACAAACCCCAGAATAACGCCCGCCATCTTCGGGCCCGTGATGCGGTCGTCGTCGGTGATGACGTGCGCCAGCAGGATCGTGAAGAGGGGCGTGGTCGCCTGCAGGAGGGCGGCCCATCCGCTGGGGATGTACTGCTCGCCCCAGGAGATAAGATAGTAGGGCAGGGCCCCGTTGAGCAACCCCACGACCGCGAAGGTCCGCCAGAGCGTATTCTCTTGCCGTCTCGACGTCTGTCGCAGGCGCAGGAGGATCCACATCAGCAGCGCGGCGACGCCGAGACGGCCTGCGACCAACGTCATGGGCGGCACCTCACTGACGATGATCTTGATAAAGAGAAACGACGTACCCCAGATGGTGCCGAGGATCAGAAGCAGGAAAAGGTTCATAGGTTATCTCCGAGTGTCCATGAGGCGGATCAAACTCACGCTGCGGTTTGAGACGCGGTCTGTGTGGTGCGGGGCCGGGTCGCCAGCTTGATCCCGATCAGGATCAGGATACCGCCGAGGGCCGATTGCCACGTCGGGGTCTCCTGGAGGATGGCCCAGGCGAGCAGCGTCGACCCGATCGGCTCGGCTAACACGGCGAGGGCGACGTAGGTCGCCGACAGGTGACCCAGCGCCCAGTTGAGGGACGTATGTCCGATCGCCTGCGGGATCAGGGCCACCAGAAAGAGCCAGAGCCACGCCCGCGAGGCATAGCCGGCGAGGGGTGCGCCCGTTGTGAGTGCGGTCACCAGCAGGGACAGCGCCGCAATCCCGTAGACGGGGAAGACGTAGCCCAGCAGGGAGAGCCGGATGCGCAGACTGCGCCCGATGAGCATATAGGCCGCGACGGCGGCTGCCCCTGCCAGGGCCAGGGCATCCCCTACCAGCCGGTGGTTACCGGCCCCGGTGCCCCCCAACCCGATCACGGCGGAGCCCAGCACGGAGATGATCAACCCCACGACCATCGCGCGGGTCAGCTTCTCCTTCAGGAAGACGTGAGCGATGACCCCCACGAAGATGGGACTGGTTGATACGAGCACGACCGAGGCGGCCACCGACGTCAGGGCCAGGGAGGTGATCCACGTGTAGAAGTGAAGTGCCAGGAAGAGGCCCGAGGCGGCGAGAAGTCCCCAGTCCCGGGCCGAGAGCCGGCGCCACTCGTCGTGGGCGCTCCTGATGGCGAAGGGGGCCAGAATCAGGGATCCGAGCGTCAGCCGCCAGGCGGCGACGGACAGGGACGGCAGGGAGGCCTGGGCGAGCCGGATGAACAGCGCCCCGGTCGAGGCCGCGGTAACACCCAGGACTAATCCCAGGATAGGCGGAAACCTGGGTGTCTCACTCACAGTTGTCGGTCCCTATGCATACCTAAGCACTCCCTACTTGCAATGATCGGTCACCGTGGGCATTATAGAGCGAATTGTCCGGCTGCCAACCGCCCCGCAAGGTGGTTCATACTGTATTCTTACTTATCGATCGGCGTGAATTCCGTTTTCGCGTGTTTTCGCAAATGTGGTATAATAAAAATGAGGTGTGTTAGATACGTGCAGGCGATTCGCTGTGGGCAATCGGTACATCAGTAATTTCTCGGTTCCTGTTAGGAGGGATGCAAATGACCAAACATCTGTATCTGTCGATGGTGCCTGAGGCTTTGATCGCTTCGATGTTGACCCCGGAGGAGTTTGGCGTCTACTATGCGGTGGGATCTCAGAAGAAGGCGCGTGGGCAGGCGATCTTCTTCGAAATTGATCCCGACTTCCGTCATCCCGCGCTTCCCATTGAGAAAGGGCTTGAGCGATGCGTGATGCACGAAGACGGCACACCGAAGCGCTCGGTCTACATATCCGTCTATCGGGCGCTGGAGCACGTCTCGCTGGACGCCATTCTGAAGCTCTACCTGGTCACGCAAGATGGTCGCGTGTTGGCGTTGGATGCGTCGGGCGCGTGCCCGAAGGAGAGTGAGGGCCTGCATCTCTATCAGGAGATCGCACCGGTTCATCCTCTCGTCGTCAGCTCTCTGGGTCCTGAGGCTTTCTACAATCTGATCGTCGCGCAACCGACCTCGCTTCTTAAACTGCCCGCCATCTGCTATGTTGAGTTGCGGCTGGGTAAGCTGGCGGAGGACCCGGAGTATGGTAGTGTAGGCGACCTGCCGTATTCGAACATCGATCACTTGCGGCAGTGCCTGGTGGACTTGCGCACCAAGACCTTTCATAGTAAGATGGTTGACCGGGTGAGTCCGGCGACTTTCCCGTATCGAACGGCCAAGACCGGTCTCTTCGTTGGGAACACAGAGAAGCTGCTGTGCTTCCCTCTGCCTTCCCAGGATGAGCTGCGGTCGAAGCATTATCGATGGTGGCGTTCCGCCAATATGTAGTAAGGGACGTCAGTTGGTCCCGGGTAGCCCGCTTGCGGGCTACCGTGTGTCGTACCACCAAAGGCTCCCGGCTTCTTTGAGAGAGATCTTGGGAGATGAGGCCTGGTTTCAGGGGGTCTCTCGAGATTTTCTTAAGAAGCTGGAGCCTATCTGTGTGGAAATCATTATCAATGGAGTCTGTAGGAGGATCTGGAGGAGATATGGATATTTGGGTATGGGTAA
>DAOTTS010000205.1:0-12308 GCA_034437735.1 Anaerolineae bacterium
CTTTTCCAGTATGGGCTTGGTATTCATTCTCTTCTCCTGTTTGTTTTGCTGTTAGTCTACCATACTTTCAGCCTCGGGACTTGTCTCTCACCACTTGTGGGTAATAGTAAGCACTGAACAGAGGGGGGAATGCCTGGACGCAACGCCCGATCCGTAGGGCTTCGGCAAGATTGCACCGGGCCTGGTCGAACTGACCGGATAGGCACCGGCTGTAGCCCAAAATCGCGAGCGCGTTGACCATTTCCATTCGTTGCTTGAGAGGGCGATAGGCCCTGACGCTGGCTTGCAGCAGTCTTTCCGCCTCTTTCAGGTTGTCCTGCGCTAACCTGATCATCCCCAGCACGTACTGTGTCCAGGCTGAACCCCTTCGATTGTTTTGTTTTTGCATAATCTCAAGAGCGGATTTCGCGTTTTCTGTTGCCTGTTGGTAATTCCCGGCGAACATCTCAGCATACCCTAATACCGATTGATCCAGGCCGCCGAGTAGATTGAAATGGCCGCACTTGATCTTGATGCATTGATGGAGTAAAGAGATGGCCTCGGGTAACTTCGCAAGCATGATGTTTTTCATTGCCAAGCTGTAGAGCGCACCGGCAATTTCAAGGAGATCGTCCTGCTCGCGGCGCAAAGCTAGGCATTCCTCCGATAAACGTGCCGCTTCCTGAAACTTCCCAAAGGCTATTGCGACTCCGCTGAGACCCATAATAGCGTTGGAAATCGTTCGCAGATCTCCCAGAGATTGGGCGAGGGTAAGACTCTCCTCCTGGTACACACGTGCTTTGTCAAATTGGCTTACGTGCCATGCGCACCATCCGAGGTCTCCCAGAATCTGGGCCTGCTCCCATGCTACGCCCAGATCCTCATACAGGGACAAGCTTTGCCTGTAACACTGTTCGGCTTCCGCGCGGTCAGATCGCATCATCAGGTGCCCAAGCTGTCGCAGAGCGGCAGCTTGTTCCGCGCGCATATCCTGTCCCACCAAATTCGGTTCTTCGAGGAGCGCCAGGCTGCGTTGTGCGGCGGCGCGGGCCGGTTCCGGTGGAAGGAAACGGCTGTGCCAGTTCAGTACTTTGGACAGCACCCGCATATTTTCATTCCTGTCCGGGGGCTCCGATGCGAGGTAGGCCTCGAGCCCGTCGATCGCCACCTGACAGGCTGTGTTTCCCTCCTGTCTGCGAACCCGGCGTTGATAGTAGAGCCCCAGGCCTTGAATTGCGCGGTCGATCACTGTCAGGTCCCTTTGCGCCACCGCCCAATCCCAGGCGGCCCGCGCGTTGTCGATCTCCACATCCATCTCCTCCAGCGCTGCCTGCTGCCTCGGCCCCTTCGCCTCCTCCGCCCAGCGTTCCAGCGCGCCGGCATAGTACTCACAATGGCGGGCGTGGGCCTTATGCCATGCTGCCGGATCCCGTTTCAACTTGTCGGTGGCGTAGTCGTGCAGAAGATCGTGAAGGACATACCGTCCTGAAGAGGTGCGGCCGATCATCGAGGCGTTGACCAGGGCGCGTAGATCCTGCGGCGTGGCCTGGAGGATGTGGTGGGCGGCTGCCTGCGTAAAGCCGCCCTGAAAGACGGCGCACGTCTGAAAGACCATCCGTTCGCGGGCGGAGAGCAGTTGCCACGAACGGTCGAAGACGGCGCGCAGGCTCCGGTGGCGCGGTGGCACATTCCGCCAATGGGTCTGCAGCAGATCCATATGCACGCTGTCTTCTTCCGATGTTTCGTCGGTTAGCGCGGTCACTATCTCTTCAGCAGTGAGCGTCGCGGTCCAGGAAGCGGTCAGTAGGATAGCCAGCGGATGGCCCTGTACCTTGCGGCAGAGAGTCGCGACGGCGTCACCATTGGTCTCAGTTAATTTGAAGCTTGGGCATACCCGCTGTGCGCTCTGGAGGAAGAGCTGAACGGCAGGAAGGGTCGCCAGCGCAGCTAACGTTTTCGTGGGGTCGTCGGGGTAGGCCAGCGTCCCCACTGTGAAGAGATGTTCGCCCAACAGGTTCAGCCGGGCCCGGGAGGTGACCAGCAACTTGACGTCGGGCGCGGTGCCTAAAATGTCGGTCATGACCTGGGTTGTGTCGGAAGCGTTGAGAAGGTGCTCCGCGCCGTCCAGGATCAACAGCAGCGTCGTATTCCGCAGATAGCGGTGTAACTGCTGTGCCTGAGAGCTACCTCGGTCGGAGAAGGTCAGTCCGATGGCTCTCGCGATGGCGGTAACCAGGGCGTCAGGATCGGTTAGCGGTGTCAAAGACACCAGGAAGATCCCGTCGGGGAAGTCGGCGCGTTGTTGCCGCGCCAGTTCCAGGGCCAGGCGCGTTTTGCCGATGCCGCCCGGTCCGGTCATTGTCAGGAGGCGGCAGTTGGGATCTCGCAAACGTGCTTGCAGATCGGCCAACTCGGGGCTGCGTCCGACAATCGGCGTAAGGAAGGTCGGAAGGTTATGAAGGGTTGGCAAAGAGGGTCGCGGTACGGGTTGGGTAGGTGTGGGGGGCGCGAGCGCGCCCGCTTGGATGTGCTCGACCAGATCCACCGTCTCTGCATCGGGTGCCGTGTGCAACTCACGCTGGAGCACCTGACAGCACCGCTCGTACTGGGCCAGGGCCGCCGCGTGCTGCCCGTTCAGCGCCAGCAGGCGGATCACCTGCCGGTGTGCGTCCTCGCGCCACGGATCCAGGTCCAACTGCCGCCAGGCCCAGTGGAGGGCCTCATCGTAGGCGCCCTGGTCGCTGTATCCGTCGACCAGCGCTCCCAGGATCTCCATCGCGAGACGCGCCAGGCGCTCGCGCTGCAGCAGGAGCCACTCCTCGAAGGTCGGGCTGTCGGAGAGCGAGAACCCCGCCAGAAACGGACCGCGATAGAGCGCGATGGCTTCTTCCAGCGCCTCCAGGAGGTTGCACGCGTCCTGCTGGTGAAGCCCGTCGTGGCATGCGGTGAGCGTGTCGATGTCCAGCCAGTAGTCACTCGCGGGGCGGAATTGCAGGGCCTGACGGGACACGTCCAGATACCGCGAGGACGGCCTCGCTTCGCGGTCGCCGATCACGGTACGCACGTTGTAGAGCGCCTGGCTCAAGGTATGGCGCGCACGCCGCTCGGGATACTCGGGCCAGAACAATCCCGCCAGGTGCTCTCGCTGGTGGGCGCAGTCCGACTCGACCGCCAGGTACGTCAGCAGGGCCCGCGCTTTGTCGGAGTCAAAATCGGTGAGGACTGTGGTGTCGAGGCGCATTTGCAGCGTGCCCAATGATACAATCGATAGCTGCCCCATTGGAACTCCTTTGATTCCCGGTTGGTGCCTCTCCACTTAAAGTATAGGTGCTTTTCTCAATACACGCAAATTTGATCGAGGGACTCCCTGTTGTTTGGACCCTAACTGTGACGCTGTTGACGTTCTCATGATAGTTTCATGATAGTCGTCTGCTAGGGTAAGAGTGCAGAGAAAGGCAGGGATGGGATGGGCAAACAGCCGGTGGGCTATCTATCCTACTTGCTCCGCCTATGGCGCACAGGGGAGACCAGACCGTGGAAGGCCAGTCTGGAGGATCCACAGACGGGGCAGCGGCTGGGGTTTAAGAGCCTCGATGCCTTATTTAAGTTTCTGTGTGAGGAGACTGCATCAAATTGTGATCCTGGAGATACTTTCTAGGTATCAGATCTAACTATCGATGGCTCTCTTGACATCGTTCATGAAGACCCTCTTGTAAGAGTTGGAATCTTATTGATCAGCTTGAGCAATAGTCTTACTCAAGGAGTTACAACGATGCATAATACGTCTCTTCAATCGCGAATCTTTTGGCGTTGGATCATCGTGCTTTTGGTCGTGGCAGTTGGTCTAGCAATTGCTATAGCTTTGGCTCGAGAGGGTCGGATTGGCTGGCTCTTTGAGATGAAGCCCATCGCAGAGGGACCGCTTGACGAAATAGCGGTTGCTCTGGCTCCTATCCTGGGTTTGGCTTTGGCCATTGAGCGTATTGTCGAAACTGTCTTTGAACTCTTCGAGCAATCGACAGAGAAGGTGGCTGAACTGGGAAGTGCCGGCCTTGATGGGTTGCATTGGCTCAGAGATGAGCTCGATCGGGCGTGGGTGGCTGCTGGAGAGTTGGCTCAACAATACGACAGCGCAGAGTCAGAAGATTCAGATACCAGCGATCTGCTTGCGAAACTGGAAGTAGCTGAGCGTAGGATTCTTGAGGCCCAGAAACGGATTGCCGGGCTGGTCAAAGATCCCAGATACGTCTCTGCCAAGCGCACAACCGCTATCTCGATGACGCTACTGCTGGGTTTGATTGTCGCGATCGTCAGTGACACCGGACTGTGCGAACTGCTGCACATCCGTGCGCCTAGAATCGTCGACATGATCTTGACGGGGTTCATCATTGGTGCCGGAAGTGGCCCGATGCACTCGCTGGTCGGTATTCTTCAAAGTACCAAGGATGCGCTGGAAAACTTGGGTGATTCGAGCAGGTTGGATCCCCTTGAGAGGCAGATCGAGGAACTGAAGGATAAGGTGAGTTGAAATATGGGAGTTGGTTCCAGGTAGATTCTTCCTGGGACTTTGAACGTATGGATTCGATTTGTAAACCTATACAGCCGAGGAGGATAAGATGGCTAAGCGGTTGGATGAAACCCGGCGTCATAACGGTGTCGTTCCTTTTGGTGGTAAGGGTGACGATTTCTTTGAATTCAACATTCCAGCTGATGAACAACTTGAAAACGTCAAATTAGAAGTGCTTTCGGGCTGCTGGAACATCGGCGCACGTATTGAGAAAAAGCCGAGGAAGGGTGCGACTGGCCCGAATCAGCGTATCAAGGTTCATTGGTGGTTCGATGGCGGTAGTATGTTCAAACGTGGATATATCCGATACCGGATTCGAGCATTTACAACCGTTAAGATCACAAAGCGTGCCATTGTCGTACCAATTGAAAACACAGGACGCTTTGCATTCACCAAGTACCTATCTGGTGCAATCAAAGAAGCAGTAGAAGGGTTCATTGACACACTTGCAGAATACGCCGAAGAAAACCATACGCGCCAGCTCTTTTCGCCCTACTACGCCGAAACGGTGCAGTTGGTGGACGAGAATTGTACAAAAGATAATATCCGAGCTGAGATCGCCCGATTGGGCAAGCATTATGTGGTAGATCTTGGAATGATCGGACACGGCGGTACAGGATCTCTTGAGCTTCACGATGGAAAAAAGCTTACTGAAGCCGACGTGGAAGAATGGAAAGATAGTCCAGAATTCCAGGGGCTCAAGCTGGGCCTTGTCTATATGACTAACTGCAAAGCTAGCACGTTCAACTCCATCTGGACAGATCTCGGCTTCAAGACCTCGATCGGTGCAAAAGGCGACAACTATATGCCTGAACCGATGTTCACCTACTTCTGGACCCGTTTCATGAATGGCGAGACTGCTAAGGCTGCTGCACGCAAGTCCTGGTTAGATGCCAAAAGGATTTGGCAATTCATCTATGTTCCCTCTTGTCGGATGACCTGGCAGCCAATGCCCCCCTTCTTTGAAGTCGAATGTGAGGCCAATGATTTGGTGCTATCGTCGAAGCCAAAGGTGGGCGGAGATAAAAACTACCGTTTCACGGATACAGATTAAGCGATGATGAGATCTTCTTCAAAGTGCTGCCTTGCCTTAGGCTAGATGGGGCTATGCACATCTGCGATCGGCGGTGCATTAAAGATCGCTGATCGCAGATGACCACCAACATTTCACGGTCAAGTGGTATAGAGAAAATGCAGGAACACCCTATGTTATCTCTTTCTACCTCTGGAAACAGCTTGGGGTAGGGTTCTGTAACTCATCACAGTATTGGAGGAAACATATGTCAAAGTACCGCATCTTGTCCATTGATGGTGGAGGGATTCGAGGGGTGATCACAACAATCCTTCTGGAGAGAATCATCGCTACATCTGGACTGGAAGACTTCCTGGACTCCGTTGATTTGGTAGCGGGCACGTCAACTGGTGGCCTACTTGCCCTCGCAATTGCCAAGCCACTAGATTTGTCGGAGATCAAGAGTTTGTACATAGAGAAAGGCCCCGTTGTTTTCGATGATTCCTGGGTCGATGACTTGGTAGATCTCGGTCGCCTGCGTGGTGCAGAGTACAGCATCGAGCCTTTGCGCCACGAGTTGGAAGAGCGGCTTGAAGATAAAGAACTCGGTGATTTAGAAAAACATGTGCTCATCACGACGTTTGACCTCGACAACAACAAAGAACCAAGTGCTCGAAACTGGAAACCCAAGCTTTTTCACAATTTCCCTGGAGAAAACAGCGACCGAGACATACTAGCGCGAGATGTTGGACTATATACCTCAGCAGCTCCAACTTTTTTCCCATCCGTTGATGGATATATTGATGGGGGGGTATACGCAGGAAATCCATCTATGTGTGCTCTGGCGCAGACGCAAGATGAACGTTACCCACCCAATCCTAAGCTGGACGACATTGTTCTGTTTTCGATGGGGACCGGCACCAACTTACAGTATATCCAGGGAGAATCCCACGATTGGGGTGAGGTGCAATGGGTGAAACCATTGATCAACCTCATGTTCGATGGCGTTGCCGGTGTTGCAGATTACCAATGCCAGCAAATACTCGGTGAACGTTACCACCGCCTTGACCCTGTGTTCCCGCCGGGTATCAGAATCCCTATGGACGCTGTCAACAAAATTGACTACATGCGAGGGTTTGCGGAAACGCTGCCGATTGAGGAAACCATCGAGTGGCTTAAGCAGATGTGGTAACCCAATAGAACTGCACATTTTGTCGACTGTTTCTTTCCTTCAAGGGCTTATCTCTGAGCATAGTGCTTTCAATGAAGGCTGGTCTTGGTTAGGCTTTTTGGTAAGTGAAATCGCTAATTTGAGTTGCAAGGGAGGTCAAAAAATGTCTGGAGATGTAATCTAATGACCCTTTGCCTCTAAATTGCTTGCTTTATAGATTTTTCTCAAGAAAGGAGAGATTGTCATGGCTAAGTACGTATCTCTAAACCCTTCAGGATTGCCTGAGGAGTTTGATCTGGAGCTGCATTCGGAGAAACCAGTGATATCGGTGGTAGAAAGTGAAAACCATATCAAGATTAATTACATTTTCCCTGGCTTCACTGTGGGCGATAACGAACGGCGGATGGAAGATCAGACCCTATCGTTCAAAGAAGTAGGAATCTCGGGAGCTGGTTTTGTCTCCAAGAGTGGTAAGCCGCTTCTACCTTCGTTCGGACGCTTCGTACAGATCCCGCCTGGTTGTGAGTATGAGGTCAGCTATAAAAAGAGCAAACCGGTCAAGTTTGAAGACATCTTGATCACACCGGCCCAAGAGATGGCTATTGATCGGGCCGATGAAATAGGTGAGTTCGAATACGATGCTGAGGCTTATGAAGAAGACACTCTGTATCCAGCTGAAGTGGTTCAGGTCGGTGAGCCGCAAAACCTGGACGATTACAAAGCGCTGCTTATCCATGTGCGTCCGCTCCAGTACAGTGCCGGTAAACGACAACTGGTAGGCTATAGTAACATCAAAGTCATTATCAAGTTGAGTCCAAGGGAAGCAGGCGATGAGGATGTGGAAGGATTCTCGTTGATAGATCCGCCCGTGAATCGCGAAGGTTATGGTAATCTGGTCCTTAATCCACGTCGTCGCATTGTCGAGCGGATGCCGGTCGCTCCTATATCTGTGCCTAAAGAGCTTCGACCCAGAGGTCCCGAGTTTCTCATCATCTATGAAGAAAAACTAAAGAGTGCCGCAGAACTACTGGCTAACTGGAAGAACCACAAAGGCCTGAGTACTAATACTGTTTCCATTGCATCTGTTGGCAATTCGGTGGCCAAGATTAAGAAATACATTCGGGTCCGCCGCAAGTATCCACTGTCCCGCCTTCGCTACGTGCTATTACTTGGTGACGTTGAGGCTATTAAGTCGGAACAACATCCTGAATCTTTGTTTGTTCCTTATTGTCCGGCATCCTTTTACAGTGACCACTACTTCTTTACTCCACGGGATCCTGAAGACCCTGATGATTGCGTATTACCATGGTTATCCGGTGGTCGCATCCCAGTCAAGTCATTGGATGAGGCAAAGATGGTCGTCAAGCAAATCATCGACTATGAGCAAACCCCGCCATGCGACCCCGACTACTATCGTCGTATGAGCTTTGCTGCGTATTTCCAAGACAATGGGCCTCAGGACGGGCGTGCTGACAGAGCCTATATGAAGACTATGGAAAGCATCCGTGACCATATGATCTCCATCGGTTTTAACGTTGAGAGGGTGTATGTTTCCAATAACCCAAATCCGCAAAAATACAAAGATGGTACAATGGTGCCGGCAGAGGTGCGTAATGCTATCGTGGATGCTGATTACGCTACTGATATGCTAATCTCCGAAACCTCTGAGGGTCAACTCGCGGTGGGACATAGGGATCACGGTGGCAAGGCTGGTTGGGTTCATCCTTCTTTTGTAAGTGACCATTTAGCGTCCATATCGAGCCGATACCCATCGATTTTCTACAGTATAAACTGCCTAACTGGTCGTTTTGATGACATTCCTAGCGACAGTTTTGCCGAGGACATAATGCTTTTGAATGGGGGGGCTCCGTCTTTGCTCGCAGCTACACAGTGTTCCGGTACTTGGCGTAATGACAGCCTAATGAAAGCTCTGTTCGATGCGATGTGGCCAGGGGTTATCGCTACCTTCCCAGGTACCACCGCCAGCTATGCGATCCAGTACAACCGACTTGGTGATATACTCAATTATGCGAAATCCTATCTGCTGGTGGCACATGGTGCCAATTCGGGAGTCAAGCATCATTTCGAAATCTACCATGTGGTCGGCGATCCTACGTTACAGCTTTGGGCAGAAGAGCCTGCGCATATCAGGCTGAGAGCCTATATCAGTCGTAACAACTTGAATATCCACGTCAGTCCCGCCCCGGCGGAGGCGGTAGTGACTATCTGGTACCAAGGAAAACTGGTGAAGCACGCGGCTGTTTGCTCGAGCCGTATAAGTATACCGATAAGCGATTTGCGGTTAGCTCCGTCGCGTTTCCCTGCGTTCCGGCGTTATCTCGATGTATGTGTCTCTGGTCTAGGCTATAGATATACTCAGACCCGGTTGAAGCTATAGGGCAAGAATTGGAAACCAGGGATATCTAGCATAACAAAGGAATGAGTCCGATCTCTATACGGGCGACAGGGCGTTTTATCAACTTGGTAAACTTGATAAGGTAAATAAGGAATGAGGTGAACGAGCAGCGGTCTCTGTAAACTATAACGCCGTACGGACAGGCGAAGCTTCGCCTGTCCGTACGGCGTTATAGTTGTATTTTCTCATCCCAAGTTCTAAACCGATTCGAATCGCGTGAGAAACAAATTCACGCTTCCTGAATGAGAATCATTCCAATTTCCCCCACCTGCTGCATGAAATCGGTGACCCGATGTGCTATAATGAGGATAGCAAGCGCAGCGTCGGCCGTCACTTACCGGGTACAGGAGCTAACTGTGGATCCTCGAACCCTCACCTCGTTCGTCGGCGCCGACCTGAATCTGAGTCCCGATCATCCGAACGCAGAGGGCGCGTGTGCGCATACGAAACGAACCCATAGTCAAAAGATCCCCGTGTTGCATCCGAGTCGCGGGCTGTTGGGCGATATACCGCAATGGAATAAGCGCTGAAAGGACGATAGGTAGATGAAAAACCTGTCTCGCATTACACTGGATCCCACGATTATGGGTGGGAAGCCGTGTATCCGTGGCGCCCGTGTCACGGTTGGCACGATCGTCGGGCTTTTGGCCTCTGGCTATACGATCACGGGGGTCCTCGACGCTTATCCTTACCTCGTTGAAGAGGACGTCCGCGCTGCGCTTGCCTATGCCGCCTGGCGCGCAGAAGAAATCGAAGTCGCTCTTCAGCTCGCATGAACCTACGCTTTCTGATCGACATAAATCTATCACCTGAATGAGTAAAGGTTTTTGAGCGCAACGGATACACAGCGACACACTGGCAAGCGCTGGGGGCTCATGATGCCCCCTGGTAACTTCAGTAACCCCCAGATGTTGTCGTCAGGACGACGTTCCACCGATTGGCAGAGAGCGAACCCGAATGCCACCCTCGTTGACGCTGATCAATGCCCCGTTCTCCAATTCTGTGGCGAAGCGAGCGAGCACCTGGCTTAAGTAGTGGTTCACCTCACCTGGACGCATATTGCCAAGGCGGAACGTGATGATACTTGGGATGCGGGCGCCGCTCAAAGCGATAATCCGCCCAAAGTCAAGATCGTGAGTCACAATCACACGATGTTCTGCCCTGGCTTTGTCGACGATCTCTTGATCACTTAGCTGTTGTAGTCCCTGATCACGCAGATGAACAGCATCGTACCCTCGGGCACGTAGAAAAGTTGTCGTGCTTTGGGCCAAGCCCATATCCGCAAGGAGTTTCACACTGAGGTCTCAGCGGGCGTATACACTGCGTCTTCCGCAGTCCATGCTGCATATTGGAGCGCTTGCTGAATGTCCGCCGGCTCAAGATCAGGATATTCAGCCATTATCTCGTCCCGGGTCATCCCATGGGCCACCAGGTTGACGACCAAGGCGACAGAGATGCGCATACCGCGAATACAGGCTTTCCCTCCCAAGATATCGGGATCAAAAGTGATGCGATCGAATCCAAACATCGCGTATCTCCTTGGCAAGACTATGTCTTTCAGGCTGAAAGCTGAGGTTGTTCCAGGACTCAAACTATCCCAAGCCGGGTCCTTTTTCTTCTCTCAACCTTCCAACTTTCAAACTTGTAACTACCTTGGCTCTTGTTGGTAAATTGGTGAAGCTTTTAATGCGCCTTGAGCCAAGAAACTCAGATCGTTAGCGCGAGGCAATTTTAACCCACCAAAACCGCAATTTTGACCGGAATTGGGTGGATAATAGGCTCAAAACATCGATTCTGAGATTCCTTTCAAGGTGCATACAAAGCGCTTCACTCAAAAACCAACAAGAGCCAACTACCTTTACTCCCCCACTGTAAACGTCGCGCCCGCACTCCGGCCGAAGACCTCCGGGAAGTACATCTGCTCCGCCGTCGCCGGGATCACGTTGTACGTCCCCGGCACGCTGGCGCGGATGATATAGCTGTACTCGTACGTCCCCCTCGGCAGGTACGTGGAGAAGAGCGTCACCTTCTCGTCGCGCATCTCCGCGTGGGAGAACCACCACCAGCCCCAGCCGTACCAGCGGGTGCGCCGCATCTCCTCCTCGGCGCTCACCCGCTCGACGGTGGGTTGTGTGCCCACCACGCTCGTCGTCCGCAGCGTCACGTCCACCGCCTCGCAGCCCGCAGGCAGGGGATCCTCCACCAGCACGTAGTGCAGGTTGGTCGGCGCGATCACCGTCAGTTTGACCCGGATCACGTCCCCGACCTCGGCCTCGGCGGTGACGCCCTCTGGGTCGTCGAGCAGGCTGTACTGCCGGGCGACGACGATCCCCCGGTCGAGCGCGTCGACCTCCTGGACGGGCTTGAAGGTGCGCAAGTGCGCCGTGTAGTAGAGCTGTCCCTCCCCGCTCTTGTCGTCCGTCGGGGGATGGCGCTCCAGGATCAGCCGGTTGGCCCGGTCGACCATCAGGCGGGTGAGCTCGATGGTCAGGGTCTCGCCCTCGTCGAGGGTCGCCGGCGTGACGGCGTCCTCCAACAGCGTCTGCCCGTTGAGGCTCACGGTGTAGCTGAACTCGCCCTCCAGCTCTCCGCTGGCCTGTATGTAACGGGTCAGGGCGATCAGCGACCACGCCGTCGTATGGGTCGACTCCCAGTACCCCCCCTTCCGGACGTCCATCAGCCACCGGACCGTGTTGGGCAGGAGCTTGCTCTCCGGGCGGTGGTGGGCCAGGGCCCAGAGCACCGTCGCCGTCGTGCGGATGTCGGTGTTCATATTGTAGTAGTCGATCCGTTCCTCCTCCCAGTGCGTCCCGGTCGCGCTGTAGACCGCCTCCCCGGTCAGATCCGAGAGCAGCGTCTTGACGCGCAGATCCTCTTCGGGTTCCAGGAGCCCCAGGGCGACGGCCAACGTCGCCTGACCGACCTGGTCGAGCTGGTGGCGGTTCTCGTAGAGGTTGATTGCCCGGCCCAGCTCGCCTCCGGGCTCGGCGCCCGGGACGAGGCGCAGGTACTCCGCCAGCACGTAGAGTTCGTAAGCCAGGCGGTTGGCCTCCCAGTGGGTGAGTTCCGGATCCGCCGCGTTGATGGTCTCCTGCAGATAGCGGACGCCGTCTTCGAGCACGTCGAGGTCGACGCTGTAGTCGGCCCGGTGCGCTTCCAGCAT
>DAOTTS010000206.1:0-6631 GCA_034437735.1 Anaerolineae bacterium
TGATCGAAGAAGTCGAAGGTGAAGACGTTAGGGTGCCCGGCGAGGTACGCATCGGACGTCAGCCAGTCGGCAAAGGCCCGGGCGCGGGCCGCGGCCTCCGGGGTCGTCGCAGCGGGATTCAGCGGCGGCGGCGACATCACGACGAAGACACGGTCTGAGTGACGGTCCATCACATCGCGCATCCCGAGATACCAGTCCTTGTACTGCTGCAGTTGCGCGTCGCTGGTGATGTTGCTCGCCGGAAAGCACGACTTGAAGGCGATCACTTCGTGCTGGAGCAGGCCGCTGAGCGCGTTGACCGGCAGTGGATAGGCGCGCTGCGCGAAGATCCGCGCCAGGCCGTCGGGGTCGGTGTTGTCACGTGGGATCCGGTAGCTGTAGCCCGTAAGCTGACCGGAGGGATCTCGCAGGCCCGTTGGATTGTAGTGGTGATCCCAGAAGTCATACCCCGACTCGGCGAACAGATCGCGGACGCCGCCCTGCTCAATCAGGTTGTTCCCCGTAGAATGATGGAGGAAGATGATGTTGGTATACGCACCGTTACTCTTCGCAACGACCGATTGCCTGTCGAGGACCGCGAGTCCCAGGTGCTTGACGCGCCACAGGCCAAACCCCAGGCCCCGCCCCCTGAGGAAGCGGACGCCCAGGATCGAGCCCAGCGCCAGCACAGCGACGATGGCGAGCACAGCGATGGCGACAACGATCGCCCTGACCGGACGTGGTATTGCCGATTTGCGGCTCATCGCTTCCCGTTCACCCAAGTCAGTTTCCTCCCTCAGTTTGGTTTCCATTCATGTCTATGATAAATGATGTTCGTCAATATGAGGTCAAGAAAGGACTTAAGTACTCTTAAAGGCCTCCCTCGATAATGGGGACGGGACCCCAAGGCGCCCCGCGACCTGAGAGACAAGTTCCAGCTCCGGCGGCGTGTTCAAGCGGTCGAGGGCCTCCTCGCGGGACATATAGCCCTCCCGAACCAGGCCCGCCAGCTCCATCGCATACGGATGGTAGCCGAACTGCTGGACGTGGACCTGATTCCCCAAGCAGTTCAGCAGGCAGTTAGTCGAGTTCGGGTCGGTATCGTCCGGGCGCCGCCATCCGTACTGCCGGATCGTCTCCACGGCGGCGTCCTCGTGCCAGTCCAGGAAGATCAGGGGCGAAACGTTGACCGGCATCCGGGGCGCCTGCTCAAAATGCGAGGATTGCGGGAAGTAGACGCCCACCTCTCCATCGCTGACCTCTTGCAGCGGGGCAGCCGCAGCCTCCACCATCGCCTGGAGCATCCGCCGCCTGGGGCGCAGAAAGGCCGAGGGTATCGGGATCTGCCCCGGCGACCAGCCGTAGGCCATCATCGCCACGCCCTTTTCGAGCGCAAGCCGCAGGCCGATCCCCTTGGCGAGGCCCATGCAGGTGCTGCAGATACCGCTGGCCCGCTCCAACGCCTTCGGGGGGTACATCTCCGGGTCCATCGACGCGGTGAAGACCCGGCGCAGGAAGTGGAAACTGGGACGGATGATCACGTGATCGACGCCGAGATCGTCCGCCACGGTGCGCATATTCTCGAAGGCCTGCGGCGAGACGAAGCCGTTGTCGAAGGTGAAAGCCAGGACGCGCAGGTCGTACTCGTGGCGCATCAGCCAGAGCGTGTAGGTGCTGTCCTTGCCGCCGCTCCAGCTCACCAGGCATTGGTGTCCGGGCTCGCTCTGGACCTCGGAGACCAACGTCTCAAAGCGGGTGCGGAGCTGCGCCTTGCGCTCCGCGCGTCGTTCCTCACTCGGCATACGGCGGCAGTATTGGCAGACCCCTTCCTCGTCGAACTGAATCCCCGGAAACGTCTCCGGGAGCACGCAGCGGGTGCATCGTTTCATCGGTGAAGCTCCTCTCCTTGACAGATACGCACGGGCTCGACCTCAGGCACGGAGCGGTCGAAGTGCTGGACAAACTGGTGAATGAGCAGTTGGGTGGTCAGGACGCCGATCAGCGCCATATCCTCGAACTCGCTGAGCCGGCCAAAACGCCGGTACTTGCGCTGCAACCTCTCAACGGGCTCGGGAGCGAACACGCCGCCGGCACGAAGGGACTTTGGTGACAACAACGCCTCGACGTAGTCCAGCGGTTCATTGAAAAGTGCCCCGTGGATGGGCGCGCGGTAGGGCTGCTTGTGCCGCTCGATGATGGCGGGGGGCAGGAAGCCCTCGGCGCTCTCCTTCAGAATATGCTTCTCCCGCAGCCCACGGATCTTGAGCTGGGGTGAAAGGCGTGAGGCAAACTCCACGACGCGGTGATCCAGAAAGGGAAATCGTCCCTCGACCGAATGGGCGGCCATCATCCGATCCCCCTGCGACGAGAGCAGGTAGGGGGACATAAAGGTCTTCACCTCAAGGGTCTGGGCCTGGGCCAACGGACTCAACGTCGACAGGGTACCGTCCAGGCAGGCCAACAACTCGTCCACCGGCTCGTAGTCCGGTGCTTGAAGGTCGGGAGAGAGGAAGTTGCGCAGCCGCGCGGTGCCCTCCCAGCGCAGCCGATGGGAGTAGCCGGGCCGGTCGACGTCGGTCAACCCGCGCCCGAAGAAGGCTGCCAGATACGCATCCCCACCGCGCGCGAGGTCGGCGATGTAGGGATAGAGCCGGCGCAGGAGGCGCGGTCGCATCACAGAGTCGGGATCTCGGGCCCAGAAGCGACGGACTTTGTCCTCCTTGTAGATGTTGTAGCCACCCAGGAACTCATCAGAGCCCTCGCCCGTCAGGACGACCTTGATCCCGTTGTCCCGCACCAGCCTCGAAAGCAGATACAGCGGCGCCGGGGAGGTCCGCAAGATCGGGGCCTCCGTATGCCAGATCACGTCGGGGAGCACGCGTCCGATCTCGGCGTTCGTGCAGAGCGTCCGGCGGTGTGCGGTCCCCAAGAAGGACGTGGCAAGCTCCTGGTAGGACCGCTCGTCATACGCGGGATCCTCAAAGGCGATGGAGAAGGTGGAGAGGGCCTCCGGCGTATGCTCCCGGATCAGCCCCGTGATGTAGGTCGAGTCGAGCCCGCCGCTCAAGTACCCGCCCACGGTGACGTCCGCGCGCAGCCGTAGACGTGTCGCGTCCGACAGCAGCGCGCGCAACCGGGTTGCCGCTTCCGCCTCCGGTATCGGATCCTCCGTCCCTGCATCCGGGAAGTTCAGCTTCCAGTAGCGAGAGACCGTGCGTCCATTCGCACTCACCCTCATATAATGACCCGGTGGCAGCTCCTCGATCCCCTGGAAGACGGTCCGAGGCGCCAAGGGCGCCCAGAAGGTGAACGTCTGCGCCAGCGCGTGAGGATCCAGCCGGGCTTCGATACGGGGGTCCAGAAGGATCGTTTTGATCTCCGAGCCAAAGACCAGCCCCTGAGGCACGGGGGCGTAGAAGAGAGGACGGATGCCCAGACGGTCCCGCGCCAGAAACAAGGTCTTCTTTTCCGTGTCCCAGATCGCGAAGGCAAACTGACCATTGAGCCGCTCCAGACACCCAGGTCCCACCTCCTCAAAGAGGTGCAGGATCACCTCGGTGTCAGTTTGGGTCGTGAACGTGTGCCCGCGTTCAACCAGCTCCGCGCGCAGTTCCGGGTAGTTGTAGACCTCCCCGTTGAAGACGATCCACAGCGATCGATCTTCATTGGAGATGGGCTGCTGCCCAGTATTCAGATCGATGATGCTGAGGCGCGCGCACCCCATACCAACGCGACCATCGACGTAGACGCCGAACTCATCAGGTCCCCGGTGGCGGATAGCAAACAACATCCGGCGCAGGAGGCCAACGTCCGGTCGGTGTCGCCCACTCCAGTCGAGACAGCCTACAATCCCGCACATATCCGATCTATCCTAGGGCCCGCTTCTGAATCTTGCCCGACGCCGTCTTAGGGAGCGACGTACGAAATTCGACCGCTTGTGGCACCGAGAAGTCCTCCAGATGCTGCCGGCAGTGGCGGATAACGTCACGCGCCTCGAGTTCGACGTCGGGCGAGCAGACGACGAAGGCCTTGATCGCCTCTCCGAGGAGATCATCAGGGACACCAATGACGGCGGCCTCCACCACGCCCGGCAGGCGGTAGAGCGCACTCTCGACCTCTTTCGGAGCGACCTTCTCACCACGACTCTTGATGATGTCGTCCTGTCGCCCCACGAAGTAGAAGAACCCGTCCGCATCCATCCGGAAGAGGTCGTCCGTGTGGAGCAGGCGCTCGGCCGGATAACGCCCGGGCCGGTAGCGCACCGCTGTGGCCTCGGGCTTGTTCCAATACCCCTGCATCACGTGGGAGCCCCGCACGACCAACTCGCCGACCTCACCCGGCCCCAACCGGCGCCCATCCTCGTCCTCAACCCACGCCTCCGTGCCCGGAATCGCGATGCCCACGGAACCGGGACGGCGGTCGAGCTCTTCGGGCGGAAGGTAGAGCGTGCGCTTGCATTCCGTCAGGCCGTACATCGAATAGAGCCTGGCCCAGGGGAAGGCCTCGCGCAGCTTCTGGATGTGCTCAACGGGCAGCGCAGCCGCGGTGTTCGTCAGATAGCGCAGCGACGAGAGGTCAAACCGGCTCAAGTCCATCTGGAGCAGGACGGCAAAAAGGGTCGGTACGCCGGGCAGTCCCGTCACGCGCTCCCTCTCGATCTGCTTAAGTGCGACCGCCGGATATGCAAACGAGCGCTCCAGCACCAACGTGCCCCCGAACTGAAACGTCATCAGCAGTTGGTAGAGCCCATAGTCAAACGAGAGAGGCAGCACGTTGATCAGAATGTCGTCGGGCACGTTCTCCAGGTACTGGACAATCGAAGAGGCCGCGAACGCGACGTTGGCGTGTGTTGACATCACACCCTTGGGGTCGCCAGTGCTCCCCGACGTGTAGACCAGGCACGCCAGATCGAGGTCGATACTCGGGCATCTTGGACGCTCGGGCGGAGAGACTGCCAGCAGATCTCCAAACGATAACAGGTTTTCGTGATCTGCCGCGCCGTCGCCGGCACCCTTCCCGCAGAGAAGGCCAAGCATCAAGGAGGGAACACCCTCCATCAGCGGCGCCATCTCGTTGGCCTGCCGACTGGGTGCAAAGAGACAGGTCGCGCCGCAATCATTGAGAATATAGACAAGCTTGTCCGGTTTGGTAGTCGCATTGACAACCACGAAGGTTGCGCCGGCCTTGAGAATGCCGAAAATCGCCAGGACAGCCTCGACCGAGTTGGGCAACCAGACCACCACGCGGTCACCCCGCTGCACGCCGGCATCCAGCAGGCCATTCGCCACCCGGTTCGCATCCTGCTCAATCTGTCGGTAGGTCAGGCGCCGCCCGTCACAGATCAGGGCCGGCTTGTCTGGGAACCGTTCAGCGCTCTCCTCAAGGAACTCGTGGACCAGCACCGAGACCCTCTCAGCCCGTCTTCATCTGAACGTAGCGCGTCAGACGCTCGACGGAGTCAAAATTGTCCGGCAGGACCTCCTCGTCCTCCACCTGGATGCCGAAGGTCTCCTCCACGAACAGGAGCAGTTCCAGGATGCCGGTGGAATCCACGATCCCCTCTTCGAGGAAGGAATCGCTGTTCCGCAGCTTGTCCTCGTTGCTCGTGTAAAGGAAGTTCTCCAGGATAAAGCGTCGGATCTGTGTTTCTGCAGTTATGGTTTCAGCCATCAGTTTCTCCTATGTGGTGTGATACAGCCCATCAATAAGAAGAGAACAACGATTAACGAAGGGTTAAGACCTTACGTCAACCCGTTAACCCCCGGCTTGCTAACTCCGCACGGGCACCGTCGAACGTATCGACGGCCGTCTGGGAGCGTACCCACCCCATTAACTCACTGACCCCTTCCTCAAAGGTCACCTGGGGTGCATAGCCTTGATCCTGAATTCGGCTGATGTCGGCAAAGCAATGCCGGATATCGCCTGCCCGGAACTCGTGCGTTATCTCCGGAACCCGGTCGCTGTCCATATATCGGATCAGTGCATCAGCGACGTCGAGGATGGAAAGTGACCGACCGGTGCCGACGTTGTACGCGCCGTCATTCATCGCATCCCGTTTCATCGCCAGGAGGTTGGCTTGGACGATGTCGCTGACGTGCACAAGGTCCCGGGACTGCCGTCCATCCTCGAAAATGACCGGGGCGTGCCCATTCAGCAAACGCCCGGAGAAGATAGCCGCGACCCCCGTATAGGGATTGGACAGGGCCTGACGCGAGCCGTAGGTGTTGAAATACCGCAGCGCAACGGTGGGAATGCCATACGCATGGCCTACGGTCAGACACATCTCTTCCTGATCCTTCTTCGTGATGGCATAGATACTTGTGGCGTGGAGCCGCTTGTCCTCGTCCGTGGGAAGCGCCTCGACCGGAGTCTGGCAGTGGGGACAGTGCATCTCCCAATCTCCTGCCGCCATTGCGCGCTCGGACCGCAGCTTAGGATAGACCTCGCCGCACGCTGCGCACTGATATTTTCCCTCACCGTAGATCGACATCGAGGAGGCAACCATAAGCTTCCGCACGTTGTGCTTCTCATTTGCAAGGATGTCGAGCAGCACCCCCGTTCCCCGAGTATTGGCATCGATATACCGTTCGATCTGGTACATGGATTGCCCAACGCCCACCGCAGCGGCCTCGTGAAAGACGACGTCAATGCC
>DAOTTS010000207.1:0-11513 GCA_034437735.1 Anaerolineae bacterium
ACCCATCGGCTAGTAAATTCGATATAACAGGCCCCACGAACGCTGTGGGTTAATCCGCCCATCGATCAATCTGCTCGTACTATAGCACGTTTTCCTGTTTCAGCAACCTGAAGGCCCAACGAGGTATACAACCTCGCTGGGCCTTCTCGTTATGTATGCACGTATGGTCTCGAACGGAGGTTGTTCTATGGCTCGCTCAGATTCACCATCGTCGTTGTTGACAATCGCGGAAACCGCAGCGATCCTCGCCGTCGACCGTGCCGTCGTGTCGCAATGGATCAACGCGGGCATTATTCCATCCATCCGCCTGGGCCCGGACGATCGGATGGTCCGCGTCGCGCAACACGATCTGGAGGAGCTGATCGATAACCGTACGCTCCCACCCACACGTGGGAACTAATGCCAACGCAACCAAACCGTATCGAACCAGGGGTGCCGTCCCCACAGCAACGTGTCCCATCCCATATCGGGTGCCGTCCCGATACCGAGGTGCCGATCCTCCATTGGGACAAATGAATACAGTGCAGGTGCTGTCCTTCACACTTTAGACGATCAACACACACGATGGAACGGAGGCAACGATGCATAACCATCAAACCGAACCACACGGCCTATATCTACATGCCCCGATGCTCGACCCAGAACGCTTCGCTGGAATCGACGGCAATGCGCTTAAAACGCTGCTCGCACTCAGCGCTGAGGCCGAGCCATTGACGCGAGGCAGCTTGTTCAATCAACTCTCGGACAGCCACCTCGTCAGTGAGGATGATATCGGTTCAACAATCGTTTACATGGGGATGAGCGAAATTCAAACGCTCTGTGGACTTCACAGAGATACAGTGAATAGGAAATTGGAGATCTTAGAGACTGAACATCAGGTGATTGAGAGGCGTCAGCGGATGTCGCAGGGATCTCGACGTCCCAATGGACAATTTGCACCATCGCTCATCATCCTGCACACCGACGGTCTCATTTCTACATCGGGCGTCCCGGATCCGGACGGCGGTGACAAACACCGTGCGGAAATTTCCGGCACGGATTCCTCCCCTCATGATCATGATGTTGATGATGTTGTACCCATAAATTTATATCTGGATAAACATCATCAACAAACATACAAACATCCAGACCGCGAACAAGTCGACACGGTCGCAGACGAAATTCTCGGCACGTTCCGCAATGCTCTCAGACGCGGTTACACGCCCACAGATCGTGACCGGCGGCACATTCACGAGCTGCTCAACGACGGCTATACGGCTGGGCAAATAAACGCGGCAATTCCGGCAATCGTTGAGCGTGCCTACCACGATGGCGCCGAACCGCGCTCCTTCGGCTACTGCGTACCACCGATCCGGGATCACCGTCCTGTGCCGCCTTCGCCGGGGGATACACGAGCCGTGGATAACGCAGATCCGTATCTGCGAGGTGATGTTAGTCGGAACCTCGACGCCCTACGGGCATTTGGTGTAGACACCCGGATACCCGATGCCCAGGAGGTTGCCGCGCTGTCCCACGTCACGCCGGCACTCATCACTGCCTGGGGACGTGAACTCAGACAGCGAGACGACGTACAAAACCTTCCTGGGCTACTGCTGCATGTGCTTGCCAGAAACGATAATTCCCCACAACCCTCTGTCTCTGTTCGCAGCGAGGTAAATGACATAACAACGCAGAACTCGCAATCGGACCAAACCTCGCTTCCCGAAGAGATTATTTTGGGCCTCGACCACATCGGGTGGGACGGCTCCTTAGCACCGATATCTGAACAGTACGCGGAGAGGCCTGACTTCGTTACCTCCTGGCTTGCTCATACGCTCAGCAACCTTTCCAAATACGAGAACCCGGGAGGCTATTTCAGGAGTCGCTTACGCAATTCCAGAAATGCTCCTGGCATCAACGACCCGCATAGGACATTGAACAGGGAAGTCCAACGCCTGGAGTTTATGCGGAACGCTCTCAATCGGCGTACTGACGAAAATCGCAGCCCGGAGTCTGAACCTGAAGCAGAAGGGGGCCAAAAAACAACGCCAGAACCGACACCACTCACGCCAGAGGCCAAACTCTGGGAGCAGGTCAAGGAAGATTTGCGTTTGACCATGGCAGAAAGCACATTTCGAAAATGGGTAGAACCTATGACGTGTGTCGGCACAAATTCCGATGGCGAACTGGTACTCCTAGCATTTAACGGCTACCAAGTCGAATGGGTCCACAATCGGCTAGAAACGTTGATCAACAGAACGATCAAACGGAATCTTGAAGGCGAAGACTCTATGGGCTTTCGTTTGATGGTGCAGGAGGAGATAGACGAGAAGGGATTGGCTTCCAACTCGGATGGTCCAAGTCCTGAGTCCCAATGACTCATACTCGAAGATGGAGAATTTACGGGGGATGTGCATTTTTATAATACTAACTTTGTCCAACTGCGCCCTTGCGTGCGGGCAGGATGCCCGCGATCCGTAACGATCAGTCGGCTACAAAGCACGGCTCTATTCACGATCCAACAGGAGGTAATCCATTATGGCCAAGTCAAAGCAGGTGTGGGGCAAGCGAAGCCAGCAGTTTCTCGCCGAGCTTCAGAACCAGACGGTCGTCGTCGCCACGGTGAATGAGACAAGGCTGCGCGGCACGCTTGTCGGCGTTGACGTCTACGATCTCATCATCCGGCAATCCAGCGGACTCGAACTGCTGCTACCCAAAGGCAACGTCGTCTACGTGCACGGCGTCGATTTGACAGGCACCAACGCGCGTTCGACGAGGAAGGAGTGACCGATGTTGGACCGGATGAGAACGATGCTGACCCAGCTCTTGGCGCTCGTTGGATCAGGCGCTCTCGCAATCGCGGGCGGAGCCTGGTTGCTTCACCGCAACGTCCGGGCAGGGGCGGCCTTCGCGACTCCGACACGGCTCCAGTCGACCGTTCCCGCGCTGCGACCTCGGCTGCCACTCGCCTGGGTCATTGGGCTGGTGGTGCTCGGGCTGGTGCTTCTGGCCTGCGTGCTAGGGATCCTCGCGCTCTGGATGACGCTCAATCGATGGCGGCAGCGAACGCGTTTGCTGCCGCCATCACCGCCCCGGCACCAACCGGACAAGCAGGAACTGGCCCCGGAACTCCGCACGTTAGTACAGCTCGAGTTGGTCAGAGCCCTGCGGGACCTGCCCAACGATCCTTGGACGGAGCCCACACGAGCCGCGTTCGATCCCCCCGTGTCCAATGCGGTGTGGCACGATCTTCATCTGGAGGCCGAGGCCGATGACGAACCGATCTGGCAGGGATGAGCGGTCGGGAAGACGTGGGCGGTGGGTTGTGTGGGCGTTCGTGGGGTTCCTGATTGCGGCCTTCGCCTACACGAGGTACAGCCGTGACAGGAGCACGCAGTCGCAGCCGCCGAGCGTGACCTCCAAGGCGCTGCAAGCGACGGTTGAGGCGATCGAGGTTCAGATGTATGAAGCCGAGCTGCGCGCACGGGAAGCCGCCGTGACCGGGACCGCCGAGGCCGTCCGCGCCACTGCGACGGCGGGAGCTTCGCGGCTTCGTGCGCAGAGCACACTGCAAGCCGCCCAGGCCCGACGCGCAGCCCGGCAGGCGGACACGCGCGATAGGCTGCAGCCTGTGACAGCGGTCTCACTCCTGGTGCTGACGTTGGCGGCGGGCGGCTTGCTCCTCTACACCGTGCGGCGCTTTGTCCGGGTCCTGGAGGATCGATTGCGGTTGGTCGAGAGCGAGACGGGGATCCTGCTGGTCCTGAAGAAGGATCGCACGCTCCAACTGGACCGCACCTGGGGCCCCACACTGGATCACAACGCTGCCCCATCCTCGGCGCCAACACCCGCCCAGCAGGACGAGGTGACCCGCCGCGCGCAAGGCGTTCAGGCTATCCGCGCGGCTCGATCCGGGGATCAAGGGCACCGCCGGCGGTCGAGAGCCGATCCGCGCGACATTCGGCAGCTACTCCAACACGATGACCCGCACAGCGCTCGCTCTCACCCAGACCGGATACCGGGTTTGAGACGCGTCGTCCGCTTGCGCAAGCTGGAGCACGCCCAGCGAAGCGGTTTGGTCCCTCCAAAGCTGGTCCGTGCGATCGAAGCCGATTGGCAGCAACAGGTCGTCGAAGGAGAGTACCGTGAACTCTGACCCTGAGCCGGACACCGACACTTCGGCCAAGCGAGGATCAAAGAGACGGTCCCCCGGATCCTCATTGCAGCCTGACGAGGTCCAAACGTACTGGCAGCGGATCCTGGTCACGCTCCGCGAGCGGGGAGTGCTGCGCAAGCGGCCCAAGCAGGGCGGCTATCTCACCCCGCAGGTGATGACAACGCTGGTACTCCCGGATCGGGTCGTCTTTATCCTGGATATGCAGCGTCTGGCGGGGATCGCCCGCGAGATCTGGACCGACGATCGCGCGCTGTGGAAACAGTGGCGGGCCGCGCTGGAGGGGCGAATCGTCTTCGTCACGGACTCAGCGGGGCTCGCCATCACCGTGGCACGGGATCCCGAACTGGGACCGCGCCCAACGCCCACGCCGGAGAGGCTGCCGGCGACGATCCCCCTTACCCAAGACGATCTCCCCGAACGCCCGTATCACGTCCGGCTGGGCTACGGCCCCGGTCATACCGAAGTCGACCTGGACCTCGCCGGGCGTGACCGGGCGATCCTCGTCGGTGGGACGAGTGGCTACGGCAAAACGACCTTTCTCCTCTCGGTGCTGGTGCAGATGGCGCGTAAGCACAACCCGGACACCCTGCGCCTGGCAGTCATCGATCTCAAAGGCGTCGACTTCACCGGTCCCATCGCCCGGCTCTCTCATCACCTCTGCCCGGTGGCCACCGATATCGCCGAGGCCGGCGAGCTCATCGAGCGGGTTGAGGCTGAACGGCTGCGTCGCAGACACCGGCTCCAGGAGGCCGAGGTCTCGGACTGGCTAACGTTCAACGCCCGTTCGCCCTTAAACCCGATCCCCTTGATGCTCTTCGTCGTTGACGAAGCGGCAGACCTGGCAGATACCTCGGCCCGCGAGACCCTGAACCAGATCGCACGGAAGGGCCGGGCCACGGGCATATCCGTGATCGTCGGGACGCAGCATCCCACCGCCGAGGTGATCGATACCCAGGTCAAGACCAATCTACCGACCGCCATCGCGTTCCGCACCAAGTCCAGCAGCGCCAGCCGTGTGATTCTGGACCAGG
Organism: Anaerolineae bacterium; assembly: GCA_034437735.1. Lineage (GTDB taxonomy): Bacteria > Chloroflexota > Anaerolineae > B4-G1 > SLSP01 > PWVB01. The sequence continues at coordinate 5,188 of DAOTTS010000207.1, forward strand.
GTGGGGCCGAGAAGCTGCGCGTACCAGGGCGAGCACGCATCTTCCACGACGGCTGGCAGACCGTCCAAACGCTCTACGTCGACCGGGAGGGGATCACCAAGCTGCTGGGCAAGCAGAAGCCGGCGCCGCAGTCCATACTCAGCGAGGATGAGGCTTTCCTGGTGCGGCTGTCGCTGGACGAACTCGACGGCGATTTCACCATCCAGCGCCTGTACAAACACCCACGAAACCAGACGCCCGATGGCTACCGGGTCAGCAAGCACCGCCTGACCCAACTCGCCCAGCGTTGGGAGCGACGGGGATGGTTGACCCACCCACCCGATGCGGTCACACCGCGGCGGGTCACGGAGACCCTGATCGCGCTGCTCCCCCCGGATGAGGGCGCGCCGGGGTGTGACACGTGACAGGGATGATAGGAGGTGACAGGGCGTCACAGGTCCTAGACAGGCCGGCGGACCTGTGACACGCCAACAGACCTGTGACACGCCAACAGACGTGAGATGGGATGCACCCTTGAAGCTATTGGGTTGATTTGTTTTTTGGAACGGCCTAACCGTAATCCTGAAGTGAAAGAGAGGAAGCACGATGAACTTACACAATGAAAGCAAACGCCTGTGGACGGTCAACGAGGTAGCCGACTACTTCAAAGTCTCGAATCGCACGGTCTACCGCTGGATCTCGGAAGGACTGCTGCCCGTGATCCGCATCGGCGGCCACACGACCCGCATCCGGCAAGAGGACCTGGAGACCTTTATCAACGCCAACCGGACGGAACCCGGCGATACCGACGACGCCGAGCGCTGAGTCGCAGACGATCCAATCCAAAGTCGCCAACAACCCGACACGATTACTTACCTATTTGATTGGGAGTTACGCGCTAAAGGTGGGACGCACTTGATGGAGTAAGTGCGTCCCACCTGATCGAACTGCATAACTCCTATTAATGAAGGAATCCCACATCCCAGAGGAGAAGACATCCCTATGCACAATGGACAACCACGCACCATCATCGGCCTGGACATCGGATACGGCTACACCAAGGGCGTGACCCAGCATCGCCACGTGCTTTTCCCGAGCCTGCTCGGCCCCGCCGTGGACGTGAAATACCGCAACGACCTCGCTTCGGAGAGCCGGGGGGTGACCGTCACGTTCCAGGGCACGACCCGGTTTCTGGGCGAGTTGGCCGCCTTACAGTCGCCGTTCACCCTCTCGCCCCGGACCCGCGAGCGGGACCCCGCCCTGCTCCAGGTGCTCACCCTGGGCGCCTGCCACCTGCTGGGCATCGCCAACCGCCGGGTGCATATGGTCACCGGGCTGCCGGTGCAGTGGTATGCGGACCGCGCCCAGCTGGAGGAGACCCTCGCCGGCGCTTATCACGTGACGGTCAACGGGGAACCCCTCCACCTGGAGATTGAGGCCGTGAAGGTGGTCCCACAGCCCTTCGGATCGCTCTTTCGGGCGCTGCTCAACGCGCGCGGCGTCTTCGTCGACCGCGACCATCTGGCGCAGGATCGGGTTGCGGTGCTGGATATCGGCACGCACACGACCGACTTCGCCTACGCGGACCAGCTGCGCTACGTGGAGCCGAAGAGCGGCAGCATCCCGGTGGCGATGGCGCGCGTCTACGAACTGCTGACGCGCAAGCTCGCGGACTCGTACGGTCTGGAACTCTCGCTTACCGAGGTGGAGCAGGCCGCGCACGCGGGGCATGTGACGTGTTACGGGGAACGACAGACGATCCAGCCCCTTTATCAGGAAAGCCTCCACGCCGTCGGCGAGGAGATCGTGGCCCACGCCACCACCCTATGGAACGATGGCAAGGGCCTGGCAGCGGTGCTGCTGACCGGCGGGGGCGCGGAAGCGCTGGCTCCGATGATCCAACGTACGTTTCCCCATACGCGGGTGATGTCGCAGCCGCAGTTGGCCAACGCGCAGGGGTTCTACCGCTACGGGCTGCGCACGTTCCGGTCGTAGGTGAGGGTACGTCATGAGTACGCACCGGTGACCGGGGTGCGTACTCATGACGCACCGGGGGAGATACGATGACGAAACGCCGTCTGACCGTGGTGATCGATGAGGCACAGGATGCAGATATTTTAGCGTGGTGGGCGCGACAGACGAACAAGAGCGCCGCCGTCCGCCGGGCCATCCGCGCGGCGATGGGGCCCGAATCGGGGCTGACGGAGGAGATGCTGCGCCGCGTGCTGCGTGAGGAGCTCGCAGGGATCCAGGTCCCGGCGAAGACGCCTGCCGAGCCTGACAAGGGCGCGGAGAAGGACGCGGATCCCGAGCTAGCCGCCAGACTGGACACGCTTTTCTAGGTACTGCCCCCATTCACGCCAAAGAGCGCTCGCGAACTGGCACGCATGACCTCGACAGGTTAAGGGATTGTGTCCTTCCCTGATATCAACATGAGTCGCCATCGCGTTCGCTGCGCCGACTGGGGGAGTGTCTTTCTTCCCCACCATCCCTCAAAGGGTTCGACCTACTTCATGACTGCGACCTCTGTTAATTGGTCCACCTCGGACGGCCAGTTTCCATCCCTCAAAGGGTTCGACCTACGTCATGGCGGGTTACTGTGGGCGGCTCGGGCAAGGGACGGAAAGTTTCCATCCCTCAAAGGGTTCGACCTACGTCATGACGTCGCGTGATAGGGGACACCATGGAAATCTCATGCAGGTTTCCATCCCTCAAAGGGTTCGACCTACGTCATGACGATTCGGAACATCTGCTGTCTGGGGCTACAATCAGAGTTTCCATCCCTCAAAGGGTTCGACCTACGTCATGACCTTTGAAGCCGGATGTCGTTGGTTCAAATCCAGCCGGGTTTCCATCCCTCAAAGGGTTCGACCTACGTCATGACGAATTATCAGATGAGAACTCTCGTTTGAGACAGATCATGTTTCCATCCCTCAAAGGGTTCGACCTACGTCATGACGACATGTCTCATAGAGACAGTCGGACCGTGATGGCGAGTTTCCATCCCTCAAAGGGTTCGACCTACGTCATGACCAGCTCATCGCGCTAGCTAAACCAGCGCTTCATTTCGTTTCCATCCCTCAAAGGGTTCGACCTACGTCATGACTTTACACAAAGGAAAAGGAGAAGAAATGTCAGTTCGATGTTTCCATCCCTCAAAGGGTTCGACCTACGTCATGACCTTGAAGTCCGCTGTCTTGTTTGCCGTGCTGTTTGCGTTTCCATCCCTCAAAGGGTTCGACCTACGTCATGACGCGTAACGGAGACAGGACCACTTTGTCCAACGTTAAAGTTTCCATCCCTCAAAGGGTTCGACCTACGTCATGACCATTAGGTTGATTATCAGTTGGATTTACAATCAAGGTTTCCATCCCTCAAAGGGTTCGACCTACGTCATGACGAGCCGAAGGTCGGCATACGGAGTAGCCGTGCCAGAGGTTTCCATCCCTCAAAGGAGGGTTCGACAAGTCCCTGACTTGTTACGCTTACCCATAGAAAGATCCGAATCTGAAGCGCCTGCTATCCTCCAAAGCGTAACCAGTGAAATCACTGGTTACGCCCATCTGAGTAAAGTGACTTGTAACTCCTAGAGATCCTCAACTTCAGCGTAACAAGTAAATTGACTTGTTACGCTCCCGGTATCTGGCTCCCCAAAGCCTGTCAGGTGTGCTTCTTACCCTAAAATATGGGTATCCAAGTCCATTTTTAGTGCAAAGGAGCACAAACCATGACAGGCTTACCCATTGTAACCCATTTCTCGACCTGGCGGAATCACCGATTGACCCTATTTCGCACGCGCAGATCACCAACTCAGACAGATTTGCACTCCCTTTGGGTATATCCTAACAGACTCCCCACATGGGTCACCGAATCTGCTCCCGCGATGCGGATCCTCGATCTTCTCGGTCCACTCCCCTGGCAGGATTTTCCGGAACGGAACCTGCAACGCAACTGGGGTAAAACCACCACCCCCTATGCTGCCTTCGCCGCCGCTTGCCTCCTGAAGATCAACGAACACCACGTTTATATGTCCCACCTACGCGACTATCTCTGCGAGCATCCCGCTTTCATATGGCTGTTCGGCTTCCCGCTCGTCCCCGATCGCACCAGTCCTTACGGCTTTGACCCTGATGCCAGCTTGCCCACTCAACGCCATTTCACCCGTATGCTCCGAACTATGCCTAATGCCTCCTTGCAGTTTCTACTGACCGCTAGTGTCTCCGCCATCCTACAAACTCTCGCCGCTGCCCGATGTACCCACGTCGCTCACGCGGTTTCCCTCGACACCAAACACGTCATCGCCTGGGTGAAAGAAAACAATCCCAAGGCCTACGTCTCAGATCGCTATGACAAAACTAAGCAACCTTCTGCTGATCCTGATTGTCGCCTCGGCTGCAAGCGACGTCACAATCAGCGCACCACCGCCGAGGATGTATCCACCCCTACCAAGAATCCCGTCCCCGCTAACACCCTAGCGGTCGGTGAATTCTACTGGGGCTACGGCTCTGGCATCGTCGCTACCAAAGTCCCCGACTGGGGAGAGTTCGTCTTGGCTGAGCTCACGCAACCCTTCAACCGCGCCGACATCTCCTATTTCTTCCCGCTTATGACCCGAACCGAGGAGAATTTGGGGTTCCGCCCCAGGATTGGCGCCTTGGATGCCGGTTTTGATGCGTTTTACGTCTATGACTTCTTCCATCGGGATGACGATCCTGGCGCCTTTGCCGCCGTTCCTTTCGTCCAAAAGGGCGGCTACAAAGTCACTGATCGTCAGTTTAGCCCCGAAGGCCTGCCCCTCTGTGATGCAGGCTTACCCATGCCCTTGCACTTCACCTACACTGACCGCACCGTCACGTTGATTGAGCATGAACGCGGCAAGTATATCTGTCCACTCCAAGCTCAGCAGCCTCCCGCTACCGCCTGTCCCGTGAATCACAAGCGGTGGGACAAAGGTGGCTGCACCACGACGATGCCCACCAGCGTCGGTGCCCGGCTCCGCTATACCCTGGATCGCGACAGTGAAGCCTACAAAGACGCCTATCGACAACGCACCGCCACGGAGCGGATCAACAGCCAAGCCAAAGCGCTAGGTATTGAACGCCCTCGGCTCCGCAATCGGCAAGCCATCACCAATCTCAACACCCTGATCTATACCCTCATCAATCTGCGTTTTCTCCGGCGTATCTATGACCGTCTAGCTTCGGATTCGTGACCCATTCTACCCTCTTGGGAGAAGGCGTAACAAGTGATTTGACTTGTTACGCTTTTTCCCATCGAGGGCGTAACAAGTCAGGGACTTGTCTTTCCCTCTCAAAGGGTTCGACCTACGTCATGACTAATAACAGAGATAACGAAATCCGTTGAAACATTCGTTTCCATCCCTCAAAGGGTTCGACCTACGTCATGACGCGATGAAACGGCTTATCCAAGATACGAGGCGCGCGTTTCCATCCCTCAAAGGGTTCGACCTACGTCATGACCCGGTGAATGCCGAGACAGGTCACCTCGTGGTCATTGTTTCCATCCCTCAAAGGGTTCGACCTACGTCATGACGAATGGCTACTTTTGATGTTTCGGATTTTATGGAAGAGTTTCCATCCCTCAAAGGGTTCGACCTACGTCATGACGTTCAGCGGGCGCGGCAACCGCGGAACCGGCACAGTTTCCATCCCTCAAAGGGTTCGACCTACGTCATGACCGTGATCATCGCCGATCAAGCGGGGTGGATCAACCTGTTTCCATCCCTCAAAGGGTTCGACCTACGTCATGACCACTACTCCGACGACCGCGGTGACAGCGACGCAGATTAGTTTCCATCCCTCAAAGGGTTCGACCTACGTCATGACTCAACTCCTGGCGTCAGGCGTCCCTCTCGAGGAGTACGTTTCCATCCCTCAAAGGGTTCGACCTACGTCATGACGAATAGAGGAGGATTACGATGAGTTTCGATGATGCCTTGAGTTTCCATCCCTCAAAGGGTTCGACCTACGTCATGACTGCCATTTGCACGGACAAGCAGAACGGAGCTTTTGGGAGCTTTCGGGCGATTTTCGGGGGTGTTTTCCATTTTTCCGTCTCCTCCGAAAGTGGTTCGATTTTTGTACATGTTCAGCCCTATTTTTACCGTTCTCTCACCGCTCCAAAATCTCAAAATCTCACCCCAGCGCTGCCTAGCGCCACTCAGCGCCGTTTCCGTCCACTGTGCAAAAATCGCGCTTAAGTAAGAATCCTCAAACGGCCCATGGGTACCTGTAACCCATAGGTTTTCAAAACCTGACCCGGTGCTTTACAAAGTGCCACACCCACACTAACTCTAACACGCTTCCCCATAGCTGTCAAACCGCATA
>DAOTTS010000208.1:0-65349 GCA_034437735.1 Anaerolineae bacterium
GTCTTTACAAGCGTCGTCTTCATCGACGCGGGCGGCAGTCCAAGGTGCAGCGTATCAGGCAGCGGTTCTCCCTCAGCCGGCGCCTGCGCCAGAACCACGGTCAGCGTTCCCAACAAGAGTGCGCCTACAACGGTCAATCCCAACGCAATGATGCGCTTAAGCCCCAGACGGCTCAGGTGAATGTCAGTGTTGTTCATTGCGATCCCTTTCCCTTATGCCGAACCTTCCGGTAACCAAAATTTTCTATATATCAATCTTCATTATAAACGAAAGGACATTCCATTTCAACGCCCAACAGATGTATGGGTATCGTGCAGAATCTTGACAGCCGCAGAGTTCAAAGGTTTTTGCCGGCGCAACGTGCGACCTATCGTCAAGGACGGAAACCTTTGAACTCTAAGCCCCGATGACGACCTATCATTTGAACGGCACCCCAATGCGCGTACGTGGGCATTGTATAGCATCTTGCGCTCATAGAAAACCAAAAAGGGTGGAGGGGACAACAACCTTCCCTCCACCCTTTCAAGCGACTATGTTACGCTTAGGGTTGGCTGTCAGATAACTTCCGCAAAATCAAGCTGAAAGCGGTGTCGAAAGCACCCCAGGCGTCGAAGTTATTGAGCTTTCAGCCCTTAACGCTGGACTGGCGTTACTCTGACTTCACTGTGATCCGTTTGCGGGCTTCTTCCGCACAGACCTTGGGCAACTTAATGGTCAGCACACCACTCTTGAACGTCGCTTCCACCTGATCGGCTTCAATCTCACATGGCAGTGCGACCTGGCGCCGGAAGGATCCGTACGAACGCTCCATCCGGTAGACACTTCCTTTGTCTTCCTCGCGCTCAACCCGCTTCTCACCGCTGATGGTGAGCATATTCTCGGAGAGCGAAACGTCGATATCTTCCCTATCCAACCCAGGTAACTCGGCGGAAATCTCAAGCTCCTCATCCCGCTCGACGATATCCACACTGGGCCGGAAGGCGCTCCACGATTCGTCAAGCAGCGACGGTGTCATCAAGCTGCGCCCGAAGAAATTGTCAAAGCGTCGATTCATGCGCTGCTCGAACGTCTGGAGCGAATCGGCAGATTCCCGTCGTTCCGCCAAATCCCTGGACTCTGTCTTTCGCCACGGCAGCAGATCGGTAATCGGCATCATTCACCTCCATATTTCCAAGTCTTACCTACAAACGCTCCTAAGTTATGGGCTCAGCCGTCAACCCAGGCCGTTCCAGATTTGAATCCTGGACCAACCTACCCGGCCGAAACCGTGATCTTTTTGGTCGTCGGCTTCACCTTCGGCAAATACAGGTGCAGCACGCCATCGCGCACCGTCGCCTCGATGTTCTCCTGGTCGATCTGGTTGGAGACGCTGAAGCGGCGGACGTAATCGCCAACCCGATATTCGGCATAGGCCAACGCGTAGTCCTCGTCGGGACGGGCCTCTTCCACGTACCCATTGATGGTCAACACGTTCTTTTCCAGCGTGATGTCCACGGATTCCTCGTTGACGCCGGGCATATCGGCCACGATCACAATCTGATCCCCGTTCTCATAGATGTCAGCGCGGGGCACAAAAGCGCGGCGATCGCGCGTGCGCTCAGGTCCCTCCTCTGCCAATTCCTGCTTTTCAGCTTCCTGAACGTCGATCTCAGTCCTCTCAGCCATTTTTTACCTCCCACTTGTTATAAATGACGTGATCCTCGTTATCGATTTCGTGTCTGTCTTATGTTAGACTGCTCTTACGCGGACTGCACGCTAATCTTCCGGGGCTTATCCTCTTCGGCCCGAGGCAGGGTCATCCAAAGCACGCCATTGGCGTACCTGGCCTCGACCGCATCGGGATCGACCTGGAAGGGCAGCCGGAACGCGCGGCGAAAATTGCCGGTGCCACGCTCGCGGCGATGATAGGTGACATCCTCGCCCACATCCTCGGGCGCACGATGACCGGTGAGGGTCAGCACATTATCCCGCACGGAAATATCCAGATCCTCGGTCTCAATACCGGGCAACTCGGCCGTGACGATGACGCCGTCCTCATTGGCCCAGACGTTCATCGCGGGATAGTCACTCGGCGTCCGAAGCCGGGGTGACGTGCCCCATGCATCGAAGAGGTGGTTCATCTCACGTCGCAGCTGCTCCATCTCCCGGAACGAAGACTGGAAGTCAAATGGGTCTCGCAACATCATTTACCTCCTTAGTTATGGTTAGATTGACTCAATGGGTTTATATGGTTGACGTTTCGGCGCTACATCGCGCCGGCGCTTTGACTCAGCGCTTTCTTTCATCACTTCACCCATAGTATAGGGCACAAGCATTAGAGAAAGATAAAACGAATATAAGAAAAAGATAAAAACCCCTCTAATCCCGTTCTAATGTGGATCCCTTAATATTAAAGGAGATAAAATCACTAAAACTGGAGGTCACAATGGCACCAAATACGACGGAAAAGTCACAACCTCAAGCCGAACAGATGGAGTTCAAGGCTGAGGTTCAGCAGTTACTCAACATCCTTTCGCAATCCCTTTATAAAGAAAGAGAGATCTTCCTCAGGGAGCTGATCTCCAACGCCTCGGACGCGCTCCACCGGATGCAGTTCGAGATGTTGACCAACGAGAACGTCCTGGATCCCGAGACCGAATTGGCGATCCACCTCGATTTTGACGAGGAGGCGAACACCCTCACCGTCTCCGACACCGGCGTGGGGATGACCCATGACGAGCTGGTCGAGGATCTGGGCACCATCGCCCACTCCGGCGCGATGGCGTTCATGGACAGCCTGGAGGAGGGCCAGCAGGTCGACGAGATCATCGGGCAGTTCGGCGTCGGCTTCTACGCCGTCTTTATCGTCGCGGACGAGGTGCGGGTGACCACCCGCTCCTACCGGCCCGACGCAGAGGCATGGACGTGGATCTCCCACGGCGACAGCCGGTACGAGATTCGACCCGCCGATAAGGCAACGCGGGGCACCGAGGTCGAGATTCATCTCAAGGAGAACGCCCAGGGATTCGCCTCGGCATGGCGGCTGCGGCAGATCGTCGAAAAGCACTCCAACTACGTCTCCTTCCCGACCTACGTGGAGGATGAGGCCGCTAACCAGCGGACCGCCATCTGGCGCCAGGGTGCGAGCAGCGTGGACGACGAGGCATACGATGAGTTCTACCAACAGCTCACCCGAGATACCGAGGAGCCCCTGCTGCACATCCACGTGGTCGCCGACGTGCCGATCGAGGTGCGAAGCATCCTCTACGTCCCGCGTAGCCGCGAACGTGGTATTCTCCAGGCCCGGACCGACTACGGCCTGCGCCTCTACTCGCGCAAGGTACTCATCCAGGAGCACAACAAGGACATGCTCCCGGAGTACTTCCGCTTTGTGGAGGGCGTGGTGGACTCGGCCGACATCCCGCTCAACGTGGCCCGGGAGACGGTACAGAGCAACCGCACGCTCAACCATATCAAGACCGCCCTGCGCGGGCGGCTGATCCGCGCCCTGAAGGATCTGGGGGAGGACGATCCCGAGACGTACGCGATCTTCTGGGAGAACTGGGGGCCGTTCATCAAGGAGGGCGTAGCCACCGACTTCGCCGGTCGGGAAGATCTCCTACCCCTGCTCCGGTTCCCAACCACGCAATCGAAGGAGAAGGCGATCGCGCTCAGCGAATACGTCGAGCGGATGGCAGAGGATCAGGAGGCCATCTATTACATCCTCGGCGATACCCTCGACTCGGTCGAGACGAGCCCGCACCTGGACTACTTCCGCAGCCAGGATCTCGAAGTCCTCTATATGGTCGATCCGTTGGACGCGTTTATGACCCAGAGCCTGCGCGAGTTCGAGGACATCCCCTTGAAGAACGTCGACGATCCCGACCTGGAGCTCCCCGAGAGAGAGGAACCGGAGAAGGACGAGGGCGAGGAGTCCCTGAGCCCGGAGCGTTTCGGCAAGGTGATCGTGCGGTTCCAGAAGGTGTTGGGCGACCGGGTGACCGAGGTGCGAGCGTCCAAGGTGCTCCGGGGCAGCCCCTGCCGGCTGGTGTCGGCGGAAGGCGGCCCCCAGCGGGAGATGCAGCGCGTGCAACGGTACCTGGACGAGCACTACGAGATTCCGGCCCAGGTGCTGGAGATCAATCGCGGGCACCCGCTGATTCAGAACCTGGGCCAGATGATCGAGCGGAGCGCGGGCAATCCGCTGATCGACATGTCGATCGAGCAGCTCTACGAAAACATGCTGCTGCTGGAAGGGCTCCATCCGAACCCGGCCCAGATGGTCCCGCGCATCCAATCGCTGCTGGAGCAAGCGGCCTCGACGGCCTCCGACCCAGGGGCCGAACAGGAGGCGTGAGATGGACGAAGCCCACGGGTTCCGGGCTTTGTCCGGCGAAGCCGGAGAGTGCGGGAAAAGGAAATTACTGTGTCTCCTCTTCGGAGCGGGCATAATAGGACCGCGCGATCGAAAACTTGCTTGACAATCTGCAGAAAACTCAATACCATGGGGACACATGATAAAAAGTGAGTGTGAGCGATGAGAACAGACGGCGTGGCGTCCAAACAGGCGAATCGAAACTGCGGGTCATCTACGGATGCACCCGCAGTTTGCGTTTCCGGGGACCGAGACCGATGCCGTTCAAACTCGGTGACATCCAACAGATACAGCAATCAAGAGAGGAGGTTAGACGCATCACCTGTGGAGACCGTGACGTTTAAGACGTAACGTTCACGAGACGTGGATTTCACATTAACCTTGGGAGGTTGGAAATGTTCGATGAGAAGTCACTCAAAGCGCTGGCCTCGATTGAAGCCGATGGACCAATTCTGAGCGTGTATCTCAACGTGGATCCGACGGAGCATCCGGCAGAAGAGTACAAATTGACCCTCCGAGAGATGCTCAAAACCATTGGAGACTCGGTCGATGCGGAGGATAAGGAGGCCATCAAAAAGTATGTGGATCTGGAGTACGACTGGTCCGGTCGGGGATTGGCCGTCTTCTCCCGGCAGGCCGAAGATATCTGGCATACCTTCCCATTGGCCGTCCCTGTGCGCTCCGGCGCGACGGTAGCCCGACGCCCCTACATCTCACCGCTCGTCGAGGTGAACGGGCTCTATGGGCGGTACGTCGTGGCGCTGGTCGACCGCCAGGGCGGGCGCTTTTTCTTCTTTGATATGGGTGAACTCAGTGATCAGAAGGATATGACAGGCAAAGACATCCACCGGACCCGCAAAGGACGCGGATCCTCGGTCGTCGGGATGCGGGGCGGCGCCCCAGCCTCGGGGCGCAAGGAGGCCGAACTGGTCCAACGCAACCTGAAGGACATCGCATCTGCGCTGGCGACCTTCTGCCAGCGGCACAAGCCCCGGCACCTGTTACTGGCCGGCGCGGACCCGACCGTCGCGCAGTTCAAGGAGCAACTGTCGAGTGGGCTCACTCAGATCCTGGGCGGGTCCTTCAACGCGGATATGGATGCGAACGAGGTCGAAATTCGCGAACGATCCTTCGAATACCTCGAACAACTGATGCAAGAGCGGCACGCGCAACTCGTCAACACCGTCGTCACGGCGGCCGCGAAGGGAAAGAACGGCGTTGTCGGCCTGGATGAGACGATGAGCGTCGCCTACGAAGGACGAATTCAGGTGCTCGTCGTCGAGCGAGACTATCACGAGGCCGGCTACCGTTGCACCGGATGTGGTTACCTCACCACGACGGAAATGGACCAGTGCGTCTTCTGCGGTAACGAGTTTACGGAGATCTCAGACGCCGTGGAAGCCGTCGTCAGCCAGGTGGTTGAGCAAGGCGGAGACACGGAGGTCGTCGACGACGATATGATGGGTGACACGCGCATCGGGGCCCTGCTCCGCTACTAAACGCCGTCCCCGGGTCTCCCGAACCCAAGGCTATGAGGCCCAACGATATGATCCCCCCAAATGAAGCTTTGGGGGGATCGATCTATGATAAACGATTGAGAGGGAGCTATGCCCGAGCGCCCCACCGATATGCGAGAATACCGCAAGAAACTGGAACGCCGTCTGGTCGTCGCAGTCATGGTCGCCCTGCTGGTCGTCGGGAGCGTCGTGATCGGGCTGGTCTATGGATGGCAATCGATCCTTACCGGACTGATCTGCCTGGTGCCCGGCGCGGCCATCCTCGGCCTCCTGTGGCTGCTGTTGAACTGGCTCGAACGGTTCGTCGACCGCTAGACAAGCGCTCTTTCGAGACTAGACCCATCCCCGGAGGTTCATGGCCCGCTCCACCCGCTCGATAGCGACCCAATACGCGGCCTCACGGTTGTACAGGCCCCGATCGAGCGCCGTCCTCAATACCGCCCGGAACGCATTGGTCATATTCTGATCCAGCTTCTCCAACACCTCCGACTCGGGCCAATAGTAGTTCATATCGCTCTGAACCTGCTCAAAATAGGAGCAGGTCACGCCGCCCGCATTGCAGAGGAAGTCGGGGATCACGAAGATATCACGCTCCTGAAGAATACGATCGGCCCCGAGATCGGTGGGGCCATTGGCCCCCTCGGCCAAAATCTTGACCTGATCGCTGATCTCCCCGGCGTTCTCACCGGTGATCACGCCCTCCACCGCTGCCGGAATCAGCACATCGACGTCCTTTTTCATCCAGGCATCCTCGTCCTCGATGACGTAACCGGCCTGCTTCGCCTGCTCCTTGTCGATGGTCCCATACTCATCGGTGATCCGCTGAAGGAAGTGCGGGTCGAGGCCCTCCTCCTTCGTATACGTATAGGCGGTCGCGTCCTCCCGGTCCCAACAGGAAACGCTGATCACCCGCCCACCCAGCATCTCGATGAACGCGCACGCCGCGTGCTGGGCCACGTTGCCGAACCCCTGGATCGAGGCGGTCTTCCCAATCGACTCTATGCCTAAATGCCGCATCGCCTCCCGAATCGTGACGATGACGCCAAATCCGGTCGCGGCGGTACGGCCCAACGAGCCGCCGCCCCCGACGGGCTTGCCGGTGATGACGCCGGGCACGTACTCTCCCCGGAGCTTGGAATACTCATCCATCATCCAGCCCATCATCTGCGGGTTGGTGCCGATATCCGGGGCGGGCACGTCGTTGCGGGGGCCGAGATTCTTCCACACCGCATCGATCCACTCCCGGCACAGCCGCTCCTTCTCGCCAACCGCGAGGGAGGCCGGGTCGAGAATCACGCCGCCCTTGGCGCCACCGAGGGGAATATCGGCGACCGCACACTTCCAGGTCATCCACATCGCAAGCGCGCGCACGGTATCCATGGTCTCATTGGCGGCAAACCGGATGCCCCCCTTGGCCGGGCCCCGCGCGTCGTTGTGTTGCACGCGAAACCCAAAGAAGACCTTGATCGATCCGTCGTCCATACGCACGGGAAGTTGAAAACGGAACTCTCGCAGCGGCCAGCGTAGAATGCTCCGGACGGCCTGGTCCAGGCCCATCTGTTCAGCCACGTGATCGAACTGGGCCTGCGCCAGTTCAAACGGATTCAACTCCTTGGTCATAGTCAGCACTCTCCTTAAGGAATGACAGTTCTAGCCCGAATCCATCAGGCGAAGAAGACAGCTCGCACCTTTCATTATAATTTTATTAGAATCAGGAGAGGACTTCAGGGGACGTTTAGGATTTTGCAAGGTGCACAATGTCACCACTTTGGAGGTATGCTGAGAAAAACCTTGGGGTCGAGCGTTTCAACCACGCTCAACCCCAATATGAAGGGCGATGGTTCGATGATGAAGATACCTCGGAACGGGTGCAAGGCACTTGACACGCGTCTTGGCCTGAAAGATGCTACGGTCCTCCCAATAGCCTGAGCGTGAATCTCGTATTCAGAAATGCCTCGCACCTCATCAAGGTCAGGCCTGGTGATGGCGCTGAACGAAGCGCCCGATACGCACCAGCGCCTCCTCGATCTGCTCATAGGCGGTCGCGTAGGACATCCGCACGAACCCGATGCCAGATTCCCCGAAAGCCCGCCCGGGGACCACCGCGACCTGCTCCTCCTGCAGGAGCAACTCGGCGAACGTATTGTCGTCCAACCCGGTCGAGGTGATGCACGGGAACGCGTAGAACGCGCCGTGCGGCTCGGTGCACATCAGCCCCAGATCGTTGAGCCCGCCCACGATGAGCTGCCGCCGTCGATCGTAAGCCGCGTGCATCTCCTGGATATAGGGCTCGCCCACCTCCAGGGCCTTGAGTGCGGCCCACTGGGAGGCCGTAGGCGCCGACATAATCAAGTATTGGTGGATCTTCCGCATGTCCCAGACCATCTCCGGCGGCCCGGCGATGTAGCCGACCCGCCACCCGGTCATCGCATACGCCTTGGAGAACCCCTGGAGCGTCAGCGTGCGCGATTGCATCCCGGGAATCGAGGCAAACGGTGTGAACGCCGTGCCGTAGACCAGCCGGTCGTAGATCTCGTCGGAGATCACGATGAGATCGTGGGCCTCGGCCACAGCGGCAATGGCCTCCATCCGCTCGCGGCTGAGCACCGTGCCGGTAGGGTTATTGGGCGACGCGAGGAAGATGGCCTTGGTCCGTTCCGTGATCGCAGATTCGAAAGCCTCCGCCGTGAGTTGAAAGCCGGTCTCGGGCGAGGTAGGGATCCGCACCGGGACCGCCCCGACCAGGGTCGCCGTGGGCGCATAGGAGACGAAGCACGGTTCCGCGAAAATGATCTCGTCGCCCGGATCGAGCAGCGCCGCCATCGTGAGATAGAACGCCTCGGAGACGCCAACCGTGATGAGAATCTCCTCCCGAGCCTCATAGCTCAGACCGTAGCGGGCTTCCAGGTGCGCACTGATCGCCTCCCGCAGATCCAGGAGCCCGGAATTGGACGTGTAGTGGGTCTCCCCGCCCTGAAGGGCTGCGATGCCGGCCTGGACGATAGGTTCCGGCGTGTCGAAGTCCGGCTCCCCGATGCCCAGGCTGATGACGTCGTCCATCGTCGCCGCGATATCAAAAAACTTCCGAATTCCCGAAGGGGGAATTGCCAACGCCCGTTGGGATGCAAATGGGTTGAGTGCCATACGTTAAACTCCTAAAGAATAGTGACTCAATAGCTTCGGTAAAGTCAAGCTGAAAGCGGGGTTAACTGAAACTCACAATGCAGACGTTGTTCAGCTTTCAGCCCTAACACTTGAAAAGGGTTCTTATTCCAGGGTCGATGAATCGCCGACGTTGAGCTGCTGGAATCGGCCCGCCAGGGTGGCCCACCGCCCGATAATGGATCGCGACAACATCATAGACTCCACGTTCGCGCGCTCGTCCACGATCGTATCGCGCAGGATACTGTCGCGGATCTCCGCCTCCTTGCCGATGGAGACGTAAGGGCCGATCACCGACCGCTCGATGATGGCCTCAGGGTGCACGAAGACCGGCGGAATCAGCGCCACGCCGGGGCGCGGCGACAGGTAGCTGTTGTCGTAGCCGTGTTCCAGCAGATACCGGTGGGTCTCGAAGGTCGTCTCCGGCTTACCGGTGTCCTGCCAGACC
Organism: Anaerolineae bacterium; assembly: GCA_034437735.1. Lineage (GTDB taxonomy): Bacteria > Chloroflexota > Anaerolineae > B4-G1 > SLSP01 > PWVB01. The sequence continues at coordinate 9,482 of DAOTTS010000208.1, forward strand.
CCGACCTCGCGCACCTGGAACTTGGCGCCCTGCTCGATCATCAGCGTCACCGTGTCCGCCAGGTAGTACTCGCCCTTGGTCTTGATATCCTGGTCCATCAGCTCCCGGCACGCCCGGGCCAACCACGCGCCGTCGCGGAAATAGTAGAGTCCCACGAGCACGTCCTTGTTGTCCATTGACTCGGGCTTCTCGATCAACTTCGTCGCCCAACCCGTGTCATCGGTCTCGACGACGCCGAAGCGGCGCGGATCCTCGACCTGGTGGGTGAAGATGACGCCGTCGAGATCCTCGTCATCGAGGCCGGCGAGATCCACCTCAGCGACGAGCGTATCGACGTACGTTAACAGCACCGGGCCCTCCAGATGCTCGCGGGCCAGCCAGATCGCGTGCGACTGGCCCAACATCTCGCTCTGCTCCACGAAGTGCGTCGGGCGCTCGTAGTGGTGTCGGACGTACGCCTCGACCTGAGATCCGAGATAGCCAATGATAAAGACGTACTCATCGAGGGTAATCTCGTCGAAGCTGTCCAGGATATGGTCAAGCATCGTCTGACCGGCCAAGGGCAGCAGCGGCTTGGGTCTGGCCCACGTGTGAGGGCGCATACGCGTGCCCAATCCAGCCATGGGGATCACTAGCTTCATCTTCATCTCCTTATCACTATCGACACCCATCAAGGCGCCATTCAACCCATAGACTCAACTTGTGTCCTTTCGGGGCACAGGGGCATGGGTGATAAACGCATACGAGCCGCCAAGTGACGACCCTTACCCCAAATTATAACACCGACACCTCGACACACAACTTTGCAAAGCTACGGACAATCGCAGTGGACGGAATGTGGAACGTGCTCAGGTCAATCGACGGCAATCCAACACTACCCGTTTATTTTCCCTGTACGCGTGCTATAATCGCGTGCGTACAGAAAGAAGAGGACCTGCTATGTTTGGACTGACACCTGCCAGGCTTTTAGGGCGACTGATCGTGATCTTCCTAGGGATCCCAATCCACGAGTGGGCGCACGGCTGGATGGCGTACGTGCTGGGGGACGAGACCCCGGAGATCCAGGGGCGCCTGACGCTCAATCCGTTCGTCCATCTCGATCCGATCGGCACGCTGATGATTCTGTTTACGGGGTACGGCTGGGGCCGTTCGGCCAAGGTCAATCCCTACCGCATGTCACGGGTCGGGAGCGCGCGGACCGGTATGGCGATCTCGGCGCTGGCCGGCCCGATGTCCAACATCATTCAGGCCGTACTTTTCGCGCTGCCGATCCGGCTGGGCCTGCTCGATCGTCTCCCGGCGGCCCAGGCCGACCGGCTGGTGCAGGTCTTGATCGCCGTCATCGGAGTCAATATCAGCCTGGCGGTCTTTAATATGATCCCGATCCCACCGCTGGACGGGTCGAAGGTGCTCGCCGGGGTCGCACCGGCGCCCGTGGCTGACGCTCTTGAGCGCGCAGAACCGTACGCGCCGATGCTCTTGATGCTGCTGATCTTCGTGCTGCCCCAGTTGGGCTTCGACCTCATCGGCATCCTCACGCGACCGGCCATGATATTCCTGCTGAGGTTCCTGATCGGGTGATGACCGCGTGGACGCGGGTCCGCTACCGGGTGACCCAATTTGGGCGATGGATTCTGGACTCGGTGCGACCCGTCGACCGCACGTACGTCCGGGAGCGGTTGGATACACCCGAGCTCTTGGACCTCTTCACGCGGATGTCCCGCGCCGACCAACACCACGGCATTGCCGTCGCCCGGACCCTGGAATGCCGGAGGGAGCACAACCCGGATCTGATCGCCGCCGCGCTGCTCCACGACGTGGGGAAAAGCCGCGTGCGGGTGAGCGTCTGGGCTCGCGTAATGGTCGTCCTGGGAGAGTGGCTCCTTCCTAATGCTGCCGCGCGCTGGGGGCAAGGGGAGGCGAAGGGGCTGCCGCGCGCCTTTGTGGTCCGTCGCAGGCACGCGGCGTGGGGCGCCGAGATGACCGATGGGGCCGGCGCCTCGGCGATAACGGTGGGGCTGATACGCAGCCATCACGAGCCGGACGGCGCCCCAACCGGCACCCGCCGGATGCTAGCAGCGCTTCACGCTGCCGATGAAGAATGAGGGCCAAACGACCCTGGCTTGAAACCCCGTAGGAGGGCCATGACACGCTCGCACCGCATTTTGATGATCGCACCCACGTCGTTCTTCCTCGACTACGGGTGCCACGTCAGAATCCTGGAGGAGGCCCGCGCGCTCCAAACCCAGGGGCAGCACGTGCGCATCGTGACGTACTATCTGGGACGGGACTGGCCCGGCCTGGACATCGTCCGCTCGATGCCCACACCCTGGCACGCCGATTACGAGGTCGGTTCCTCCCGCCACAAGATCGCCTTTGACGTGCTGCTCTCCTGGCGGGCGCTGGTGGAAACCCTGCGGTGGCGCCCGCACCTGATCCACGGCCACCTGCACGAGGGGGCGCTGATCGGATGGGTGCTCGCCCGGCTCACCCGCGTCCCGCTGATCTTCGACTTCCAGGGAAGCCTGACCGCCGAGATGCTCGATCACGGATTTGTCCGGCGGGGCTCACCGGCCCACTACTGGTGGCGCCGGTTGGAGGAACGCATCGTCGAGATGCCGGACGCCATCCTGACGAGTTCCAGCCACACCCTCGATCTGCTGGCGGAGGGCTTCAACCGGGCGGACGGACTCTACGCCCTGCCCGACACAGTGGATCTCGGCTTCTTCGACCCGGAGGTCCTCACCCCGGCGGCGCGGGGTGCACGGCGCGCGGCACTGGGCATCCCCGAGGGGCGGTGCGTGATCGCGTATCTGGGGCTCCTGGCCGACTACCAGGGCATCCCGCACCTGCTGCAGGCGGTCTCCGCCCTCCGGCGCCGTGAGGTGCCGGTCACCCTGCTCCTGATGGGGTTCCCGGGGGTTGACGCCTACCGGACGATGGCCCACGAACTAGGGCTGCGGCGTGAGGACGTCATCTTCACCGGCAAGGTTCCCTACGAGGCATCACCGGCCCATCTGGCTCTGGGCGACATTGCGGTCGCGCCCAAGATCTCCAAGACCGAGGGCAACGGTAAGATCCTGAACTATATGGGGATGGCCCTGCCGGTGGTCGCCTACGAGACACAGATCAGTCGGGAGTATCTCGGCCCGCTGGGGCACTATGCCTCACCCATCGGGGACGTCAACGCCCTCGCTGAGGCGTTGGGTGCGACCGTGCGCCGGTGGCAAGCCGGCGCGACCCAAGGGCCGGCCCTGCGGCGCCGGGCGGCCCAGCACTTCTCGTGGGATAGCACCGGGGCCGACCTGATGCAAATCTACCGGCGGGTGTGGCAGCGCGGCGGCGCGCGCCCGAGCCGCGAGGAGGCCCCTCGTGGCTAGCCGGGACGCAAACGGGCACGCCGATCCACTCTTCGCGCAGGTACTGCTCTTCCGTCCCATCCGTATGGCACGGGGTACCCGGTCAGGGTTCCTCGACTACCGGATCCCGGAGAAGGTGCGGGGGCAGGTCCGACCGGGCGTGATGGTCATGGTGCCCTTCCAGAACCGGCAGCTTCCGGGGATCGTGATGACCGTCTCGGACGTGGCATCGGTGCCGCATGCCCCAACGATCCACCGGGTCGTCGGCGACGGCCCGGTGATCAGCGACACGCTGCTGCGCCTGGCACGCTGGATGGCACGGCAGACCCTGGCCCCGCTCCGGGAGGTGATCCCGCTGATGCTGCCGCCCGGGATGCGCAGCGAGACCTACGTCGAACTCACCCCGCTGACGGAGACCGTGCCCCCCAACCTGCCCAAGCCGTCCCGTGAGCTGCTCGAACTGCTCATCGCGCGCGGCCCGCTCACCGACACCCAGATCGAGCACGCGCTGAAGGGGATCGACTGGGAGCAGGCCCGGGTGCCACTGCGGCGGCGCGGCCTCGTCGAGATGCAGCGCATGCTCCGGGTGGACCGCGTGCAGACCAAGACCCGGCGGATGGTCCGGCTGCAGGCCGACCCTTCGGCGTGGGACGCGGACCTCAGCGGATTGAAACGCGTGGGCCTCTACCGCGCGATCCTGGACTTTCTGCACAAGGAGGAACAGCCGGTGGAGGCAGCGGTGGTGCGGGCCGAGACGGGCGCCAAGACCTACCATCTGGACATGCTCAACAAACGCGCGCTCATCACGTACAGCCACCGCGAGGTCATCCGCGACCCGCTGTCCGGGATGATCTTCACGCCGGACGAGCCGCCCACGCTGACCCCGGAACAGGATGCGGTCTGGGCGGAGATACGCAAGATGCTCAATGGAAGCACCGGCGCTCGCATGCGGCCCATCCTGCTGCTGGGCGTGACGGGATCCGGCAAGACCGAGCTCTACATGCGGGCCGCCGAGGCGGTGCTCCGGGCGGGCAAGCAGGCGCTCATCCTGGTGCCGGAGATCAGCCTGACGCCCCAGACGGCGCGCCGGTTTGCGGTCCGGTTCCCCGATCAGGTGGGGCTCTGGCACAGCGGGCTGAGCGAGGGCGAGCGCTACGACACGTGGCGCCGGGTGCGCGACGGCGATCTCGCCATCGTCATCGGTGCGCGCTCCGCGCTCTTCGCGCCGTTCCCCGACCTGGGTCTGATCGTGATGGACGAGGAGGAGGACACGAGCTACAAGGCAAACCGCGCGCCCGCGTACCACGCCCGAGAGGTGGCGGAGCAGTTGGCGCACCAGACCGGCGCGATGATGATGATGGGAAGCGCGACGCCCTCGCTGGAAGCGTACCACCGGGCCCAGGAGGGCCGCTATCGGCTCCTCCGCCTGCCCTCGCGGGTGATGGGCCACCGCAAGCGGGTGATCGACTGGCAGCGCTTTCTGCACCTCGCCAAGCACCGGTACCAGCCGGTGCCCGGCATCGAGGACGCGTACACAATCCCGCTCCCGCCGGTGCAGATCGTGGATATGCGGGCCGAGCTGAAGGCCGGCAACCGGACGATCTTCAGCCGCGCGCTCCAGGACGCGGTCGATCGGGCGCTGGCCCAGGAGACGCAAGTGCTGCTCTTCCTGAACCGGCGGGGCACCGCGACGTACGTCTTCTGCCGGGACTGCGGCTGGGTCGCCCACTGCCCCCACTGCGACATTCCCCTCACCTACCACAAGGGACTGAACGCACTCGTCTGCCACCGGTGCAACGCCCGGCGCCCGTACGCGACTACGTGCCCGCACTGCGGCTCGCAGCGGGTCCGGGCCTTTGGGCTGGGCACCGAGGGGTTGGAGTCGCGGGTGGTCGCGCGCTGGCCCGAGGCGCAAATTATGCGGTGGGACCAGGACGTGGCCCGCTCCCACGCGGCCCACACGGCGATTATGAGGGCGTTCGTCCGGGGGGAGACCGACATCCTGGTAGGCACGCAGATGATCGCCCGGGGGCTCGACGTGCCGAAAGTGACGGTAGTGGGCGTGATCTCGGCGGACACGGCCCTGAACCTGCCGGACTTCCGGGCGACGGAGTGGACGTTTCAACTGCTGGCCCAGGTGGCGGGGCGCGCCGGGCGCGGGCTGCTGGACGGGAAGGCGTTCATCCAGACGTACCATCCCGATCACTACGCCATCCGATACGCGGCGGATCACGACTACGAGGGGTTCGCGGCGCAGGAGCTGGCATTCCGGCGCCGCACGGGGTACCCGCCGGCGATCCGGCTGGCGCGGTTGGTTTACAGTCACCCCGACTCGGGCAAGGCGCAGGCCGCCGCCGAGCATCTGGCATCCCTGCTGCGGCACGCGCTGGGGCGGGACGGGCTGCCGGCGACGGACCTGATCGGCCCGGCACCGGCGTACTTCGCGCGGGTGCGCGGGCGCACGCGGTGGCAGTTGCTGCTGCGGAGTGTGGATCCGGCGGCGTTCCTGCGGAAGGTGGAGCTGCCCCGGCATTGGCAGGTGGACGTGGATCCGGTGAGTGTGCTGTAGGGCAGTCGAAAGTCGGACGTCAGAAGCCAAAGGTCAGGGGGGATGGTTGAGCGTTGCTGGTTGTGAGTTGCTGGTTGGGAGGTGCGAGTTGAATGTTGGGGCGGGCGAGGGATGTCGTCGCTCAACGCAGACGGCTACACGCCACGCTCCGTGGCATTTGCAGTTAGAAAAGTTCTTTTCCTACCTGTAGGTGTCTTGGTGCCGTGCCTCAGGGCGATAAATCTGACTATGAACCTTTGTTGGAGCATTGATAAGCCCCAAATCCGGGCAGGAGGATCTTGCACAAACGATGCCGTGCGTTTACAATGGAAGTAGATAGCGGTACCCAGACTCAGGAAGGGGCACACCTTGGCTGACACCCGCTCGAGCGACGACTACGACAGTCCGTGGAAAGAAGCGCTGACAACCTACTTCCCCGAGTGTCTCGCGTTCTTCTTCCCCAAGGCTGCCGCGGACATAGATTGGTCGGAAGCATACCGCTTTCTGGACAAGGAGCTCCAGCAGATCGCACCCAAGGCGCCAACCGGCCGTCGGGTGGTGGACACATTGGTAGAAGTCCGGCGCAAGAACGGGCAGGCAACGTGGGTGCTCATCCATCTGGAGGTGCAAAGCCAGTACGACGCCAACTTTGCAGAGCGGATGTATGTGTACAACTACCGCATTTTCGACCGCTATCACAAAAAGGTCGCCAGCTTTGCCATCCTGGGTGATGATCGTCCAAACTGGAGGCCGAACGCCTACGGCTACCGTCTGTGGGACTGTGAAGTCAGTTTGACGTTCCCTATAGTCAAGCTGTTGGACTACAGCGAGAAAGACGCTGCACTGGCCCGACACCGCAACCCTTTTGCGACCGTGGTATTGGCCCACCTGCACACACAGGCGACGCAGGGTCAGCCCGAGGCACGGTATGCGTTGAAGTGGCAGTTGACGCGGTCGTTATACGAGCGCGGGTATACGAAACGTGACGTGCAGTTGTTATTCCGCTTTATCGACTGGGTGATGCGGTTGCCGCCCGTCTTAACGGAGCAATTCAGCAGCCAGGTCATTGCATACGAGGAGGAGCGAACGATGGCTTACGTGACGCAAACCCTTAAGTTCTTGCAGGAAAAAGCAAGGGAGGAAGGCTGGGAGGAAGGTAGAGAGGAAGGTAGAGAGGAAGGCAGAGAGGAAGGCAGAGAGGAAGGTATCCAGCAGAAAGCCCGTGAGGATATGCTCAAGGTGCTCACCCTGCGTTTTGGCGAGCCTCCCGCCGAGGTCATTGAGCGCATCCACAGCCTTGAGAATACTGAGGTCTTGGACGCCTTGCACGCTCAAGCCGTACTTGCAGAGTCCCCGGAGGCCTTCCGGCGTGCTATGGACGACTTATTGGACCCGGCATCGCAATCCACGCCCTCCAAGGGATAGCTGGGCGAGAGATCCATCGCTCTCCTATGATGCCGGCGTTATGACGATGCGCTCACCGTCGCTGCCCGAGCCCGATCTACTGCGGGAACAGGCCGCGTGGCTGGCGCCGGCGCGGGGGCGGATCTTCCGGCGAGTGCACATCGCCCGGCGGACGCGCGTGCTCGACCTGGGCGCTGGGTCCGGGGCGGTGACGCCGGAACTGGTGCGCCGTTCGAGTGGGCGTGTGGTGGCCCTGGATCGCGACATGGGTGCGCTGGAGATCGTCGCGCATGAGGTGATCGGCGCCGCGACCGTCGGGGGGGACGCGCGCCGGCTTCCCTTCCGGGCGGCGTTCTTCGACCTGGTCTTCGCGCAGTTGGCCTTTTTGTGGATCGCCCCGCTTGATGCGGCACTCGACGAGGTAGGCCGGGTGCTGGCACCGGGCGGCGCGTTGGTCGCACTGGAGCCTGACTATGGCGGGATGATCGAGCACCCCCCGGCGGTGGCGACGCAGCAGATCTGGGAAGATGCGCTTCGCCGCGCCGGAGCGGATCCCCGGGTGGCGCGCAAGTTGCCGGGTCGGCTGGCTGCGCGGGGTTTCAACGTCCGGGTGATGCTCTTCTCGGCGCTTTTTGCCGCCGATCCGGCAAGATTTGAATTACTAGGGGGATTGCCGCTTACAGATGAGGAGCGGACAGCGCTTGACCGCGTGGTGGAGGCTGCCACAGTGCGCCGTCAGCCTTGGGGGCAGGTTGCGCACCTGCCGTTTTTCTTGATTACGGCGGAGAAACCAGGGTAAGCCGGCAATCAGCGGTTCTCATGGATCCGCCGCCCCCGAGACGGGGGCTGGGAGCATTGTTTGAGTTGTTGAAGCGCAGTGCGCCTACCGCAGTTGTTGATCGGGGTCGAAGCGCCACCACACGAAGTTGTCCGCTTTGAATTTGCGGTCCTCAATCATCTGACGGATGGGGCGCCAACGCTCTTGTTCGAGGATCTCGGCCATATATGCGGCCATCCGGCGGGTTTGACCCTCGGCGACGATGCGGTCGAGGATGAGGCAGAGCTGGTCTTTCTTCTCACCACACGCACAGGCGTCCCGGACCTCCTCCAGACATTCGCCCTGGGCATAGGCATCGTAGACCTCCCGAAAAAGGGCGCGTTCCTCCTCACCGAAGAGCGCGACCACGATCAAGGCCCAGGCATAGCGCTGGGCATCGTCTTCCTCCTCGATCTTCAGGGCTGGATCGATCAGCGCCTGCGCCTGAAGCTCTTCCACGTACTGGATGGCCTTGCGATCTTTGCGCTTGGGTGGATTAGGTATGCCCATTGTGTTCTCCCCTCGTCAAGTTACCCACAATTTTCTACATGATATCCACAGCCCCCTCGGGGACAAGAGAGCATGGTTCCCTCGGTCTCCTGACAAAGTTATCCAGGTTTTGATTGGGTTATCCACAGTTTTATCCACGTTATACACAAAAATGGCAATGTTTTGATATAAGAAAAGCTTTGACCGCCCAGACGCATGCCACCAAATATGGGTCCATAGCCGGGGATATCCCCCTAAATATGCCACTGAGGCGCTCGCAGACAACACTCATGATGGCTTATTCGGATGCCAATTTGCCGGTTTTACGGCCGCTGGGTGGCAATTATCCCCAAATTCGACCCTTTTTCCACAGATTTATGCACAGTTATGCACAGGTCCGCATAATCGCATCGTCACACGTTATGCTGGGTTCGCTTCGGCGGGCACCGATGGATCAGCGTCACGCTCAGGTGACCGTCGGGCCGTCTCCTCCCCTTCGAGCACCGACTGCAGGGCGGTGATGGCGACCTCCAGCATGTCGTCGGTCGGTTCGCGGGTGGTGAGATTTTGCAGGGCCAGGTTCGGGGCGATGACGGCCTGAACGAGGGAGTGATCCTCGTGTTTCCCCGTGAAGCGCAAGACCTCGTAAGCGATCCCAGTGATCACCGGAATAAGGGCAAGCCGGGATAGCACGCGGAGCCAGAGCACCGGGCGTCCGAAGGGCGCAAAGACCAACACGGAGATCAAGACGACGATGAGCAGGAACGCGGTCCCACACCGGGCGTGCTGCCGGGGATAGGGCCGCACCCCTTCCACGGTCAGAGGCGCACCGTCCTCATGGGCGTTGATGGTCTTGTGCTCCGCACCGTGATAGGCGAAGACCCGGCGGATGTCCTCCATCTGCCCGATGGCGGCGATGTAGCCGATGAGAAGGCTCAGGCGGATAAAACCCTCAAAAATATTGAAGAGCAGGGCCCGCGCCGGCACAATCAGCCCGGCGACGAACGAGGGGACTACCATAAAGAGCCCCACCCCCAGCAGAATCGATAGACCGCCGGTAAGAAAGGTCGTGCCGCCCTCCATCGAGAAGTCGGGATCCTCGGCCTGACCCACCACCTCGGCGGAATAGAAGAGGGCGCGCATACCCAAACCCAGGGCGTCCCAGAGCATCGGGATGCCCCGCAGGAAGGGGATCTTGCTAATTTTGCCCCGGTAGAGGGCACTCAGCGGCTCGGTTTTGACGACGATAGCCTCCTCCGGTGGGCGCACGGCAATGGCGGCGATATATTTGCCGCGCATCAGCACGCCCTCAATCAGGGCTTGCCCCCCATAGGACCAGCCCAGTGTCTCGTCGTGTTGCCGCTTTTCTGTGTCTTCCGTCATCAACCTTGCCTCATTTCCTCGATGGCCACAATATAAATCGGTTTCTACCGCAGTAAGTTAAACCTATTTTAGGTGGTGCATTTGGGATTGATCAGCGGCGTCGAGCCCTCTCCCACGCGTCCAGGATCGCCCGGCGGGCCAGCACCCGGGCCATCGCCATCCGGTACTCAGCGCTGCCCCGGTAGTCCCCGAAGGGTTCCAGCTCATCCAGCGAGGGGATCAGGGCTGCTTCGATCCGTTGTCGATTGAGCAGTTTGCCGGGGATGAGGTGCTCCGTCTTGTGCAGGCGCACCGGCTGTGCCTCCACGCCGCCCACCGCCACCCGCAGCGCGACGGGCAGCCCCTCCTCAACAGTAAGATGGGCTGCGGCGCAGACGATGGGCTTGTCCTTGGGCGAGCGCCCTATGACCTCAAAGGCGGTGGCACTGCGCGCCGGGGGACGCCGGATCCGCACTTCGGTCAGGAGGACCCGGGTCTTGATGAGCCGGTCGCGGTAGGCGACAAAGCTCATAAAGGGCGCCGTGTGCACGGCGGGGTCGGCGTAGCAGATCTCGGATTCCAGCACCAGCAGAACCGTGGTCAAGGGATCCGCCGGTCCGGCGACGATCAGCGTGCCGCCCAACGAGCCCTGCTCCCGAAGCGTACGGGACTGGGTGAGCCCAGCGGCCTTGGCCACCACGCCATCGGCCATCTGACCCACGTCCGGATGATCGATCAACGCCTGGAGACTGACCGTCACGCCGAGACGCACCCGCTCAAACTCCGTCTCGAGGACGTCCAACCCGACGACGTCCTGAAGGTCGATCAACGTCTCAAGCTCGGGGTCGGCCTGCGCAGTCGTCCACGCCCCGCCTCCGACATAGGCGGCGTTGGGCGTCGATTGGGCGAGCGCGACCGCATCCTCAATCGACGTCGGTCGTTCGTATGACGTCACGTTACGTAACATACCCACCTCCACGTTAGGGCGACAAATCGCCAACTACGCGCCTTTGTTCGTGCATGAATCAGCCCTACTCCCAACCCCTTCACTCCCCCTGGACCTTCCAATACTGCTGCTCCTGCTCCCAGGCCTTCAGGGTATCGGCGGAAGGGAGCACGACAACCGCCGAAGCCTCGGCGGTGACCGTCCCGTCCTCCAACCGTATCTCAGCGGCGACCTCGGCCGACCGCCGCCGCTTCCTGACGACCCAGCCCACCACTTCCAGCGGGGTGACCGTCGGCGTCGGCTTACGGAATCGGACCTCCAGTTTGGCTGTCACCCAGAAGGGATCGTCCTCGGCCTCGATCATAATCGCGCGTCCGGAGGTCTCATCCAAGATCGTGGAGAGGATGCCGCCGTGCGCGATACCGGGATATCCCTGGTAATCCTCGGGGATGACGACCGGCACCACGATACGGTTGGCCTCGTGATCCTCATAGAAGGTCAGGTGCAGGCCTACGGGGTTTTCACGCCCGCAGACAAAGCACATCCGTGACGTAGGCTGCGGTTGGTAACTTGCCGGAATGTCCATAGGGGTTGCGTGCCTCCTTATCGTTATTTCTCCTCCCGCATATACGGAATGCCCAGGGCAGCGGGCGTGCCGATGCGGTGGCTCAGGGTCTTCCACCAGGTGATGGCGACCAATACGAGGATGGTCATAAGATAGGGCAGCATGTTGAGATAGGCTGAGGGGATAGTCGCACCGCCAGCCTGCAGTCGATACTGCACCGCGTTGATCCCGCCAAAGAGGATCGCACCCAGCACGGCCCGGCTGGGATTCCACATTGAGAAGATCACCAGGGCAATGACGATCCACCCACGCCCACCGGTGATGTTCTCCACCCACCCCGGCGCGTACGCCAGGGAGAGATGCGCGCCGCCCAGCCCAATCAACACGCCGCCCACGATCGTGTAGAGATAGTGGATGCGCATCACGTTGATGCCCATCGCGTCGGCGGTCTGAGGGCTCTCGCCCACCGACCGCAGGGTCAGGCCGTTGCGCGTCCTGTACAGATAGTACCACGCGGCAGGCACCAGCAGGTAGAGGGCGTATGTGAGGATGTCCTGTTTGAAGAAAGCCCCCACCATCGGTACCTCGCTCAGGCCGGGGATCACCACCGGCGAGAACCTCGGGCCGACCAGGCCGACCAGGCTCCGATTGTTGGATGCGGGGCCCAGGCGCTCGCCCAGGAAGCTGGCGAGGCCGGTGCCGAAGAGCGTGATGCTCAGGCCGCTGACCACCTGATTCGCCCGCATAGTCACCGTCAGGAAGGCGTGGATCGAGGCCAGCGCGGCCCCCATCAGCATCGCCACGACCAGCCCCAGCGCCGGCGACCCGGTGTAATAGGCCGTCGCAAAGGCCGCAACCGCGCTGGAGAGCATCATGCCCTCCACACCCAGATTGAGAATGCCGGATCGCTCCGTGTAGATCTCACCGACGGTACCGTAGATCAGAGAAGTGCCGGCCCGCACGGTAATGGTCAGGATAGACGTCAGAAGTGCGAAGATACCGCTCATCCCTCACCTCCTTCCGGCACCGTTTCGTCGTCGCCGACGTCCACAACCTGGAGATCATACTCCCGGAAGATCATACCCGCCAGCATCGGGATCAGGATCATCCCTTGCAGCACCAACCCGACGGAGGCAGGCAAGCGCATCTTCATCTGAATCTGGTCGCCACCGACCAGCAGGGCCGCCATCAAGAAGGCCACAATCAGGACGGCCAGCGGGTTAAGTTGGGCCATCCAGGCGACGATGATCGCCGTATATCCATATCCGACCGATAAGCCCTGCTGCAGGCGACGGGCCAGGCCCAGTACCTCGGCGGCGCCGGCCAGCCCGCTGGTCGCGCCGGATACCAGAAGCGTAAGCACGATATTCCGGGCGATGTCGATGCCCAGATAATGCGCCGCGCGCTGGTTTGAGCCGATGATCTGCAGCTCGAAGCCCCACCGAGTGTGCTTGAAAACAACCCAGAGCGCAAACGCCAGCACCACGGCGAAGATGAGCCCCAGATGCGCCCGACCCGCGAACCGAGGCAGCCACGCCGCCTCCGGAATGCGCTCGGTGCCGGAGTTGTAACCCGGCGCGCGCCAGGCCACGTAATAGAGATGCTCGGAGTAGAGGATAGCGACGTAGTTGAGGAGCAGAGTGGTGAGGGTCTCGTCGACGTTGAGTTTTGCCTTGAGGAGCGCGGGCACCCCGGCCCACACGGCCCCGGCGATACAACCGGCCAGGATGGCCAGCGGCAAAAGGGTCCAATCGGGCAGATACTGCGACCAGAAGAGCGCGACCCCGGCGGCTGCGACCCCCCCCAGGGTCAACTGTCCCTCGGCGCCGATGTTCCAGAAACGCATCCGGAAGGCCAGGGCAACCCCCAGTCCGGTCAGCATCAGGGGGATGCTCTTGACCAAGACCTCGGTGATGCCGTACCAGGAGCCGAACGCGCCCTGGAGCATCGCCGCGTAAGTGACGAAGGGATTGGCCCCGGAGACGGCGAGCAGCACGGCGCCGAAGAGCAGCGACGTGAGGAAAGAGAGCGCAGGCACCAGAAACGCCGCCCGTTGAGAGACCTCGTTACGCTTACGCAGGATCAATCGTTGATTCAGCATAGGTTCTTCATCCTCCCGCCTCCACCCTGTCAACGGGCGCTCGGGCCTCCGCAACCTCGATGCCCGCCATCATCAGACCCAGGGTCTCCCGGTCAGCCTGGTCGGCGGGAAGCACGCCGATGACGCGGCCCTCGAACATCACGGCGATCCAGTCTGCGACCGACATCAGCTCCTCCAGATCCTCGGAGACGAGGAGGACGGCCTTGCCCTCGTCCCGTTGTTCCAGCAGCCGCCGGCGCACCGCCTCGGTCGCGCCAACGTCAAGTCCGCGAGAGGGATAGACCGCGACTAACAGGCCGTTGCAAGCGTCGATCTCCCGGGCCAGAATCGTCTTCTGGATGTTGCCGCCCGACAGAAATTTGACCCGCGTCAGCGGGGAGGGCGTGGCAATGCGGAAGACCTCGATCATACTGCGGGCGAAGTCGAGGATCTTCTGGCGGCGCAGAAGCCCCCGGATACCCAAGGGCGGGGTTCGGTAGCCCTTCATCGCGATGTTGTCCGAGACCGCCATCTCGCCCACGGCGCCCATGCCAATCCGGTCGGCAGGGATGTGGCTCACGCCCGCCTTGATAATCTCCAAGGGTGAGCACGCGGTGCGGTCCTCCGCGTTGATGATGATAGCTCCACTCGTGGTGCTGCGCAAGCCGGTGACGACCTCGGCGAGCTCCTGCTGGCCGTTTCCGGCCACCCCGGCGATGCCCAAAATCTCACCCTGCTGGATGGCGAGAGAGACCCCGCGCAGGGCGGGTAGTCCCTTGTCGTTGTCGGCCTCCACATTCTGGAGCTCCAGGACGACGTCCCCCGTCTCTTTCTCGTGCTTGTCCAGCCGGAAGAGCACCTCCCGCCCGACCATCAGACGGGCCAGCTCCTGCGGGTTGGTGTCAGCGGTGCGTTTGACCGCCTCGACCTTGCCGCCGCGGAGGACACAAACCCGATCGGAGAAAGCCATCACCTCCTCCATCTTGTGGGTGATAAAGATGGTTGATTTGCCCTCCTGCTGCATGACCGCCAGGACGTGCCCCAACTCCTCAGCCTCCTGGGGGGTGAGAACGGCAGTGGGTTCGTCCAAGACAAGAATGTCGGCATCGCGGTAGATCAGCTTGAGGATCTCGACGCGCTGCTGCTCGCCAACCCCCAGCTGCCACACGTAGGCCGAGGGATCGACCTCCAGGTTGTAGTGTCGGGAGAGCGTGGTGATCCGGTCAGCGATCTCCTCCATATCCGGTCGGAACGGGAGATCCGGCAGACCCAGCACAATATTCTCCGCGACAGTCATCTTAGGGATCAACATGAAGTTCTGGTGAATCATACCGATGCCCAGGTCCGCGGCGTCTCGAGGGGAGTCGATGTCCACAACTTCACCGCGCACGGTGACCTCTCCCGCATTGGGCCGGTAGAGGCCGACCAAGACGTTCATCAAGGTACTCTTGCCTGCGCCGTTCTCGCCCAGAAGCGCCAGGACCTCACCGGAGTAGAGATCCAGGTCGACACGATCGTTAGCCAGGACGCCCGGGAAGCGCTTGGTAATCCCCCGCATGGTCAGGACGGGCGTTCGGTTTTCTGCGTCCGTCATTGCTCTATCCTATCTTAGGGCTGAAAGCTCAATAACTTCGACGCCTGGGGTGCTTTCAACACCGCTTTCAGCTTGATTTTGCGGAAGTTATTTGACAGCCAACCCTTAGCGTGAGGGAGCGGAACCACGGTTCCGCTCCCTCGTGAAAGCTAACTCGGCAAAAAGCTCCACGTCCCCCTTCCGGGGATGAACGCTGCCAAGTCGTCAACACATTGAGACTGACGACGTACCGCGTCTAGTTCTCGGGAATGGTCCCCTCAACCCCCTCAACGAAGATGCTCATCCCCAGCATATCCCCGTCGCTCATACACTCACCGTCAGCGACGAACGTCGAACCGTCCTGAGCGTTGATGGGGCCACAGAAGACTTCGTCGCCATCGAGGATAGCCTGGCGCGCGTCGTCGACCTGATTCCTCACGTCATCGGGGACCTTGGGGCTGTACTCCGCGAGTTCGACAACGCCGGATTCCAGACCGCCCCAGAATTGGTGGGTCTCCCACTCCCCATCGATTGCGTTCTGGGCCGTGTCGATATAGTAGGTACCCCAGTTCCAGATCGGGCTGGTCAGCACCGTATCGCCAACAAACTCGCGCATGTCGGAGTCGTACCCGATACTCAGGGCACCGCGCTCCTGTGCGGCCTTCTGGGGCTCGGTGGTGTCCTGGTGCTGCGCGATGATGTCCACACCGGCATCGAGCAGGGCCACCGCGGCCTCACGCTCCTGAACGGGATCGTACCAGGTGTTGGTCCACACTACCTGCACCGTCGCGTCGGGGTTCACCTCACGGACGCCCAGCGTGAAGGCGTTAATGCCCCGGATGACCTCGGGGATGGGGAACGCGGCGACATAGCCGATGCTGTTCGCCTCAGTCATATTGCCGGCCACAATGCCGGAAAGGTACCGGGGTTGATAGATGCGGCCGAAGTAGGTCGCCATATTGTCCAGGGTCTTGAAGCCCGAGCAGTGCTCAAACAAAACATCCGGAAACTCCTCGGCGACTTCGTACATATGGTCCATATAGCCGAAGGAGGTGGCGAAGATCATATCGTACCCTTCCTGAGCATACTGCCGCATCACCCGGGCCGAATCCGGCCCCTCTTCCACGCTCTCAATATAGGCGGTCTCGATCTCATCACCGAGCTCATCTTCGAGCATCTTGCGACCCCGGTCGTGCTCGTAGGTCCAGCCCAGGTCACCGGGAGGGCCGATGTAGACAAATGCGGCCTTGAAGGGACCGGCGGACTCGTCCTCTCCCGGCCCGCAGGCTGTCAGTGCCATCGACGCCATAAGTAGTAAAGCCATCACCATCAGAATGCTACGCTTCATTGCTATCCTCCTCCTTGAGGTCGTGCTATGGGTATGAATAAAAAAACCGAGGCCAATGGAAGGATGGTGGGACGTCGTCCCTCACCCATCCGAATTCCCAGCAACGTTAAGGCGGCGTCCTAATTTCTGAATCTCTGCATACTGATAGCCCAGTTCAAACGGTACGGTCGTTCTCTGTCCCTCTTAATATATCGGACACATTCTCTCCATATTCTAGCAAACGTCAAGGGGATGTCCATCAGGGCATAGGGGGAGTCCCCCCGCTGGTTTGAGAGGATGTTGATAAAAACCCGGTGCGAAGCACTAAAGCATCGAGCGTTCTAGACGGTCCTACGGGGTTCTGAGGTGCTTTGTCCTCGATGTTTGTGTCCACAAGAGCCTCGCATCTACCCATCATTTGACGGCTGTAGGATTTGAAAAGGCTCGACGCGAGATCGGCGTCACTGCTGGCGCACGACCTCGTAGTCCTCCCAACCCGTGTCCGGATGCTCGACGGTGACCTCGAAAGCCCACGTGCTGTCATCCGCCTGCTCGGCCCGCACGTAAAGTACGTCTGCATTGGCCGCGTTGCCGGTGGGTACCGGGGATACGGGTGTCTCCGAAGCGACACATCCCATCAAGGAGACTACCATCCCCAGAACCGATCCTACTCTCACAAACGCTCTCGTGGCACGCGCAATAAATGCCCGATTTCTCCGGTTCGTGCGATGGCTCATACACTCAGTCCTGTCATCGATTCGCTGATCTCCCAGAGGCGCCGCGCGTCCTCTTCCTTATAAGAGGCGGGTGAGGAGCGTACTTGTTTCTCATCGATGAAATACTTACCGCTGACCTCGGCAACATCGGGCGAACCAGCAAGATAAATAGACGTCTCTGGGCCCTCCTCAGGCCTTTTGGCAAAAAGGGCGTGAATGATGTTCATCATAGGCCGGAGCAACGCATACTGCTTGCCGATATATGTATTGACGAAGCCGGGGTGCAGCGCGTTCACGGTAATGTTCTCATGCACCAGACGCCGGTCCAGCTCGTACGTGAAGAGGAGATTTGCCAGCTTCGACGCCCCGTAGGCACCCAGTCCCCAGTAAGGGCGATCTTCAAACGTCAGATCGTCGAAGTGCATCGTCGCCCCCCGGTGGGACTCCGACGAGACGTTGACGATCCGCGCCGGGGCGCTCACCTTGATAAGATCGAGTAGCAGGTTGGTTACAAGAAAATAGTTGAGGTGATTGAGGGCGAAGGTGCGCTCGATGCCGTCCGGACTTTCCTCCCGCCGGAGAAAGAAGGCACCCGCGTTGTTCACCAACACGTCCAGGCGGTCGTATCGTTCCCGGATCGTCTGGGCGAGATCCCGAATCTGTGCCTGATCCATCAGATCTGCGTAGATGAACGTGGCCGATGCATCAGGGGCCGTTTGGTGGATACGCACTACGGCCTCCGTCCCACGCCCGCGATGGTGCCCAATCAACACTACCTCAGACCCTTGCAGCGCCAGGGCGCGGGCTGTGTAGAACCCAATGCCCCGACTGGCCCCTGTCACAACGCAGACCTTCCCCGTCATCTGCCCTCGCGCCTTCACACCGACCTCCTTTCCTGGGTACCCCCTACCTCTTGAATCAGCCAACGTTTATAGATCCGCGGCCTCCTGGGTCTCCACGTGCTCGATCAGCGACTCGTCATCATCGAGCTGCTGGTTGGACAACGTGATCTTCTCGCGGGTGATCCGGAAGCGGTCGAAGTCCCGGGCCGCGTAGGTGTTCTCGAAGATCGGCTTGCACTCCGCCAGGATCTCACGGATACGGTAACGCTGCGAGAGATGGTTGAGCGCCAACATCCGGACGTCGGCCTCGGCCGCGAGCCACGCCGCCTGCTCCGCCGTCAGGTGGCCAAAGCGCTGCGCCATCGCCCGGTCTCGGGTCAGATAGGTGGCCTCGCAGACCAGAAGGTCGACGTCTCGCACATACTCGACCAGATTACCGACCTGCCCGGTGTCCCCGGTGATCGCAATGGAGACCCCCGGACGGGGGGGACCCAACACATCGTCCGGCGTGATGACCTTGCCGTCCGCTAGGGTGACCGTCTCACCCTTGACCAGATCGCGCCGGACCGGACCGGCGGGCACGCCGAGAGCTTCGGCCCTCTCGGGCAGGAAGGGGCGGCGCGGCTTCTCCTCGAAGCGGTAGCCCAGGCATCCGGACCCTCGGTGCTGGACCGGGAACGCCCGCACCTCGAATTCATCGCTCTCCAGCAACATGCCGGGTTCGAGGTCGACCAGATCGACGGGGACGGGCGGACGGGCCCCGCGCAGTACCACACCAAAGACGAGGTCGTGCACCCGATCCAGCGTGCGGCGGCCCCCGAAGATCTCCAACTGGTCCACGGCCTCCCACCGGGCGAAGGTGGAGATCAAGCCGCCCAGCCCCAGAATGTGGTCGAGGTGTCCGTGGGTCAGCAGCACCCGCTCCAGGCGCCGGAAGCCGATCCCGCTGCGCAAGATCTGGCGCTGGGTGCCCTCACCGCAGTCCACCAGGAATCGTTCGTCCTGGTAGATCACGACTTGAGCGGGTAACCCCCGTTGAATCGAGGGGGCCGACGCGGCGGTTCCGAGAAAGACGAGTTCGAGCATGCCTACTCCCTTGATAATGATCGCTTACGTGATGCAAACTGACAACTAGAAAATCGTAACCTGCAACTACCCTGCATATCGCATCGAAAGGTCTCCCGTCTCGTTCAGCTCGCCGTCAAAGCGCAGTTCATCAAAGCCGAACTGATGAGCAACCCAGACGTTGGTCCGCAGGTGCCGGGTGATCTTGGAGACCGAGACATACGAGGAGCCTTCCGCCAGGGCAAACGGGAGCACGAGTTGATCCGCCAAATGCATATCGGCGACGGTCCCAGTCTCGTGATGGGCGAAGAGCCCCTTGCACGCGATCTCAGCGACCTCCTCCGAGGGCAAGCCCCGGCGACCCAGCATCAGGAACCCCGCCGGCAGCGGATCGTAGCGAGCGCAGAGAAAGAGGCCGGTGCCCGTGCCCGGTGATGGCACGTGGCGCGGCTCGATCCGAGATTCCATCTCCGCATCGCGGAGCAGCGAGCGCGCCCGGTTGGTCATCCGCTGCGGGATATGGGAGGGCAGGTGGGCTGCGAAGGCCAGCCCCTCCACGCGGTCCAGGGCCTTTCGTGGTCCAAAGACCCGCCCCTGGAGTTCAACGCCACCGGAGATCTCGGCGACCAGTTCGCCCCCGCCCTTGGGATAGAAACCCCACAGGCGATGGTCGATCCGGGCTCGGACGCCCAGCTCGAAGAGGGTGGGAATATAGACCTTCTCAATAAAGGGGACCGGCGGACTCATGGGCACCGCGGTCCCACCCCGTAAGGTCAGGGTCGATTTACCTGCCGCCAGGGCCAACGGCAGCAGCACCGTCTGCAACACCAACGTCACAGAGCCGGCGGACCCACGTCCGGCGATCTCAGTGACGTCGAAGGCGTAGTCTCCCGCCTGGGGCGGGGATTGCGGGACAAAGGTCAGCGCCTGGCTGTCCAGCGCATCGCCCTCCAGGTCTGCATTGCAGATAGCGGCAGCAGCCCGCACGGCGGTGAGATGCTGGGGGTGGAGTCCCGGATTGGCACGATTGGCCCGGATCTTGGTCACGCGTACAGCGCGGCCCATCACCGCGGCCAACGTCAGGGTAGACCGCAGAATCTGCCCGCCACCCTCACCGTACGATCCGTCAATGGTCAACATCGTGACGCCTCACCTCCCCGCTCGTGCGCATCCTCATAAGAGGGCGTAGCCCACATAACAGACCCCTTTCATAGACGGAAGGGGTTGTCGGTGCCGTGAGCCGCTCTGCACTTCATAACCCTATTATATGAGTATCCTCCGATTGACAACCCCCACCCCACTTTCTAGAATGTATGCGTCCAATTGGAGAGGTAGAGAGGGTATGCGACAGACGGTACAGGATTACATTCAGAATATTCGACGGTTTTCACCTCAGGCCCGGCTCTATCTGCTGGTGATGCTCTTGCAAGGTATGGGATGGGGAATCTTCCGGCTCTTCTTCAACTTCTATATCCTGAGCCTGGGATATCCCAAGGACTTCCTGGGCGTGTTAATCAGCATCCCCTCGCTGACAGCACTCCTCGTCGCCTTGATCGCCGGCTACCTCAGCGATTGGATCGGGCGCAAATTGGCGTTTATCAGCGGCGGGCTATTGATTGTGCTCTCCCAGGGGGCGATGCTGATCTTTCCCAACCAACCGATGTTGATCGTCAGTAGCGTCGTCCAGGGGATCGGCAGCAGCATTTTCAACGTGACGGCGTCCCCCTTTTTGATGGAACATAGCACCGAGGCGGAACGAACGCATCTCTTCAGCTTCAACTCGGGCGTCAGGATGATGTCGAACTTCCTGGGGAACTTCGTCGGCGGGGGGCTGCCCCTGCTTTTCAGCCGGTTGATGACAGTCCCTGCGGAGAGCAGCCAGGCCTATGCGTGGTCCCTCGGCGTGACCTCGCTGCTGACAGGACTCGCCCTGATTCCGCTTATGCTGCTCAAGGTCAAGCCGCGAGATTTGGGGGCTGATCCCATGACGCCCTTGCGCGCACTTTGGAGCAACCGACTTAAGATGACCCAACTGCTGCTGCCGGGCCTGATCATCTCCCTCGGCGCCGGGATGCTGATCCCCTTTATGAACGTCTTCTTCCGCGAGCGTTATGGCCTGGCAGACGAAGTGATCGGCACGCTCTTCGGCTTCAGTTCTCTGGGAATGGGATTGGCGATTTTCGGCGCGCCGATCCTGGCGGAGCGGTGGGGCAAGGCAAAGACGGTCGTAATGACACGCGCCCTATCGATCCCGTTTCTGGTCGCCATGGGTTACGTCTTCAGCTTGCCACTGGCGATCGTCAGTTTTCTCTCCCGCTCTGCGCTGATGAATCTTTCCAATCCCGTCTACCAGACCATGGTGATGGAGGAGGTGGACGAGGACTCGCGAGGGATTGCCGCCAGTCTCAACAGCATGATCTGGAGCCTGGGATGGGCTATCAGCCCCTCGATCAGCGGGCCGCTTCAGACCCGTTACGGGTTTGCCCCTGTCTTTGCCGTGACCATCGTGACGTACGCAATCTCGATTTATATGGTCTACGTCTGGTTCGTGAGGGCACGCACACCTTCGCGCGCGTTAATGACCCAAAGCGGGTAGATGTCCGGTCGCGTCGCTCAAGGCTGAAAGCGAAACAAGCTCCGTATTGCAAACCTCAGTTAAACCCGCTTTCATCCTAACGTTGCCCAATTTAGCTAGTCGCTATTCCCGAACTCGAAATACCGGTCAATCAGCGGATCGAGATCAACGTCGGTGTAGGTGTCCAGCAGTGCAAAGAAGTCCTCTGCGGTCAGCAGGCGGCCCTCCCCGTAGCTTTTATACGCGCGCACGAACTCAAAGAACGTCGCATCCCCGATCCGCCACCGGAGATCGTCCAAAAAATGGGCGCCCTGCGCGTAGATCTGGCGGAAATAAGCCTGCCCGTCCTCGAAATCGTAGATCGTGGCATCAAGCGCGCCGCCGGCCCCATGGCCCTGGGCCTCCCACCACCACCCGACCAGATCCGGCGCGACCGCCTCGAAGTAGAGCAGCTCGCTGTATTTCGCGAAGGCCTCGTCCAGCCACGGCTCGGTCACCTGATCGTTGCCGACCGCGTGGTACCACCACTGATGCGCGGTCTCGTGGGCCACGAGGCTGACCATCGCGGATTGGGGACCGGCACGGAACCGTTCGTAGGCGTCGCGGCTGATACTGAGCAGACCCGAGTATTCCATGGAGCCGTGATAGGCATTCTCCGCAATCACCAAACGTTCGAACGGATAGGATCCGTAAACGCGGCGGTAGATCGGGAGCGCCCGCTGGGCGATGGCGACGGCAGCCTTGCCCGCCTCGGCGTGGGCCGGGAGGACGTAGGACACTATGGCTATCCCATCGCTAGAACCCTCGATTCTCTGATAATCCGGGCTGACCAGAAAAGCGAAGGATCGGGCGCGCTTGAGCTGGTAATGATGGTGGGTGCCTGCGCGCGTATACGCACCCGGGGCAGCGATAACCAGGGTCGGATCGGCAAAGATCCGCACGTCGTAGTCGGCAATGGGGTAAACGGCGGGATCCCCCACCGGATGATAGGTCCACGTCTGCCATCCCCCCTCAAGACGGTAGGGCACGAGGGTAGGGTGCCAATCCCCGACCTGGATCACCTGATCGCCGGCCCCCAGGTTCCCCTCCGGAAACCCGGTCGTCCGCTCGACCGGCGGAATCACGAGGGTATAGGTCATCCGTATCCCCACCGGGTCCCCGGGAGCTAGGGTCACGGGAAGCGGCACGTGGAGCATCGTCTTTTCCCACCGAGGCGTGACCCGTCGCCGGCTGCCGCGCTGCGTCACCTCGACCTCCCCAAGCCGGAAGACGCCCGTCTTAGAGCGCGGCAGGACAGCGAAAACGACCTCCGTCCAGGACGTCTGAGAGGAATTGTGGAGAAGGACGTGGTGCGCAACCTGCATCCGCCGGTCGCGCGCATTGAGCACGACGTCCATCGTGTGCACGGGGATGCCCCGTTCCGGTGCGGTGAGGACGATATCCTCGACCGGATCCGCCTCCTCGTCCCCAACTGCATCGCCCGTGGGGGCTGGGGGCTCGGGCGTGGGGGTAGAGGAAGGGAGCGTCAGCGCAGAAGCGTTGATAAGTGGGTGTGTCTGGATGCCGGGCCCCGTGGGCCCGACCTCACACGCCGGGATCCTGGCGATGATGATCATCGCCAGGATCCCGGTCAATACAAGACGCGCGGTTCGAGCAAGCCTCTTCTTCACCCTATCATCTGCTTTCACCCCTTCGTGCCAGGCTTTGGATCGCGGAGATCTTGCCCGCCCGGCCCCCCTACTCCTCTAAAACATTGTCGACGTCGAGCGTGAACGTCGCGGTCTCGCCGTGCACATCCACCGTGTAGGTGCCCGCCGGCAGCCCTCGCACGTCGAGAGCGATACTCTCTTCAAAGGGAACTAACGCCTGGGTGCACATCGCGTCGTCATCGCGCGTGGTCTCGATCCGCACCGTGAAGCGCTCGGCCTCAACGTCGCGCTCGGTTTCAATCCCGGTGATGGACGTGCATCCGTCGGCCAGGTCGCCCTGAATGCGCGCACGTACCTGGACCGGGAACGATTCCAAGATCATCAACTCAACGTCGTTGATGAAAACCCGGCTCTCGGTGGGAGCACCGGTCGGCGGGAGGTCGGGCGCGGCCTCACCCCCACATCCGCTCAGCAGCACCATCACCAATAGGCCAAAGACAATACTCTGTCGTAACGTTCGCATCGGTAACCTCCTGTGTCGTTTTAACCTTCCATTATCTATAACGAACGCGGAGGTGAAATTGTTCCAAGACCCTGAAGGTTCATTAACGAACAAGTTCCCGCGCCGGGGGCTGGAAGCGTTATGGACGGGAAGTTAGATTTTTTTCAAGTTCTTAGTAATGGCTGACGACTTTGATGCCCATCGGTGCCCAGTTGTAGAACCACTCGGCGTCGGGCAGCGACAGGTTGACGCAGCCGTGGCTCATCGGCGTGCCGAAGTTGTTGTGCCAGTAGGCGCCGTGGATCGCGTACCCCCGGTAGAAGTACATCGTGTGGGGCACGTTGGGCAGGTTGTAGCCGGGACCCGACATACCCGTGTACCGGTACTTGGCGTAGACCCGGTACGTGCCGACGACCGTGGGCGTGCGCCACGTCCCCGTGGAGGCGATGGCAGTGTAGACTGTGGTCTGACCCTGGTAGGCAGTCACCCGCTGGGTCGAGAGGTCAATGTCGATCCACTTCTCGCCAGCGGCACCGTGACTCGGTGGTGGGGCCGGCGCCGGGGTATTGGCGGGTGGAGTCACCCCGTTTCCGCCGGGTATCGTCAGGCGCTGCCCTACATAGATCGTATTAGACGCAAGCCCGTTGGCTGCGCGGAGGGCGCTGACCGTCGTGCCGTGCCATCGTGCGATGCTGAAGAGCGTATTGCCAGCCTTGACCACGTAGGTGCCGCCGCTGCTGCTCGGCGGATTGGCGGGAGCGGGCTGCGCACTCGGCGCCTCTCCGCCGGGGATCGTCAAGCGTTGGCCGACGTAGAGCCACGCGTTCCAGTGCAGCCCATTGACGGCGGCGAGTTTGCTGATGGTGGTCCCGTGGCGGGCAGCAACGCTCATCAGGGTGTCGCCCGGTCGCACGAGATACGTCCCCCCGCTCGGCGAGGGGGCTGCACTGGGCGAGATGCCGGGGATGGTCAGCCGCTGACCGGCGTAGACCCACGCGTTCCACCGCAGACCGTTGGCGACCGCCAGTTGGCTCACCGTTAAGCCGTAGCGGGCCGCGATCCGCATCAACGTGTCGCCAGGTTGGACGACGTAGGTGCTGCGTTGGGGCGCTGCCCACGCCGTGGCAGCCGGTGCCAGCGCTATGCCCAGGATCAGAATGCCAAGTGCCACTTGCAGGATTCGTCTCATGGTCCCGAATCCTCCTTCCCTTCTACAGTGCGCGCGTTTGGGATTCTTTGATATCACTTACCCCTATTGTAGCAGGTTTTGAGGCGTTCCGGGCTCGGGTTGTGTTTCGAATGGGTTAAGGGCAGGAGGCGCTGTGGACAGGAAATTGCCTTGTTACACAAGCTCAAAGGGGAGGTATTACCGGCGGCGTAGGAAAGCCGCGATGCCGAGAATCACTGCCAGCCCCTGGAAGAGGAAGGCCAGGACGACGGGCCAGTCCGTAGGAGTCTCGTCCGACTCGATGGCGGTCGCGTCAGGCAGCGGCGTCCATGTCGGGAGCGGCGTGTAGGTCTCCGCCGGCTCCGATGGGGTGGCGGGGGGCGTGGAGGTCTGGAGGACCTCCGGCGTCGGGGTTGCGTCGATCTCCTCAGGGATCTCCTCGGTGACCGGCGTCGGATTGGGCGTGGACGTCGGCAGGCGAAGCGCCGTGCTGGGCGTCGGTTGGAAGCTGTCCGGCGCAACGAGCTCAATCGTATCCTCGGCAACGGTCGTACGCCCGGCCCCATCCCGGAACTCGACGTAGACCGCGTAGTCGCCGGGCTCTGTCGAGGCCAGCATCCACGGCAGGAGCGGCTCCCAGGGCTGCCACGTCTTGTCCTCAAAATCGGGCGTGTTGCTCAGCCGGACCTCAATCGCCTTCCCCATCCAGCTGCCCTCACCTAACGGCTCCGCCTCCTCGTTGGTCAACCGGATCGCCACCTGCGGCGAGTCGGTCGTCGGTGCGCCGTCGTTGATAAAGATCGGCAGCACGCCGGGACGGGAACCAAAGGTAACGACGAAGTAGTGCACGCCGTTATCGTTGGCGTAGCCAATGCCGATCTCCCGATATCGCGGGTCCACGAAGACCTCCCACGCCGGATTGCTGTGGAACCAGGTGACCGCGTCCTCCGCCGTGCCCAATCCAACCCACAGCGCTTCGTTAACCATCAGGCCGTCATCCCAGGCCTGATACCGCGCCTCCCGGATCCGTTGGCGATAGTCCGATCCATCCGAGCCCTCGTGGGTGGCGCTGTCCAGCGTGATCAGGTCGTCGGCATGCCTCTGGGCCGCTTGATCCAGCAGTCGCGACCGCCCCAGGGGCGCGTACCCTTCACTGATCCGCTGTTGGTTGACCAGGTCGTAGAACGTCTCGATCTGATTAGACTGGCCTTGGGCCGCCGGCACACCGACCAAGGTGAAGACCAGGACAAGGATCCCTACGTTGAAAAATCTTGGCATCCCCTTTCGGAACGCCTCCCAAAGCATCAAGTACGGGTTCAAGGGCTACCTCCCTCAGAATTTGAGGCCGAGGTCGTGCTCGACGACCGGAGGCTGGTGTTGCACGAGGTCATCGCCGCGTTGACGTAAGCGATCGGGTCGGCGTTCTCAGACCCCAACGCCAGCAGCGACCGGAGGAGCGCGGCCCGGCATGAGCGGTGATAGGTCGCGTGAGGCCAGGCCACCCACGCGTTGACCTCGGCAGATTGTAGCGTGAGGGTCCAGATCCTGCGCTCCAGGGGATCCGTAACCTGCTCCTCCGCCAATTGCGTGGCGAGGGTAGAACGGCGGACGGGAATGTAGTCGGTCAGCTCGCCCCAGAGGATCTGGGCCTCATCGGAGAGGAACCATGCCATCACCTGGAAGGCCACAGCCTGTTGCTCAGGCTCAGGTGCCGTGACCAGCATACCCGGTCCATACCAGAGGGTGGCGCCCCCTTCCTCCGGTCCGGGCAGCGGGCTGATACCGATAGGGAAGTTCTGCCCCCGGGTGACAGCGTCCGCGATCTGAGGATAGTTCAAACTGGATTCCATAATCATAGCCATCGCGCCCTGACCCAGCAGCTCCTGACCGGCGACCCAGTCCTGGTGCACGCGGACACACCCACCCTCAATTGCAGTATGAAGCCACGTCATCGTCGCTTTGCCCGGGTCGTCCGCAAAGCTGAACGCCCCGCCCGCATCCGTGATCTGCGCACCCCCTGCCGCCAGCCAGGCAAGCATCGTATCTGCCTGGGCCGGCATACCCAACCCCTCTTGCCGCTCTAGGGGATCGGTCGCGGCACAGGCCGCGCTTTGGATCGTGTCCCGATCTGTGCTCTGGACCTCATAGCCCAGGTTTCGCATCCAGTCCTCGTTGTAATAAAGAAAATAGGTCATCAATCCCAGCGGGAACGCCTGAGGCGTTCCGTCGATCGCGTACAGATCCTCGGCCATCGGAAGCAGGCCGGTCCCCACGCGACGGATCTCAGGCGACGTGTAAGGGACCGCTGCGATCACATCCAGATCCCGGTACGCCTGGAGCTCCCGGGGCCACAAGGTGACCAGGTCCGGTCGCCGCGCCTCGGTATCGGCGAATTTCTCCGGGAGGCCCTCCTGATACTCGGTGATCAGGACGAGGTTCGAGTCGTTGGTCGCGTTGAAGCGATCGGTCAACTGCTCGATCGCATGGGCCTCGGCGCCGGTGAAGGTATGCCAGAGCACTACGATCTCCGAGGTCTCCGGCTCCGTCGGTGTAGCCGGTGCGGCACAGCCGGTCACGGCAATCGCGACCAAGAGGATCCCCAACATCCGGAGCAGCACGCCCCCCCAGTCAAAGTCCGGACTCCATCGAGCGACGCTCAATCGAACGTGTGGGTTAAGTCGCATGTCACACCTGAATGATCTCGGTCGGGGAGGCTTTCGGGGCTTTCCGGATGCGCAGCGCCTCCTGCATCAGCTTAATCTCCTTGACGTCCATCAGACTGAGCAGTCCCAGGTAAAAGACACCGCCCAATCCCCCGGCAACCACCACCCGGATCAGGATACCCAGCGAGCCCGAGGGCACCAGCGGCTCCAGGCCGGTCGACAGCGAGTAGATGGGCAGGGCCATCGCCACGGCAGAACCCGAAGCGATGAGCACCGTGTGACCCAATCGATAAGGTTTGAGGCCGCCGATGCGGCGGGTGAAGAGATAGAGCATCAGCAGCGCGTGGCTCGTGAGCTTCAGGGAATTGGCGAGTACCAGTGCCCAGAGCGTCGGCTCGCCGAGCAGCGGCGGAAGCACCGCCAGCACAATATAGAAGCAAACCGTACCGACGCCGACCAGCGTCGGCGTCCACGTATTCTTCCGAGCGTAAAATGCATAGATCAGCGGTTGGTCCAACGCCGCAAAGATCAGCCCCAGCACCGAGAAGCGCAGCGCCACCGCGGTGGCCTGGGTGTCGATGGGCTGAAACTGGCCCCGCTGCAGGATCAGTGCGACCAGCGGCTCAGCCATGATCAACAACCCGACCGCGGCCGGCAGCACGAGGATGAGCACGAGACGCAGGCCCTGGGCCAACGTAGTCCGGAAGGCTTCCTCATCAGCCTCCGTCGCATACCGCGACAGCGTGGGGAGAATGGCGACCGAGACGGCTGTGACGACCAAGCCCAGGGGGAACTGGATCAACGTGGCCGCGTATTTCATCCGGGCGATGCCGCTGGGGCCCGTCCGTGAGGCGATGTTGAAGCTCAGTCCGACGGCAAACTGATCGACCAGGAGCCCCAGCCCAATAGGCAGATAGAGACGCCCGATCTGGATCAGGGCCGGATGGAGCGGAAAGGGCGAGCGCCACCGCAGCTTGATCCCGTACAGACCGGGGATCTGGAACGCGGTCTGCACGGCCGTCGCCACAAAGACACCCACCGCCATCGCCCGTGCC
Organism: Anaerolineae bacterium; assembly: GCA_034437735.1. Lineage (GTDB taxonomy): Bacteria > Chloroflexota > Anaerolineae > B4-G1 > SLSP01 > PWVB01. Next base: position 38,187 of record DAOTTS010000208.1, read on the forward strand.
CCCAACTCACCACGCCCCAGCATCACCATCACCACAATCAGCGTCAGGTTGTAGATGGCAGCGTTGAAGGCCGGGAGGGCGAAGCGCTGCATGGCAAAGAGCGTTGCAGAGATCAGACCGGCGATGTTGAGGAAGAAGACCGCCGGCGCGGTCAGGCGCACCATCTCCGTGGCCATCGTCAGATAGGCCGGTGGGAGTGCCTGTCCCAGCATCCGCGCGATCCAGGGAGCGGCGACCTCGATAAGGAGCACGATCCCGCTCAGCACGAGGGCCGCGAACGTCAGCACGTGGCTGAAGAGCGTCCACAGCTCCTCCTTGTCCTCCGGGTCTGCGTAGTCGGAGAAGACCGGCACAAGCGACGAGCTGAGCATGCCTCCGACCAACTGGTCGTAGAGCATCGTGGGTACCTGGGACGCGACGTCGAACGCGCTGACCGCGCCCCCAGCCCCAAAGAGGTAAGACTTGACCATCTCACGCACGAGGCCCAGGCCCCGGCTGGCGATATTGCCAACCGAGATCAGGATCGCCGCACGCGTGACCTGACGGGCTTCATTGGATAGTTGTGTGTCGGTCCCGGACTTGGTACCGGACCTTGTCCCTGATGGGCGCTCGGAGCGCTCTACGGACGTGTTCGCCTGTTCAATCATCGCAATTTGGCATTCTACTTGCTTTCGAGCCCTCGACAAGATGCGCCGCGCCTACCGATGAGATCGCCTAGCCGTGCCGAATCCCTGCCTTCGCATCCTCCGCCCGGGCCACCCGCACCCCCTCAGCCACGTCCACCCGGCTCAACAACGCGATCCCCACGCCGAAGAGCAAAATTAGGCTCAGAATCGCCGGCCGGCTGCTGCCGAAAACCCCAGCCATCCCGGCAAAGAGCAGCGGCCCCAGGATCGCCGAGAACTTCTCCATCACCCCGAAGAGCCCGAAGAACTCCCCACTCTTGGACGCCGGCGAGAGCTTGGCGTAGAGGCTCCGGCTGAGCGCCTGGCTGCCACCTTGCACCACCGCCACCATCCAGGCCAGCATCCAGAACTCGATCACCGAGTTGAGCACAAAGCCCCACACTGCCACGACCACGTAGACCACCAGCGCCAGCACGATCGTCCGCTTCGTGTCCAGCGTCTCTGCAAGCACCGTGAAGAGCCTCGGCCCCAGCACAAACGCGAGCACCGCACCGACCGCTTGGACCCCCAGGATCAGCGCCATAATGAGGCCCAGATTACCCGAAGGCGCGTCCTCAGCCCCCTGCTCGGGGCTCGTCTGGAATCGGGCGCCGGTCACGGCTTGCGGCAGCGTCCGCGCGCCCACAATGCCCACCAGAGGCATCGCCACGAGGTTGAAGAGGATAAACGCCAAAAAGATTGGGCGCCGGGTCTCCTTGCCGTTGGGCAGCCGCCCGAAGATAAGGCTGAAGGGGATGCCCACGAACTGCACGAGCAGCAGCGCGAGGATCAACTGGATGCTGCCGAAGCCCAACTCCGCCCCGTAGATGCTGGCCATCCCGATGATCGTCCCGATCGCGTCGTTGTAGATCAGGAACGCGACCAGATAGACGAAAAGATCCCGGTAGCGGCGAATATCCTTGACCGTCTCAAAGATCCGCGCGAAGCTGACCGCGAGGACGTTCTCCCCCGTTTCCATGCTCGCCGTGGCCGCCGGGGGCTCCGGAACCCGCGTCAGGATCGGAATCGTGAAGAGTCCCCACCAGAGCGCGACGCTCAGGAACGAGAGGCGCGGCCCCCAGGTACCGGGCAGGACCTCGATCATCAGCACATTGATCGCCAGCAGCACCCCACCCCCGAGATACCCCATCGCGAACCCGCGCGTTGAGACCGCATCCTGCTCCTCTTCCTCGACGATGTGCGGGAGGAGCGCGTCGTAGAAGACGTTGGCCCCCGTGAACCCGATACGTGCCAGCACGAAGAGCACCGAGGCCAGCAGCCAGTCCCCCGTGTCCACAAAGACCAGGAGCCCCGTACCGACCGTACCCAGCAGCGCGAAGGCGGTGAGAAACCGCTTCTTGCTGCGCACCACGTCCGAGATCGTGCCCAGAATCGGCGAGAGCACGGCGACGATCACCAGCGAGAGGCTGAGCCCCAATCCCCAGTAAGCCGTCGCCGTGGCGGCAGGCAGGCCCGAGGCGGCCACCTGGCTGTAGTAGACAGGCAGCACAGCGGCGAGAATTGTCGTGGCGAACGCGGAGTTCGCCCAATCGTACATACACCAGGCATTGATCATCTGGCGCCGCGTGAATCGCTCCGACGTAACCGTCATCATCCCCCCTTAAGCATGTGTGAATGAAATCGTGGGACCGCCCCCCGGATGGGAGCGCTCCAGCGGCTATCGTCCCACAAAACCGGAAATTATGCAATTACATCCCGCCTTGCTTCTCTCCCCAACATTATCCACTCCTACATAATCAGAGAACCTGGTAGTATATGTCTGGGTCAAGCCAATGAAGCATATCCTTACAAACGAACTGGGAGACGTGTCATTGAATCGAAAGAAAAAGATCCTCGTCATCACAGGCATCATCGTCGCCAGTCTGCTCATCGTCATAGCCGGCAACGTCATCCTGCGCAACGCGATCCATACTTATTATCAGGAAGCCCAACAGGTGGGGAGTTTTGAACACCTCCGCGCGACCTTTGGCTACACCTCACCCGTCCTGGCGAACGCAACCCGGACCTACCCGTTCCTCTTGAGACAACAAGGCGATGTCCGCTTTGCCTTCTGGAGCAAGGCGCTGACGGGCAACGTTCGTCTCTCCCTCTTGGACACCAACGGTCAAACCATCCACAGTTGGCAAGGGCGCGACGTCCACGTGGACGACAATATCTATTTACAGCGTGGCGCGTACACCATCAAGCTCAGCGTGACCCGCTATGCAGGTTCGCTCAGATTTGGGCTGAACGACGCCCAGTTTGTTCCTACACTCTCATCAGACCGTTACCGTGAGGTCGAAGCGGACCCGTCCGCCGGGTTTCACTGGGACTACATCCTCTATACCCCAGAAACTGTCACATCCCCCTATCTTTTGGTGGTCCCCAATAACACCGGTTATCCGGACAACGACATCGCCTACCACCGAGCGGCGGCAAAAGACCTGATCCAGGCAAAGAGCCGCCTGGCCGACGATCTCGGTACGCCGCTGCTGGTGCCCATCTTTCCACGTCCGGCCGGTAAACTGGCGGATACCTACACCCACAACCTGGATCGGGATGTCTTGTTGATGACCGTCGACGGGTACCGGCGCCTCGACCTGCAACTGCTGGCGATGGTGGATGACGCCCGCGACCGATTGACCGACGAGCAAATCCAAACCCAGCCGCGTTTTCTGCTCTGGGGCTTTTCCGCCTCCGGGACCTTCAGCGACCGCTTCAGCCTGCTGCACCCGGGCCGGTTGGCGGCTGTCGCCGCGGGCGGATGCACCCACAGCCTGCCCTTGGCCACCTACGCCGGGGAAAATCTCCCCTATCCGGTTGGGACGTATGACTACGAAACTATCACCGGTGCTCCCTTCGATGCCGAGGCGTTCGCTGCCCTGCCGCGCTTCCTGTATAAAGGGGGCAAAGACACCGGGGGGACGATCACGACAGATGACGGTGTCTATCCTGCGGATGAATACTTCGACCAATTTGAGCGCCCGAAGCTGGAGGCCGAACTTGCTTCGTCCCCCAGCCCGCTCATTACAGGCGCTGACCTGAGTCCCACAGAGGAAGCGCTGCTCAAATATCGCATCTACGAGGGCGCGGCCTTCGTGAACGAATTTATCGCAGCCCGTGAAATCTATGCCGAGGCCGGCATAGACGCGTCAACGTTCACACGCTATCCTGACGCCGGACATGAGATCACAGATGCGATGGAGCAGGACATCCGGGCGTTCTTCCTGGCAGCGATGCAATAAGCTCCGCACCTGTCATTGCGGGCAGTCCCTACCGCGATGACGACGGGGGGGCCCGACACGGTCCTTCCGGCTGAAAAGTGACAGCCCTACGAGACCCGGTATGTCTCAATCACGTCCTCATCCCAAGTAATGCCCAGGCCGGGGGCATCGCTCATGTAAATGTAGCCATCCTCCCGGAAGTCCACCGGCGCCATCAGGGTATTCTTGAAGGCCGTCGGGTAGTTTTCCGTGATCAGTCCATTCTCAACCGCAGCCACACAGCACGACCCGATGTTGGGATTGCCGTGGGGTGCCATGGGATGGTGGTAGGCGCTGGCCATCGCCGCGACCTTGAGCCACTCGCTGATCCCACCGCAGGTCGTAGGATCGAGCTGGATGACATCCGCAGCGTGCGCCTCAATCAACTCCCGGGCGCCCCAACGCGTGAACTCGTTCTCACCGCTGGCGATGGGCATATCGAGCGACGCCACCAACAGCGCGCCGCCGCGCAGGTCGTCCGCACGCACGGGCTCCTCAAACCAGTAGGGGTCGTAGGGTTCCACCATCCGCCCAAACTTGAGGGCGGTCTTCGCATCCCAGGCGTTATTGGCATCGACCATCAGGCCAATCTCGGGCCCGATCGCCTCCCGGACTGCACGCACACGCTCGGCATCGTGGCGGAGCGTGACGCCCGGCCAACCGACCTTCATCTTGACGGCGCGGAATCCGGCGTCCACGTACGCCTCCATCTCCTCGACCAACTCAGGGATCCCCTTGCCCTCCTCGTAGTACCCACCCGCCGCATAGGCTTTCACGCGGTGCTGAGTGCCGCCGGTCAACGTCCACACCGGCTGGTTCAGAGCCTTGCCCTTCAAGTCCCAAAGCGCGTTATCGACCGCGCCCATACTGGCGATCGTATCGCCCTTGGCAACCGGCTTGCGCGTGCGGCCCATATACATCGACTGCCAAAGATGACCGATGCGCAGCGGATCCTCGCCGAGGAGTTTGTGCTTAAGCGGCCCCAGGATAATCGCACGGCGCACGCTCGACGCGCTGCACGGCGCCATCCCAACGACACCCTCGTCGGTGGCGATCTCGATACGCGCGCGCCGCTGGCTCGTGGTGCGGACGATGGAATTCCAGAACGGCGTCTCCAGGTCGCCCAGATCGACGACCGTGATCGTGATATCCGTGATTTTCATTATCGACTCCTTTCAAGACCAGATGCCGGGGACTTCAAAGCCCCCGGCATCTTACCTTAGTTTGTAATCAGCGACCGCCGCCGGCGCAGGCGCAGGCACACGCACAACCGGCGCACGCACACGCGCAACTGCTGCCCCCTCCGCCCCCACCGCCGCTGCCAGAGGACTCTGAGAGCGCCTCGAAGATATCACCGGTCACCCGGTCGACGCCGCTGAGGTCAACCAACCCACCCTTGGGATCCGGTAGATTCATCGATCCCGGCATAATAGCCGCCGCGAGGCCGCCCATCGTCGTCTCCGTCCATCCGGCAAAGGAGCCCGCGACGTCCCCAAAAGAGGTCCGCCCCGGAGCCCCGCTGCGGTCGCCGCCCGAGAGATCAATGCTCCGTCCGCTCGAACGACCGCTCCGTGTCGCCGATCGCACAGACCGACCGGGACGCATCCAGATGGGCCAGTAGTGATGTCCACCGTGCGTGAGCACCGTCGGGTACCGCTCGTCCATCATCACCCACGGCAGGTACTTATCGAGGTACTGCTCCCGCTGTTCGATCTCGCCGAGCTGACTTGCCTGCTCCATCGCCCGGTCGATCACCCGCTGGTAATACTCCTGGGTATCCGAGAGGTCAAAGCCCTCCATCTTCGCCGCAGTCAGCTTGAGCAGCCGCTCCATCGGCATTGAGAAGTCGATCTTCTGCACCGGATCGCCCTCATGCCGCTCAATCTGATCGAGGAAGTAGTCCTCGTACGTATGGACCACGGTACCTTGCGCCTGCGCGACCTTCCGCCGTCGTTTGCGCCGCCGCTTGAGGGAATCACGGTAGGTGGCGTTATCCCAGGTTTTGAAGGGTTCAGAGACCCGCACAGCCAAAGGGTCAGCGTTGGTCTGCTTGAGAATCCCTTTTTCGAGGAGACCGAAGATCACCAGCGTGAGCACCTTGTTCAACGGCATCTCCAAGAGCGCCGCAGCTTCCGGCGCGGTCAGGCCGCGCTTGATCCCACCGCCCTCGACCTGCGCGATGGGCGGCATATAGGTACCGCGCTTCGGCTTGTTCTTGAGCGAGCGCTCGTTGAGCACAATAAGAACGATGAGGGCCGGGATCGCCAACAGGACCGATGGCGCGTAGGCAAAGAGCACGAACCCCAGACCCGCGACGAGGATCACAAAAACGGTACACCCGGTACCGCCAGAAAAGCGGAAAAAGAGAACTGTGAGAAGACCGATCGCGAGCAAATCCAACAAGAAACGGGTATCTGGATTGTCCTGCAGCCACTCTTCGATCAGTTGAAGGAGCGTCATCCGCACCACCCGCTCCATCCCGCGTTTCGGGAAGGAGACACCGACCAGATGCGGATCGGACATCGAGGTGTCCGACCATACCCACCGGGCGACTACGTGATCCTCGAAGACCACCTTGTCGGTGAACTCAACGTCCTGATAAAGGACCTCATCCGGCTCGACCGTCGGAAGCATATGAATCACGATGCGCACCGTGCCGCCCCCCCGCACCGCGTCGGCATCGAACCACGTCGGCGTAATCTGCAGGGAGGCCAGCTCTGCGTTCGTGGTATCCTGGTAGACCATATCGGGCATTGTGGCCTCAAAGTGCAAGGTCCCGCGCTGCCCGCTGGGAATGGCTTGACCGTCCAGGTGCACCTCCACCCCCACGTCAATGTACTCAGAGGTACGGATGTCGCTCAGGGTCACGCCGTCGATGGAGGCCTCCATATTACTGATATCGTAATCCCTGTGAGGTAGGCCGACGTCGACCACGTCGATCGCGCTGCCGTAGTTCTCGAAGGTGATATCGTAGACAATCCGAACCGACGCGTCCGGTTGCACGAACACCTGCATATCGAGCTGCGGTACGGCAAACGAGTAGCTCTGCGCGCGCGCCGGCGCAGCCCCACTCAAGACGGCGACCCCCAGCAGTGCGACGAGCAGCCCAAACCGCAACAAGGCCCTTATCCGAATTCGTTGATGGATTGCCACGAATGCCTCCTGACTCTGCTTAACGCCCACCACCGGCGCACGCGCAGGCGCACGCACACCCGGCACACGCGCAGGCACAACTGCTGCCCCCGCTGCTGAACCCGCCGGACGAGCTGGAGACCGAGGGCTTGCTCAGGCGCGTCGGCAGAATCGCCGCAGCCATCGTGCCCATCGTCGTCTCCGTCCATCCGGCAAAGGACGCTGACACGTCGCCAAACGACGTGGAGCTACCGCGCCCCCCACCACCCCCACGCGAACCACCCGATCCGGCAGCAGCACGCCCGCCGGCCCGCGCGCTCTGCCGCGCCCAAACCGGCCAATAATGGTACCCGCCGACGCGCGTCGCCGGCCGGTAATCGCGATTCATCATCACCCAGGGCAGGTACTTGTCCAGATACTGCTCCCGTTTCTCGATGTCGCCCAGCGACGCAGCCTGTTCCGCCGCCCGGTCGACGATCCGCTGGTAATACTCGCGGGTGTCCGAGAGATCGAACCCCTGCATCTTCGCGGCGGCGGTGTCGACCAATGCCTCCATCGGCGCTACCACGTCGAGCTCCTTGACCGGCTCGTCGGGATCCGCCTCGATGGCATCGAGGAACGGCTGCTCGTACGCGTGAATGACCGTCCCCCTCTCCATCGCGGCCTTCCGGCGGTGCGCCTGTTGGGCGTCCTCGTGTCCCTCCAAATGGGGCTTGTGAATGACCTGGAAGTCCTCCACGACCTCCACGGTGAGCGGATCCTCCTCGGTCACACGGATCAGTCCCTTCTCCAGCATCCCGAAGATGACGAGGAGCAGAATCTTGTTCAGCGGCTGCTCCAGGATCACCGCGGCCTCCGGTGCGGTCAACCCCCGCTTGATCCCGCCACCCTCCACCTCCGCAATCGGGGGCAGGTACTGCGGCTTGACACCCCGGATGACCCCCCGAACAATGGAAAACAGGACGAAACCGATAAAGATGATCGGGAGACAGAATGCCAACCCACCAAAGATCACGCCGGCGGCATTGCTCAACCACCGCCCTACAAGATCCCAGATAGTGATCTCCACGACGCGGTCCATCACCCGGCGCGGGAAGGAGATCCCCACCTCGTAAGCCTGGGTGGGATAGGTCTCCTCCAAGACCCAGACGGCAACGACCCGCCCCTGATCATCCACGAACTTCTTGCTGAACTGAACGTCCTGGTAGAGGACCTCATCCGGCTCGATCCCCGGCGGGGTGATCACCCGAATCTCTATGTCACCCGGCCCGGCGACCGACTCACCGTCGAACCACGTCGATGTGATCTGCATGGAGGCCAGCTCTTCGTTGGTCGTATCGGAGTAGACCATATCGGGCATGGGGAACTCGACGTGAAGCGTCCCGGACCCACCGGACGGGATCGCATACTCCTTCAGGTGGATCTCCACACCCACGTCGATATACTCCGAGGTCCGGATATCGGTGAGCGGCTGCCCGTCGATGGAAGCCTGAAACTGCGAGAGATCGTAATCCTCGGTGGGCGTGCCGATATCCACGACGTCAATCGGGCTCCCCTGATTGTCAAAGGTGATGTCATAGACGATGTAAATGGAGGCGTCGGGCCGCACGGTGACCGCCATCTCGAGCTCGGGCACCGTGAAGCGGTAGCTCTGGGCGTGGACAGGGCTGAGGGGGCGACCCGCGCCCGCCATCAGGACAAGCACCAGCACCGCGATCCTACCGAGGTAGAATCCCTTGGTTTTCATCCGCCTAATCCTCATATCCATCCCCCTAGCCCGTCTCCGGCTCGGACGCGGCAAGCCGCGCCCAGCCCTCGGGCTCTCGCGGGCATGCGGTCGCACAGATCGTCAAGCCGGGGCAGATATCACAGCGCGTGGGCGCCTCCACCCGCTCCCGGTACATCCGGAAGACCTCGTGGTTCCAGATATCGTCCCACACGTCGTTGAGAAGATTGCCGGCACTGAGCGCCGGCCCTCGGGGCGGGATGACCGTGCCGTCGGGCTCCACCCGCACCGCCACGTCCCCGGAACAACGGGGTCCAGCCTGCACCTGATCGGCGAGCGCCAACGCCGGATCGATCTCCACCGGCGGATTCCACATGAAACGTGCATGGTTGCGGTCGGCGGTCTCCTCCACGGTCGTCGCCACCTGAACCATCGCGTCGGCGTTAAAGACCCCGTGCGCCTCGGCCGACGCCGGGTCGAGGGCGGCAAATGCCACAAAGGAGAGGTTATCGGCGCCGCGCGCCAGCAGCGTCTCAATGGTATCGTAGAGCGTCTCCATCGTCTCGGGAATCAGGGGCACCTCAGCGACCGCACTGATCTGCTCCGCCTCGAGCCAATCGAACACCGACAAGGCGGCCGCGTGATCCCCCTCGCCGCAAAGCGCGTCGTGGATCTCGGCATCGTCGGAGGTGTAGAGCACCGTCGCGTGATCGAGCCCGGCCTGCCAAAGATCCTGGAGTAACGTGCCCGCCGCGAGGTCGGAGGCTCGTCCGCGCACGCCGGCGATCATCCCCAGGTCCTCGGCGCGCTCCACCGCGCGGACGAGCGCCGCCGCATCCGGCGACGGCGAGACCCAGAAGGTCGCGTGCGGGATCCCAACCTCCCACAAGCGGTCGATAAGGGGCACCAATCGCTCGGGTTCCGCCAGTGGCACCGCCGCCTGCAGCGGGGCGATCAACTGCGCGCTGCGCGGGGAGACCGAGGCGTCCTCCAGGTTGAAGACCGGATAGGTATCCCCGGGCGCGACGATCTGCTGGATCAGGGACTGGACCCGACTGATGTCGTCCCGCATCATCGTGTCGGTAGCGCCGGAGAAACGCCGTTGCAGCGCATCGAGGATCTCCGGCTCCGACATACCCTCGAGCAACCCCTTGACGATAACCACGCCGGTGGGGGTCAACTGCGCCGCAGCGGTCGCATTCGCGATCAACATTCCGCTGCCGTCACCCTCCACGCGAAGGTGGAAGCGCGTATACATCCCTTCGGCCTCCTTCATCGCGTGATAGAGCCCCGGCTCGATCGGTGACGCGGATGTGGGCCGCTCAAACGTGAACAGACGCTTCAGCCAGTCTTTGACCATCATATCCTCCTTGAATCAGGGCTTTGGACAGAGATTCTCAAGCCTTCTCCCCGTCGGGTTCCGGCTGCCGGTACTTACGCTCATAGAGGTCGGGATCGTACGGTGCGCGACGCCCCGGGCAGGCATCCCGGGGACAGAGCAGACAGCTCTCAAACGGCCCCTCCGTGGGAAACCGCAGGCCCGACACGCTCTTGTTGGGGATCATCAGATAACTGTCGGTCAGCTCGACGCCGACCGCCGTCGTAGGATTGCCCAGGATTTGGAAAAGCGGTTTCTGCTGCTGGATCGGCCAATCGGTCAGCGAGCCCGGTGCCATCGTAGCGGTGCGGCCGGGTCGATAGCATGCGACCAGGTGCGCGTTCAGCGTTCGGACCGCCGCACTCAGCGCCATGGCCTTGATCTCATCGGCCCAATAGCTATGCAGCATATCACTCAACCCATCCCCCCAACGCTGCATCTCCATGCCACACGTCGCCACGTACGCAAAGACCCGGTGGGCCCGATCCAGATTGACCCGCAGCACGCGGCTCTCCAGCCGTACCCCCTCAATGACCACCCAATCTTCGCCCTTCTCCTCGACAGCGGCGAGTCCCACCATCGCCTTGGGCCGAGCCACCTCACAAGCCTCATTCAGAAGCCGCTCGGCGTCCGCCGCCATCGGATGCCCGGGTTTGACGTGAAGTTTCTGCAACAGCCCCTTGAAATCGGGGTCGAAGCTGATGTCGTCAAGTACGGTGATTTCCATCATTCACTCCGGTCCAGCGCTAAAACGCAGACAACGGTACATACCGTAGATTCTAAACCGAGAGCCCAAGAATGCAATTCCGCCGCTAACGGCGGAAGAGTCCGCTAACGGCGGAGGATCCCACGCATCAAGAGGAAGAGGCCCAGCGCGATAAAGAGCACGGGCCAGCCGACGAAGCCCAACCCCCAGCCGCTGATATTGAGGACGAGTTCGAAAAAGATCAGGCCGACCAGGCCGATGATGAAGCCGACCCGCACCAGATCGCGTCCGGATTTTGTTTTCTTCTCGTCATTGTGGACCGCCCCGTAGAGCCACAGGCCAACCCCCGCCCCGATGGGCGCGACGAGGGTCCACGCATACGCCCAACTTGTCCAGTGACCGGTGAGCTGCTGGTAAAAGAGGAGCAGACCGGTGAACGTGGTCATCGATCCAATCATCGAGAACGGCTCACCCAGGCCGGTCTCGTCGGGCAGGGCAAGCGCCACGACCACAATCCCGGGAAGAATAATGAAGAAGGGCCACAGATACCGAAGAGCATTCACCCAGAAAATCTGCCCGACCAGGGCCAACACCCCAATCGCGATCAGAAGAATGCCAAAAATCAAGCCCAGGGAATAAGGACGGTTCCGGTTCATCGCATCGCCTCCTTCATTTTGGTATCCTATCTACCCATACGGAGTTCAGGCTCGAAAGTTGTATTCTGGGTATCAGGAGGCGCGCGATCGACCCGAGGCGACCGGGTGCCGCGACTCATCGGGTTGAACTCGTGAGCGCGCGCAGCCCCGTTCGGCGGCGCGAACCCCGGCCCGCGCTTCGCGCTCCAGGCGGCAGCCGCCCCCACAGACCTCCAGATCGGGACAGTCCCGGCACGCCTCCGGCAGACCGGCAGCCTCAGGGTTCTCCTCGCGGTCGCGGAAACTCAGGAAGAGCTCGCTGTTCCAAATCTCGGACCACGGATCGGTCAGGATATTGCCGGCGGCGACGTAGTACGATTGGCAGGGCAGCACGTCGCCGTTGGGCTCGATGCAGATCGAGTACTCGGCGGCGTTGCACCGCTTGGGCTGGAGGTCGAGGGCCAGGGGTGAGAGTTGGCAGTACTCGGTGACCGTGTACCAGAGAAAGCGCATATCCCGGGCAGCCGCCTCGTCTCGCACGGCGGCCAAGAGTGACGCCATCTCCGCAGGAGGGATCGCCTCCGGGGTGTTGGTCCCACCGCCCGCGTGGATAATGCCGTTCATCGCAAAGGTGCGCAGGCCCAAGTCGTCGAGAAACGCGATGATCTCCAGCGCGTGATCGACGTTCTGCTGGGTGAGCGTGGTGTTCGTGATGGTGTGAATGCCGCCCACCAACGCCTGCTCGATGCCCGCCACCGTCTGGTCGAACGCACCCGGTCGGCCGACCATTCCGTCGTGCACCTCGGCCCGGCACGATTCCAGGGTGATCTGGACGTGGTTGAGCCCGGCCTCGGCCAGGGTCTCCACCAGACGCGGATCCGCTAACTTACGACCGTTGGAGTTCATCCCCACGATCTGACCAAGTCCGTCGGCATAGCGCACAATAGCCGGCAGATCCGGGTGGAGCGTCGGCTCCCCTCCGGTCAGGATAACGTGGGGCACGCCGATCTCAGCCAGTTTGTCCAGGGCCTGCCTCCAGCCCTCCAGTCCGAGCGAATCCATCTCGAACCGATCCGGCTCGTTGTAACAGTGCGCACAGGCGTTGTTGCAGGCGTAGGTGAGGGCCAGATCGGCCTTGAACGGTGCCGACACCGAGGTGCTGAAGACGGGCTTGAAGGCTAACCGGTCTACCAGCGCGCAGGTCGGACATCCCCCATTTGGATTGCGGAACTGATCGACCATCGTATAGACTTCCGCGAGATCCTCCCTCAGCTTCAAACCGGGAGCGTCCCGGAAGCGACGACGCACCCAGCGCTCGGCCTCCGCGATCGGCACCCGATCCAGGGCCAGCTTGGCCATCTGGGCCGCAGTGCTATTGAGATGAATGACGTCATTGACGTCGATGAAGAGCACGCCGGCACCATCGGGCTCCAGACGCAGATGGATCCGGCGCTGCCCACCCTCCAGATCGATCGGAAAGGTATAAAGGCCAGGCTCGGGCCCGGCGTCGGCTGGCGTGAGGAGCACACGCAGATCCTCGCGCAGTTGATCCCACCAGCGATTCAAGGTGCGCATAAAATCCTCATGACGCATAAAGGCCCCTTTCGGGGCCATCTATGCTGAACGTGGCAGCCACTACCACTTGGGCGCTTCTTCAATCTGATACGAGGCGCCGCAATACGGGCAATCCACAAAGATCGCACCGGCCCGGACCTCCAGATTATCCTTGTTGAGGGCGCCACCGCAGTTCTGACACTTCATCTGCTCGAGCTGGACGTCCCCGCTGAGGTCGATCTTCTGAACGTGGGTGTGCTCCTCCTTCTTAGGACGGGCACGCACCGCGTAGATCAAAGCGCCGGCCGCGCCGAAGAGGATCACACCGACGACAATACGGATGATCTGGCCCTGTGAGCCGGCGATAAAGATGAATCCGAAAAAGGCTAACGCCGCCGAGATGATGTAACTGATGATCTCCATAGTTGCTCCCCTCATTATATGGACCGTGACGCCCGTAGTATAGCCGCAACCTCGGGCCAGGTCAATTACAATCTACAGGCAGAGATTCCGGCGGCCCGGCGCGCCCGCGCGCTCAACGATCTCGTCTGCATCGCCTACGAGGATCGCCCGCTCGATCCGGAAGTCGTGGATGACATCGCCATCCACGAGCCCCTGCGGTCCTGGCTGATCAGGACGGGGGGTCACGATTAACCGGAGCGCTGACCGTCCAGGACACTCCCCCCTTGCTTAGCCCACGGCACGTCGCCTCCCACCGCGCATCTAAAACGACGTGCCGCCGCAGCGTCCTGGACGGAGCAGGTTCACCCCCGAGGATCGACGAGGCGGCCCACGAAGAGCACCGTGCCGGTCTCAACGTCGCGGATGAAAAACAGGAAGGGGTGATCGATGCGCATCTCCACCGGATCCATCGGCGCAGCGGATCGCAGGGTCATCACCACCGCCGTGGCAGCCGCCGCCTCGGTGCCGGCCTCGTCCACCGAGACGAAGGCCTCGTGCACGACCTCGGAGATGTAGAGCTCGGGCTTCTCCGTCATCCCGGAGAAGTCGGCATCCTGCTGCGAGAACGCGTCCTCCATCCCGAGCGCCTGCAGCGCGTCAACCATGCTGAACGCGGAGCGCGTCTCGAACCTGGGCATAGCCAGGGTCACCGACCGGTGCTGCAACCGGTCGACGATATCATTGAGGTCGGCGGCATCCGGCCCAGCCTCGTAATCACCCAGCGTTCCCGCCTCGGGCAGCACGATGAGCATACTTAACTCGTGGCCATCGTAGGGAAGCTCGACCGCCCGGTAGCCCTCGCCCTCGGCGTAGGCATAGTTCGTGGTCTGGTGCATCATCGGGACCGAAACCTCGCTTCCGTCCAGCAGCGTAAAGGGAGCGTCCTCCGTCCGCGCCTCATTGAACGGCTCGGCCCAGGCGGCGTTGAAGTAGATCGCGTTGGTCAGCACCAATCGCGTCAGTGCCGTGAGCACGCCCGCCGGGATGAGGTCCTCAATCCGCCCCTCGGTCTGCTCCTCAACCCAGGCGTTGATCGTCTCCCGGGCGCCCTCGGGGTCCGACGCAAAATCGAGCGTCCTGAGGCCCGCACCGTAATTCTCCGCGAGGGTGTCGAGAAAGCCCGCCAAAAACTCGTAGTCCCGCTGCCCCCAGAGGGCGTTGACCACGTTGAGCCGGAACCCTTGGTCGTCCTTACCCTCGGCCCCCTCCCCCCGACTGGCGAGCAGCAGGTCGAGCCGATTGAAGGCCGCGTGCAGCTGCGGCTCGGGCAGCGCAAGATGCAGCGCTTCGGCCATCTGTTCAGCGGTCTCACCCTCGGCACCCGCATAGGTCATCGCCAGCGCAATGGAAAGACTGTAAGGCGAATAGAAGAGATTCTCGTCCCCGGCATCCTCCAGCAGATGCCGATAGAGATCCAGGGCGAAGGCCGTATTACCCGCCGCGAGGGCCCGCACGTCATCGATCTCGGCATCCGGCGTGCGTTCTCGTGGTTTCTCCGACGCCACGACCGCAGCCTCGATGCCCGACGGTCCGCCGGGCACGACGCTACAGCCGATCAATCCCAACAGCGCAAAGAGTGACATCGTCCACCTCATCCAATGTGCCATCCTTTCCTCCTCTCATCCAATGGTTCGATAGCATCTGCTTCCTATATCCAAGACGAAGAGGTAGAGAGAAAAGTTCCGGCTTGGGTAGTTCCAGGATTTAAACCATCCCAAACCGGGTGCTTTTTCCTTGGAAAATCCCGGTTATTGGGATGATTTGTTTTCTGGAACGGCCTTAGCCCGTGCAGCGACGCCACAATCGATTCGGGCGCCGGTCGTCTTACGCCTCAGCCTCCCAGACGGGATGGCCCGGGGCCGGCATACAGAGGATTTCCAAGAACTTGAGGTCGAAGAAGGTCTGAGCGTGGGTCGGCTTGAGCACCACCGCCGTGTCGGCGCCCCAACCGGAGCCGCCCACTGCGATGATCGGCCCGCCATCGGGAATCAGACCGCCGTCCGAGGCCATCAGGGTGATCTCTGCGGCCACCTTCATCCCCTGCCCAAACGTACGCAGGGTATAGGCCATAATCTCATCGACCTGGTAGGTGTTCAGCTTCTTGCGGACCGCCCGGCCCACGCCGCCAAAAGCGTGCGTGGTCGTGAGGATCTTGCCGCCACCGGCCCTGATCTTCCGGGCCATCTCCGGATCCAGATTGCTCGTATAGGGCTCGCGGAACCCCACCGAGTGGGTGACCACGACCACGTTGAGGCCCGACAGCTGCTGCACCGCCTGCCACCCCGTCTTCCCGCTGGTCGTCGCCACCACAACCGTCTCGATCCCCAGGGCCTCCGGGCGCTCGGCGACCCGCGCCAGCGTCCGCCCGGTGTTCTCGGGTCCCGGTTGGGCAAAGTACAGCGTCTGTGACGTGAATTCGCGCATCTTCCGCTCCTTTCTGATTGAACTGGATCGCCTTTCTTCAGTATACGGGCACCTCCGGGGGCGTCAATCGCGGCAGGGGAGACCATATCCATCAGAGTTTCGGACTGCAAATCCGCTTCGAGCCCACGTGATGAGGGCCCAGAACCACGGGCATGCACTTTGAAAAATGGGGGACAAGCGGTAAGCTATCGATACGCATCCCGTACGTCGTCGTCCCCTGGCCTCCATTTGACAAATGCCTTGAGCCTGTGAGGGAGGTGTTTCCAATGTTACACACAGTCCGTGCATCCCTGGACGAGAGCCCCGAATTCACCTCGTCTGCCCGCGAGCTGCTACAAGCTACGGCCCGCAATCTTATCGTGACCATCGGGGGGGTCGCCACCGCCAGCCTTATCGCGGCCGCATTCTGGCCCCAGTTCGGGCAGGAATTATGGCTCGCATCCCCGCTGATCATCATCATATGCGGGCTCACCCTGGCTTTGCTGCCGAAGCGCTACCTGCTGGCCCAACTTCTCCTGCAAGTCGGATTGGCCAGCTCCATTATGCTTCTCGTCCACCTGTTTCAGGTTCCCGAGCTGGCGTTTCTCTACGCCCTGCTCCCCCTCGTCGCAATTATCACCGTCGGCCTGCCGGCGGGGGTGCTGACGGTGATCCTGATCACGATCCTGGCGCGGTGGCTGTCCAACGGCATGCTGATGTCGCTGCTGCCCCCCGCTTACGCCTGGGGCATCGCCGTCGGGGGCCTTATCTCCGGCGCGGTCGGATGGGCCTCGGTTCACACTCTGCTGACCGTCGTGCAGTGGTCCCTCTACAGCTTCAAGCAGGCCCAGCGCAATATGGAGGATGCCCGGGAGCACCGGGCCAAGCTCGCCCAGACGGTCAAAGAGCTGGACCAGGCCTATCACCGACTGGAGCGCGCCAACCACATGCTGGTCCTGGCACGGGCCGAGGCGGAGGAAGCGAAAGAAGCGCGCAACCGCTTTGCGCTGGCCATCAGCCACGAGCTTCGGGCCCCCCTCAACTTTATCATCGGGTTTAGCGAGTTGATGGTCAACAACCCGGACACCTACGGCGATCTGACGCGATGGCCGTACGGGCTATACGAGGACATCGGCGAGATCCACCGCAGCAGCGTCCACCTGCTGGGGCTGGTCAACGACGTGCTGGATCTGGGACAGATTGAGAATCTGGAGATGCCCCTCCATAAGGAGTGGATCGACCCGGCGCACGTCGTCGATGAGGTCCAGGGTATGATGCAACCCGCCTACGATCGCAAGCGCCTCGCGTTCGAAACGGAGATCGAGCCCGATCTCCCCCAGGTCTTCGCCGATCACATCCGCATCCGGCAGGTGTTGCTCAATCTGGTCAACAATGGACTCCGCTTTACGGACGAGGGCGGGATCACCGTCAAGATCCAACGCGAGGGCACAGACCGCCTCCTCTTCTGCGTCGAGGACACGGGGCAGGGCATCGCGGAGGAGGATATCCCCAAGGTGTTCGAGGACTTTCAGCAACTGGAGACCCAGAGCTGGCGAAAGCGAGAGGGGACGGGGTTAGGGATCCCGATCAGCCGCCGCTTTATCGAACTCCACGGCGGCCATATGTGGGTCGAAAGCCAACTGGGACAAGGCACGTCGTTTTACTTCACACTCCCGGTGATGGCCAAGACCCACGCCGGGACGACGGCCACCATCGAGGCAAGCAACGCCTCCCGATGGCGGATGCTTGAGGAAAATGCGCGGGCCGCCCAGACGATCCTGGTGCTCTCCGAGGACCCTGCGGCCGGTGAGGTGATCGCGCCCTATATCAAAGACTACGAAGTCATCAGAATCGGCGCCTCGGACCCGCTGGAAGCTCAGGTTGAACATTACCTGCCCAGCGCGCTCTTACTTGACCAGTCGATGACGGAATCCGATGAGCTCTCATCGATCGTCGAGCGCCTGCCGCATACTCTGCCGGTCATCAGCTTCACCTTTCCCGGCAGCCCCATCTACGCGGAGCGACTACCGGCAGGGATCACAGATTACCTGATCAAGCCGGTCAGCCCCCAGGTCTTGATCGACGCGGTCTACGATCTTGGCCCCGACGTACAGAATCTGCTCATCGTCGACAACGACCCCGCGATGGCTCGCTTTGTCAACCAAGCGCTCCACAGTGCATCCGATCACAAAGACGCCCACAATGGATATCATCTGGTCAACGCGATGACCGAAGAGGAGGCGCTCACGCACCTCGAACAGGGAACGCCTCACGCGATCCTGTTCGACCCGACCATCTCACCCGGGGACGGCCGACATATCCTGGAGCAAGCCCGGGCGCGCAATCTCCCCACCATCCTGGTGACGGCCTATGAGGGCGCACAGATCCTCGCGGCCCAGGAACAGGAGGTCCTCAGGGTGGCGATGTCCCGTTCAATCACCCGGCGCGAACTGAGCAAGGTGCTCACGGGCCTGATGGACGCGATCCATCCGGCGTATCCAGCAGGCCCAACCGTGACAGCGCGGCGAGCAGGTGCTTCTGCATAACGGGCTTCCGCAGAAAGTCAGAAGCCCCCAACGACGCGGCAAGTTCGGGCTCATTCCAGACCGAACAGACGACAACGGGGATCTCCTGGGTATCGGGATCATTGCGCAGGGACTGTAAAACCTCCCACCCGTCCACCGACGGCATCATGAGGTCCAGGGTGATACACTGCGGCTGCAGCTTGCGGGCGGTCGAGAGGACCGCTTCGGGATCGCGAACGCCCACGACCTGGATATCCCTCCGGCTCAGATAGCGCGTAAACATGCGGATCGCCGCATCCTGATCGTCGACCACCATGACCGTCATCTTGTAGATCGGAAGCGAAAGCACGAGCTGCGTACCAACCTCCGCATCCGCTGGGTGGACGTCGAGCTTGGCTCCCAACCGTTGCGCCCAGTGCCGCGCGGTATCCAGGGAGGTCGCATCCTCACCGGACAAGCACGCCGCCTCAGTCTGACATTGGACCCGCAGCTCAACCCACCCTCCGGTAGGGATCACGTCGAGGGACACATCCGACCCAGGACCACAGTGAAGCGCCTGGTTAATAAAACTGAGAAGAATCTGACGCAGGATGATCCGATCGGCCCAGATGTGAGGGAGCTCATCGCAGACGACGTTCATCGTAAACGACGTTTCAGCACTCTGGATCCGGTTTTGAAGAATTTCCATCACGCCCTCAAGGATCTGGACGAGATCCAGACGTTCCCGGGTGATCCGGTAGTCGCGGGTCGGCTCATCGTCCCGGCGTCGATCCTGTGGGCCTTCGGGCTCGGCAGCGTCCTTCTCGGCCTGGATCTGCTCCCAGACAAGCGCGGTGAACGCTTCCAGGGATCGCGCATGCTCGCGCCGCAGTTGTCGGGCGCTGAGACCCAGGTCGTCCTGCAAATGCTGTAAGTCCAGACATTCGACGTAACGACCATATAAAATACGATAGGGACGCCATGCCAGTGACGCAGCCCCTTCGGCCACCTCGGGCGGTTTCAGCTTCTCAATCGCATCGACCAGGAAGTGACGCATCCTCTCGGCGCGGCTCTGCCCCCGCCCCAGCAGGCCATCGGGCAACCAAGCGGTCAACGGATGGATCTCCAAGGCCGCATAATCGTAAAGATTGTTCAGCGCATCCTTAACGAGCCGGTCGAACTCCTGTCTATCAACCATGTCCTCAACCCTATCTCTCGGTCATACCCCGCAACCCTGTCGTTCCGCCATCTTGCTGATCTGGACACAAAACGCGTGACTTTTTGGCTATGCCCATAGCAACACAGAAATGCGTTAGTTATTCATGTCCAGATCAGTAGGCTAATCGTAGCATTCCTTTAGCTCTCCAACAAGGTCCACTGACTCTCCGCCTTTGATTTGCAGGTCATAGAAATCCCATCCGTCGATCCATGACCGGAAAATGGCCGAAAAATGGCCGAAAGTAATGGACATTCCAAGCATGTCATAATAATATTATAGTAGAGATGTTGGATTCCCAACGGGTAATCCGGGTCAGTGTATGGGATGCTTCTTGTTGTTTTTTCCGTCGATCTTCCACCCACACCGAAACGCTATTGGACGCATCCCAGGATTAATTCACTTACAGCAAGGAGGAATTGAAATGAGCAAGCCGTTAAGCCGACGAGATTTCCTGCGTATGAGTGCCCTAACCGCAGCCGGTGCGGTCCTCGCCGCGTGTGCGCAAGAGGAACCGGCAGCCCCCGAAGAGGGAGAGGGTGACATGATGGAGGACGTGGCACCGGAACCTGCAGACGTCACGGTCAACTGGATGAACTGGTGGGGCGGTGCGCGAGAGGAGCTGATGCTGGAGATCATCGCCCGATTCGAGGAAGAGAACCCCAACATCACCGTCGAGAATCAGTTGCAGCCCTGGGACAACGCGGTCCAGCGCCGGGCGACGGCCATCGCCAGCCAGGATCCCCCGTCCCTGATTATGACGCCCCGTGTGGAGATGTTGAAGTTCGCCGTTGAGGATCTGATCATCCCCATCGACTCCTACGCCGAAGCCGCCGACATCAATCCGGACGAGGACTTCTACGCGAGTGAGATCAACAACTGCCGGTGGGAGAACAAAACCTACAGCTACCCACTGCCCACAGGCGGCGGCGCGACCTGCACGTGGTTCTGGAACAAGAAGGTCATTCGCGAGGCAGGTCTGGATGCCGAGAACCCACCCACCACCTGGCAAGAGGTTGACGATATCATTGCGGCGACAACCGTCGTCGAGGACGGCGTCATCGAGCAGATGGGGCTCTCCGGAGTGGGCAGCGGCAGCTTCCCCAACTGGCTCTACTGCAACGACGGGAAGTACTACAGCGACGATGCCCAGCAGTTGCTCTTCAATGAGCCCGAGGGCGTGGAGACGTTGGAGTGGATGCTGCACATCATCGAGGATTACTACGGCGGCATCGAGGCGCAGAACGCCTTCTTCGAGGGCCTGGATTTCCAGAGCGCCGACTATCCCTTCTTCACCGACACCCTTGCTCTGATGCCCTCCGCCGTCTGGAACTTCTTCCACTTCGAGACCTTCGATCCCGATATGTACGCGAACCCTGACGAGTGGGGGGTCTACCTGGTCCCGCACAACGGCAACAACCCCGACGCGGTTTCCAAGGGCATCTCCGGCTTCCACTTCGCCTGGAACCAGGTCATTCCCAAGGGCTTGGACCGCCCGGTGCAAGACGCCGCCTATAAATGGCTGGAGTTCTTCACCGCCCGGCGCGCCGGCGGCTGCTGGTTCCTGCTGGAGCAGCACCGGCCCTCCCCGGTCAAGGCCTGCAATGAGAACCCCGAGTACAGCAGCGGCAACCCCTACTGGGACGTCGTACTCGAAGGGCTCGCCATAGATGAGAGTGTCCCGGTCAGCCCGGTACAGGGTGAGGTCGGCGACCTCGTCAACGAGGCGCTCGAAGAGGTATGGTTCGGAATGTCGGAGCCCAAGGCCGCCCTGGATTGGGCGTACGATCAGGCGCAACCCATCCTCGACGACTTCTGGAGCGAGAACGCATGACCGCTGAGACCACCTCAGTCGACACCAACGCGAACCGGGCTATGTCCCGGTTCGCGCGGTGGCGCAACAAGCACAAAAACTGGATCGGATGGCTCTTCATTTTGCCGTGGTTTCTCGGCTTCCTATGGTTTGACGTCTTACCGTTCTTTCTCAATCTCTACCTGAGCTTTACCGACTTTACGGTCGGGGCAAAGACCCCGAACTGGGTCGGGCTGGAAAACTATCAGGAGATGCTCGGCGGCGACCACATCATCGGGACCAGCTTCGTCAACACCCTCTATTATATGGCGTTCGCCGTTCCTCTGACCATCATCTTTGCCTTCACATTGGCCCTGCTGCTCAACTCCAAGATAAGGGGTCGGGGCTTTTTCCGCACCGTCTACTATCTCCCCTCCCTGGTTCCCACCGTCGCCGCCTCGATCATCTGGGTCTTTATGCTCCGCACCCGCAACGGCCTGATCAACATGGCGCTGGGCGCGTTCGGGGTCGGTCCGATTCCCTGGTTGAGCCGGCCGGAGTGGTCGAAACCGGCCCTGATCCTGATGTCATTGTGGGGCTTCGGCGGGCAGATGGTCATTTACCTAGCAGGCCTGCAGGGGATCGATGAGGAGCTCTATGAGGCTGCCGACATCGACGGCGCTAACGGGCTTCAGAAGCTGCTCCGTATCACCATCCCTCTGATGACGCCGACGATCTTCTTCAACCTGCTCATGGGCATCATCGGCTCCTTCCAGGTTTTCACCGCCGCCTTCATTATGACCGAGGGCGGGCCGCTGAAGTCGACCCTCTTCTACATGCTCCACCTCTACAACAACGCCTTCCGCTACTTCAAGATGGGATACGCCTCGGCGATGGCCGTGGTCCTCTTCTTCATCATCCTGGCACTCACGCTTATCGTGAACCGGACCTCGGACCGCTGGGTCTATTATGAATGACGATAGCCGGAGGCGTGCACGCGCAATGACAAACGCGATCTCGTACACAACACAAGCCCCCATGGTGGGAGAAGCCGAGGTCATCGTCGTCGGAGGCGGCCCCGCCGGGATCGGCGCAGCCCTAGCCAGCGCGAGAAACGGGGCCCGCACGTTACTGGTGGAGCGCTACGGCTTCCTGGGCGGGATGGCGACGGCAGGTCTGGTGGGTCCGTTTATGACGTCCTACGGGATCGATGGTCAGGATCCCATCATCGAGGGCATCTTCAAGGACGTGGTCGACCGGATGATTGCGATGGGCGCGGCCCTCGATCCCGCCGGCATCCAGGGATTCAGTGCGTACGGCGGCTACCACACCTACGGGCACGAGCACGTGACGCCGTTCGACCCCGAAGCGCTCAAAGTTGTGGCGCAGGAGATGGCAATCGAGGCCGGGGTCGACCTGAGGTTCCACCGGTTTTTCGTGGACAGCCTGGTCGAGGGTGACACTATCAAGGGCATCGTCACGGCGAGCAAGACGGGCCTGGAGGCCTTCAAAGGGCAAATCATCATCGATACCACCGGGGACGGCGATGTCGCCGCCCGGGCCGGAGCCCCCTATGAAAAGGGCCGGCCTGAGGACGGACGCCTCCAGCCGGTCAGCCTTTTTTTCCGGGTGGGCAACGTCGACGACGCGGCGGTGCAGGCCTATATGGACGAAGAGCGCGATGGCAGTTTCGAAAATCTGGTCCGTGAGGCGATGGACGCGGGCGAGTTCTCGCATCCCAAACACCGGATCACGTTATTCCGGCTGCCGCGTCCGGGTGAGTGGTGGATCAATGCCTCGCGGATTCACGGCATCGACGCCACCGACCCGGACCAACTCACCCAAGCCGAGATTGAGGGGCACCGTCAGGTGCTCTATCTGCTTACCTTTATGCGCACCCATCTACCGGGATTCGGTGACTGCTATCTGATCGACACGGGCAGCCAGATCGGCGTGAGGGAGACCCGGCGGATTATGGGGGAATACGTCCTGACGGCTGATGACGTCTTCGGGGCCCGCCGTTTTGACGACGCGATCGCCCGCGTCTCGTTCCCCATCGACATTCACGACGTCCAGGGAGGCGGTGGATTCTTTGAGGGGCCGAGGGAAGGACCCTATTACACGATCCCCTACCGCTGTCTCGTGCCGAGGACCATCGACCAGATGCTCGTCGCCGGGCGGTGTATCTCCGCCACCCACGAGGCGCACGGGTCGCTCCGGGTGATGCCGCCATGCTTTGCCACAGGCCAAGCGGCGGGCACCGCAGGCGCCCTGGCCCTGGAGCTCGACACCCGACCCCGTGACGTCGACGTCAACATGTTACAAGATTCCCTCAGCCAACAGGGTGCTTTGATCTAATATCGGATCACAGCACCAGACTGAGTCTATGCATAAGGTAATAGTACTAGTTGGGAGGATTACGTGGCTACGATAACCGATCGAGCAACACAACAAGCAAGACCCGCAAGCCGATCGCGGTCATTAAAACAAATACGCTTCATCAATCACACCCTGCTCTACCTGATTCTCGGGGCCGGGGCCATCATGATGGTCTTTCCCCTCTTATGGACGATCTCGACCTCGCTGAAGACGGTGGATCAGCTCGTCTTCACCCGGATCGAGTTGATCCCCGACCCGATCGCCTGGCGGAACTACGTTGAGATCTTTGAGCTTACCTCGCTGTTGCGCAACCTCCGCAACACGATGACCATCGTCCTCTGCGCCGAGTTCGGCTCGCTGGTCATCTGTTCCCTGGTCGCCTACGCTTTCGCGCACATCCCCTTTCCCGGCCGGGACCTGATGTTCGGCCTGCTGCTGAGCAGTATGATGCTGCCGGGCGTGGTCACCCTGGTACCGTTCTTCGTCATCTTCGACCGGCTGGGGTGGATCAACACTTTCCTCCCCCTGGTCGTGCCCCGCTTCTTGGCGCACAACCCCTTCTATATCTTCCTGATGCGGCAGTTCTTCCGAGGCATTCCGCGCGACCTCTTTGACGCCGCTCGTATGGACGGCTGCACCGAGTTCGGCATCTGGTGGCGCATCGTGCTCCCGGTCTCCAAGCCCGTGCTGGCGGCCATCGCGATCTTCACCTTCCAGTGGGTCTGGAACGACTTCCTCCATCCCCTGGTCTATCTGGGCGGTAATCGCGACCTGTGGACGCTGGCCCTGGGCCTGAACGCACTTAAGGGGCTGGAGGGTGAGACCACCGTCCACCTGCAGATGGCCTACTCGGTCCTGATGATCTTCCCCATCATCTCCATCTTTGCCGTGGGGCAGCAGTACTTCGTCGAGGGCATTACGTTCACAGGGCTGAAGGGGTAGTATCGGCGCCAACGTGATTACGCATCAAGCGATGGATCCGCTCGCTACCGGATACGCTAACGTTATTCCCTCGGAGATACGATGAATGATCGAGCGCGTTCGATCACTCTTACACGATCTGCCAGGAGACTGCGGTTGATCAACCGCAGCCTCTTGTATCTGATTCTAGGACTTGGGTCTGTGGCGATGATCTTTCCTCTGCTATGGACGATTTCGGGATCCCTCAAGACGCCCGATCAGTTTATGAGCACCCGCATCGACCTCATCCCCGACCCGGTCGCCTGGCGCAACTACGTCGACATCTTCAACATGGCGCCGATCCATCGCCATCTGCGCAACACCCTGACGATCCTGGTCTGCGCCGAGTTCGGCTCGTTGGTCATCTGTTCCCTGGTCGCCTACGCCTTCGCGCACATCCCCTTTCCCGGCCGGGATTTGATGTTCGGCCTGCTGCTGAGCAGCATGATGCTGCCGGGCGTGGTCACCCTGGTGCCGTTCTTTATCATCTTCGACCGGCTGGGGTGGATCAACACTTTCCTTCCCCTGGTCGTGCCCCGCTTCCTGGCGCACAACCCCTTCTACATCTTCCTGATGCGGCAGTTCTTCCGAGGCATCCCGCGCGACCTCTTTGACGCCACGCGCATGGATGGCTGCACCGAGTTCGGCATCTGGTGGCGCATCGTGCTACCGGTCTCCAAGCCCGTGCTGGCAGCCATCGCGATCTTCACCTTCCAGTGGGTCTGGAACGATTTCCTTCACCCGCTGGTCTATCTGGGCGGCAATCGCGATCTGTGGACCCTGGCCCTGGGCCTGAACTACGTCAAGGGGATGATGACCGAGGAACCCACCATGCACTACCAAATGGCCTATGCGTTCTTGATGCTGGTACCGCTGATCGGCGTGTTCTCGGTCGGGCAGCGTTATTTCGTTGAGGGCATCGTGTTCACCGGTCTCAAGGGCTGAGTCGCCGCCCCCCTCACCCTAAGCCCATAAACGGGAAAAAGAGGTGCTATGCAACGACTAGAACACGTCTATGACTTCGTCGTCGTGGGCGGCGGGCTCTCGGGCATCACAGCCGCCATCACAGCGGCCCGGGCGGGTCTGAAGGTCGCGCTGGTGCAGGATCGCCCCGTGCTGGGCGGCTGCGCCAGCACGGAGATCCGCGTGCCGCCTGTAGGAGCGCCCAACCGCAACTTCGCGTACGGCCGTGAGACCGGGCTGATCGAGGAGATCCTGCTCGAGAACCTCTACCACAACCCGACCCGACATCCCGAAGGGTGGAGTTTGACCCTGACCAACGCGGTCAAGCGGGAGGCAGGGCTGGACTGTTACCTCAACACGGCCGTGGGCACGGTCGAGACCGACGGGGCGGGCTACCGCATCCTATCGGTGGGGGGCTTTATGACCGGCGCGGAGACCCGTCACACGTTCTGGGCGCCGTGGTTTGCCGACTGCACCGGCGACGGCACGGTGGGAGCCCTGGCAGGGGCGCCCTTCCGGATGGGCATTGAAGCCCGATCGGAGTTCGGCGAGTCATTGTGTACGGAGGAGCCCCAGGATCACGTGATGGGATGCAGCATGCAGTTACACGCCCACGACGCGGGGCGTCCGGTCCCGTTCACGAAACCCGAATGGGTCGATCTGACCCTGGACGAGGAGGACTTCGGACCCGACCGCGACATCTGCGGGGGCTTTATGGCGCGCAAGGGCGGGTTCTGGTGGCTGGAGTGGATCGGCGAGCTGGATCCGGTCCACGACACGGTGCAGATCCGGGAGCAGATCCACGAGATCGTCTACGCCGCCTGGGACTACCTCAAGAACCGCTCCCCTATCAAGGACGAAATCCGGACCTACGAATTGGACTGGGTGGGCTCAATCCCCGGCAAGCGCGAGTCGCGCCGGCTGGAGGGCGATCATCTGCTCTCGCAGGTCGACATCGAGACGCAGCGCACCTTCGACGACGCGGTCGCCTACGGCGGATGGCCCCTCGATGATCACCCCTCCGAGGGTTTCTTCAGTGATGACCCCAGTCACAGCATATGGCTCAAAGGACCCTATCAAATCCCATTAAGCAGCCTTTATTCCCGCCGGATGACCAACATGTTCATGGCGGGGCGGAACCTCAGCGCCACCCACTTCGGGCTCTCCAGCGCGCGGGTGATGCTCACCTGCAGCCAGTTGGGTGAGGCCGTGGGGATGGCGGCGGCCTACTGCGCGCGCTACGACGCGACGCCGCGCCAACTGGTCGCGGATGGACGGGTCACGGAGGTTCAGCGCGCGCTGCAACGCGCCGACCATCACATTCACGCGCTGCCCTATCGGGATCCGGACGACCTCGCGGCGACCGCCGAGGTGACCGCCTCCTCAACGTTGGAGACGCCCAACCTGGCGCAGTCGACGGATACC
>DAOTTS010000209.1:0-2595 GCA_034437735.1 Anaerolineae bacterium
ACCGTATTGGCGGAGTACAGCCTCCACCCGATCTGCAAGCACGTTGAGTCGACGTTGTGAATCCATCAATTCTCAGAACATCTGATCTAGCCGGTTCGCAGCCTCTGAATCTTCGGATTCTGGACTGGCGGACTCACGGACGTCAATCGCGCCCCCAGCCAACCGGTCCCCAATTCGGCGAAGTTCCGTCACGATCGGGGAGAGATCAATGGCAGTCTCCGAGAGCCGGCTCACGTTCTCACGCGGTTCCCGCCCGGCCTTCTCCCGAATCGCATCGCGAATCCACGCACTCCGCTCGCCGCGTTCGATGGATCTAACGATCGCTTGCACGTCTTCGTTGTCGTCACCGATCCAGACCTTGACGTAATCCATATTAACGACTGGTCCGTTGACCTGCTGTTTGGCCCGATTGTATGGTTCCTGAGGTTGGATGGCTGGTCCGTTGGTCAACTCGGGCCTGTCGGGTCTTGAAAATCCCATAGCGCCAGAACCCCTCCGCATTGGCCAGTTGGGCGTTGTCGACGAGCTGAGCGTGGGGGAAGACGTCCGACACCCGGTCGTAGACAAACGAAGCCCCACCGCCCGTCAGCAGCACAGCCGCAAAGGTGCGAGCCCGGTTGGGCCAGAGGCTTTCTGCTTGGGCGATGATCGCGCCGGCCACTTCATCAACAGCGCCCTTGATAAAGGGCTCAATCGACACCTGATCCCCATAGAGCGTCACTGCCCCTGCCCGCAGCGCGCTTTCGACGTCACGTAGATCGAGTTCCAGGTCATACTGCTCCCCAATCGTGCGCTGCAGTAGTTTGTACACCTCGGCCATCGCCGATTGGGTCGATCCACTACGAGGCTCGACGTAACGCAGGGCATCGGACAGCGCGTAATCGGTGGTATAGGTACCGACGTCGATGATCGCCACCTGGCGGTCCGTGAGACGCTTAGGATCGGTCAAGATCCCACGCCGGTTGAGCAGGGTTCGAAAAAGCGTGCCGAACGGCTGAGGAATAACGCGGACCTCAGTGACCTCCACCCACGCCCTCTCACCGTTGACCCAGTACACATGACGCCCCTGCAACACAGACTTCAGATCCTCCGCATCCTGGTACCAACTGACGGGCAGACCGGTGATGAGCGTCACCTCGCCGCCGTCAGCCCCTATCTGCTGGATCGCCGTCAAGGCCAGGGTACGGACGATATCCAAATCGCGCTCGCGAGCCAGGGGGGAGACCGGTAGCGAGGACTGCAATCGTGCCAGCTCCCCGACAAACTGCCGGCGACCTGCGATATCCACCTCAAGGCCGCGGTCAGCAGACGCCAGTTCATTTTGGTACTTGATGTCAATCGCCGGTCCCACAATGCTCGGAAACATCACCTCGGCTGTACCACTCAAAGCCTTGGTATAGCCATATCCAACGTCCAATCCCACGATCATCGGGCTCCTCCTGGTGTGTGCTATGCTATGAGAGACTTCAGCTACGCAACATCCGTCACGCCGTCCAGCGCATATCGTGCGGCCATTCAAAGGTTCATATGGTCGGCGGGGCTAGCGGTGCGATGAATCTCTTCGATATCCCTTTCCGCAAGGCGTACGTAGCGGTTCACCATATCCAAGGTCGTGTGTCCTAGGATTGAACGCAGCGCGAGTGCATTACCCCCATTCCGAAGGAAGTTAACGGCGAACGTATGCCTAAACCGATGCGCGCGCGCATCGTGGACGCCAGCCTCCTCACCCAACCTGGCGATCAAAGCACGCAAGGCGGAGTAGGTGATAATGTCGTTTCGGAAGCTGAGGAACAAGGGACCTGGGTCATCACCGCGATCAACCATGTACCGAAGGATCCACCGCTTGGCTGAGAAGCTGAAGGGGACGTGCCGCCCCTTGTTGCCCTTACCGACCACCCATAGGCGATCCCGTTTGAGGTCAAGATCACAAAGGTCGAGGGATAACAGCTCTGAAGCTCGAACCCCGGTATCGACCAGCACCACAACGATCGCGCGGTTTCGTCTGCGCAGCTGATCCCACCCCCCAGATAGGGCCGCATCAGCAAGAAGCTTGACTTCTTTTTGCGTGAAGGGATCTGGGCGATTGTCTTGCCAACGTGGGGCCTTGACGGCTAAGGATGGGTTCTCCTCGATCAAACCTTCCTCCTGGGCCCAGCGGAAGAAGCTGCGCATCGCTGTCCAGTAGTTGTAGACGGTCTTGGCCGTAAGGGCGTGTCCACGAGGACTTTTGTAGTCATCCCGAAGCCAGACCAACCACTTACGGATGTCAAAGGTGGTTATGTCGAGGAAAGGAGGATCATCGAGAAATTCAACGAGAGATTCAACGCGGTATTCATAGTCGTGGAGGGTACGAGGGCTGTACTCCTCCGATCTAAGCGTAAGCATAAACATAGGTAAAGCTTGTGAGGTTTGCATAGAGACCGCCGCACGCTTCCTTTCTTCGCTGAAGGCTTAAAACGCCTAAAACGGGAGATTGTGTGCAGAAGTCTAGGTTTGAGGAGTAAATCGCCTGCGTGACTACCATAGGCGGAGAGGGTGGGATTCGAACCCACGGTAGCCCGAAGACTACAACGGTTTTCGAGACCGCCCCATTCG
>DAOTTS010000210.1:0-11495 GCA_034437735.1 Anaerolineae bacterium
CACTGATGGGCGCCGAACAACTCTTACATCTGCGAGCTGTGGCAGAGAACAACGATTGGGAGGCTTATCATGATTTCAGGCGGCGCGAGCGACATCAGCGCTTGTATGCGCAACCGTATCCCGAACTGGATGCCTTAGAAGTAGTCGCTCTCGCCGCTTAACTCAAATGAAACACGCCCTAATCATTTATGGCAACTGAGACTATTTGTGTTCTGTTGATCGAGGACAATGACGCGGAAGCGTTCCTTCTGCAGGAGATGCTGTTTGGGGTTTCTTCTGCGCAGCCTTTCGATCTCGTCCGTGCGAAACGACTTGAAGAGGGGTTGCGTTGTTTGGCAGAGGACGCTTATGACGTCGTGCTGCTTGACTTACTACTGCCGGACAGTGCCGGGCTCTCGACCTTTAGCCAGGTTTATGACAAAGCCCCGGACGATATGCCTATCATCGTCCTCAGTGGGCTGGATGACAGGAATCTGGCTATTGAGGCTGTACGACTGGGTGCGCAAGATTATCTGGTCAAGACGGACGTCGATGGCAACCTCCTGGTGCGCTCGATCCGCTACGCGATCGAGCGGAAGCAGACGGAGCAGGCGATGCGGGAGCGTGCGGTCGAACTGCAACTCCGCAATCGGGAGCTCGATGCTTTCTCCCACACGGTCGCCCACGATTTGCGCTCGCCCCTGACGGTGATTCTGGGATACGCTGAATTGATTGAGGAGAGTTATGAGACGATCGAAAGTGATATGCTCCTCACTTATGTTCAGGGCATTATGAAGCAGGGCCAAAAAGCCAATGCGATTATTCAGGAACTGCTGCTGCTGAGCAGCGTTCGTAAGTCGGACGTCAAGGTTGAGGCCTTGGATATGCTTAAGGTCGTTGAGGGGGCGATTGAGCGTCTGAAATATCCCATTGAGGATTCCCGCCCCAAGATCACGATCCCTGAGACGTTGCCGACGGCGCTTGGGCACGCGATGTGGGTCGAGGAAGTCTGGTTCAATTACATCAGCAATGCGCTGAAGTATTGTGACCCCTCACCGGAAATCTCGATAGGTGGAGAGAGGAATGGCGATGACCAGGTCCGTTACTGGGTGCGGGATAACGGCCCCGGTATCTCTGAACCTGATCAGGCAAGTCTGTTTGTGCCTTTCACCCAGATCAGCCAGGTCAAGAGCGACGGCTATGGTCTGGGGCTTTCCATCGTCAGGCGGATTATCGAGAAGTTGAGCGGACACGTGGGGGTTGAGAGTGAACCGGGAAGTGGGAGCACGTTTTACTTCGTTCTTCCTGCTGCTGACCAAGATGTGGTTCTGACAGAATGACCGTTCGCGTGTTGATCGTGGAGGACAGCGCTGTCCTCATTCGCTTGGTTGAAACCTATCTTGACGCCAGTGAGGTGCCTTTCCGTCATCACGCGGTCTCCCGCCTCTCGCAGGCCCTTGAGTATCTGAGGAACCATCAACTCGATGTAGTCCTCATGGATCTGGGACTTCCCGACAGCGTGGGGTTAGCGGGGGTGACCCGCGTCCAGGAGGTTGCAGACTGTCCGGTCATTGTGATGAGCGGACAGGATGATCCGGCGACTGCCCTTGAGGCTTTGCGCCTGGGAGCGCAGGATTATCTGTTCAAAGGGGAGTTCGGAGCCGAGCAATTGATACGCGCCATTCAGTACGCCCGAGCGCGTCAGGCGTCTGTCAGGTCCCATACGCCCTCCCCGAGAGACTGTGAGGATGGCGGGGAGGGGCCCTCGATCGATTGTGATAAATTGCAGCGGGCGGAGGGAGAACTCCGGCGCCGCAATGCGGAGCTCTCGGCCCTCAATACGATCGCGGGAATTGCGAGCCGATCGTTCGATCTCGACGTGGTGCTTGGTGACACGCTCGATGCTGTGATGGCCCTGGATCTCTTTGAGAGTGAGAAGGGCTCGTTTGCGCTCCTCGACGATGACGCCGCCGAACTGCGGGTGGTCGTCCAACGTGGGATGCCGGATGATATACCCTGTGTCGATCAAGCGATGCCCCTAGAGGCGTGTATGTGTGGGCAGGCGGTCCTCGAAGAAAAGGTCATCGTGTCGCGGTGCGCGCACAAGGAGGTCGTCGAGGCGCGCCAATGTCCGGACCTGCCTGCCAACCTGGATGTCAGTGTGCCCCTCATCGCCCACGATCGTGTGTTAGGCGTCTTGAATCTGTGGCTCGATCCGGAAGAGATGATCGAGGAGCGGGATATCGAGCTTCTCGAGGCGATCGCGGGGCAGATAGCGTTGGCGATCGAGAATATCCATCGGTATGAGGCCGAGCGCGAACAGCGGATCCTGGCCGAGCAGTCTCGCGATGAGATCCTGCACAACGAGCGGCTGGCAGCAACCGGACGTCTGACCGCTTCCCTGGCTCACGAACTCAGCAATCCACTCCAGGCGATTCACAATAGTCTGGAAATGATCCTGTCCTTCTCCTTTTCCCGGGAGGAGATACAGGACTACGTCCGGATGGCGGACGAGGAGGTCGAGCGGCTCGTTGAGATGGTGAATCGCATCCTTGATTTTTCCCGCCGGCCCGGTGAGAGGTTTGAGATTCTGGACGTGAACCGGGTGGCCAAGACAGTCATAGATTTGGCGAAGAAATATCTAGAGCATCGTCACGTGACCCTTCGTGAGTCTTTGGACCGCCATATGCCGCCGGTCGAAGGCAATGCTACGACGTTGGGACAGGTGGTGCTGAATCTGATTATCAACGGGGTGGAGGCTATGCCCGGTGGCGGAACGCTCACGATATCGACGCGCCACTCAAACAACGAGCACGTGGAGATTTGTGTGGCGGATTCGGGCGTGGGCATCCCTGAGGACGAGTTGTCGAGGATTTTTGAGCCCTTCTATTCGACGAAGGCCGATGGCACCGGGTTGGGGTTGAGCATCAGTCATTCGATCGTCAGTCAGCATCAGGGCGAGATCCAGGTGGAGAGTGAAGTCGGCGAGGGTACCTCGTTTATTGTCCGGTTGCCAGTTCATAGCAATGAGGCCGGAGATTACTGATCCAGGTACAACCCCCTAAACTTTTTGGTTATTCCTGGCCGGATCAGGTACCTGTAGCGGTTTTGATATCGAGTGTAAAGGGAGGTCTATCATGGTGATCGCGAAAACACAACTTCAAACGTCCTTTCCCGGCGCTCGGGTTCTTATTGTGGATGATGAAGCGAGTCTGCGCCATACGTTGGAAGATCTCTTTGCGCGGGTTGGGTATCAAGCCGACAGTGTCGGATCGGGCTCGAAAGCGTTGGAGATTCTGAGGGACCGCGCGATGGATGTGGTGCTTCTCGATCTCAAAATGCCGGAGATGGAGGGGACCGAAGTGCTGCAAAAGGCCCGGTCCTTTGCGTCCGACGTCGATACAATCTTCATCATTATGACGGCTTATGGCACGATGGAGTCCGCGATCACGGGCATTC
The DNA here is from genome assembly GCA_034437735.1 of Anaerolineae bacterium. GTDB lineage: Bacteria > Chloroflexota > Anaerolineae > B4-G1 > SLSP01 > PWVB01. The sequence goes on from DAOTTS010000210.1 coordinate 3,439, forward strand.
GCCACGGCGCCTCGGATTATCTCCTCAAACCGAGTTCGCTGGAGACGATCGTTCGTACGGTAGAGCGCGGACTTACCAAGCGCCACGAGCAGCGTCAAAGTATGCAGGATCCGATTCAGATGCTCGAATCTGCGCTCGCTAAACTTAAGGAGGCCCCCAAGCCAGCGGTGCCGCCGGAGACGCGTTTTTTGAGGGCGACGGGCCTTTTGGTCGATAAGGAGAAGCATCTGGTCCTGCGGGATAACGAGCCCGTCCATCTGACACCTACCGAGTTTGACGTCTTGGTCTATCTTATGCAAAACCGGAACCGCGTCGTCACGCCGGTCGAGATCGTTGAGTACCTGCGCGGCTATAAATTGGATGAAGATGAAGCAAGTTCGTACATCCGTTCTCACATCTACCGGTTGCGTCGTAAGATTGAGGTCGGTTCTGAGGATCGCGAGTATATCCGCACGGTCCGGGGGCGTGGTTATTCCTTTGTATTACCTTGAGAGATGACCGGATAACGCTTACCTATTTGCACTTCTATCTATGTCGATGGATATCCCGATATAGGCTGAGGGTGTGTTAGGAGTCTTAATTTAAAGTGTCTATGCAATCTTCCGATCACCCTATGGAAGACTCATCCCAGGCTGCTCTGAAACTCAAACAACATCTGGCAAACTTTCTCCCGCTTATCGAGCATAGCTCGGATCTCATCACCATCGTCAACGCTGAGGGGGTGATGGTTTACGCCAGCCCGGCGCACGAGGATGTGTTGGGGTATGCCCCTGAGGAACTGGTCGGCACGCCTTTTTTGGACTATGCGCATCCGGATGACGTTGCAAAGGCGCGGTCTGTTATGGAACGGACAGAAACCACGCCCTCGGAAGCTCCCAGCTTTGAGATTCGGGTGAAACACAAGGACGGCTCCTATCGCTGGCTGCTCACCACGGTGACCAATCAGTTGGATCACCCTATCCTCAAAGGTATGGTGGTGAACTGCCGGCATATCACCGAGCGGAAGGATACCCAGGCTGCCCTCTCCTGGGAGTCCGATCTAAATTCTGCCATTACAGAACTCGCCCAAGCGTTGATCTCCTCGGTTTCCCTGCAGAGCATCTCGCGGATGGTTCTCAAGGAGGCCCAGAAGTTGACGGGAAGCGCTTTTGGGTTTGTCGGCTATATCGTGCCGGAGACCGGGAATATGGTGATAGCCGCCATGACGGCTGAGGTGTGGGAAAAGTGTCACATTGACGACCCGTCGGTCGCGTTCGAGTCATTTGAAGGGCTGTGGGGCTGGTCGCTGAAGCACCAACGCCCGTTGATCTCCAATGACGTGGAGGAGGACGCGCGTTCATCGGGCCTGCCGGAGGGGCATATGCCGATCCGGCGTTTTCTGGCTGCGCCCGCGCTTATCGGGCATACGCTGATGGGGCAGGTGGCGTTAGCGAACCCCGACCGTCCGTATAACGGACTCGACCTTGCTGTGGTCAAGCGGTTTGCTTCTCTCTATGCGATTGCGGTCGAGGCCCAGCGTTCGCGGGATGCGCTGAGTCGCTACGCCGAGGAGCAAGCCGCGCTCTATACAATCGGTGCGGCGATCGCGTCGCTGCGGACCCCGGAGGCTGTTACGGATACGGTGATTGAGGCTGTGCTCTCGACGCTGGAGGCCGATGCCGGTTGGATCAATGTGCCCGCAGCAGGAGACACGGACGAAGAAGGGGACGTAGCTGTCAGCGTCGCTGGATATGGCATTCCCGCAGATATGAAGCAGACGATGGTTTCCGGTGGTATTTGCCCCATTCTGGCCTCGATTGAGTATGATGAGTCGGCCGATAATGTGATGGCGATGTGCGAGCATATGCCGTCCCAATTAATCCAGGAAGGGACGGGTCATTGGGTGTGTATTCCCATCGTCGTCGCGGGGCGGTTGATTGGATCGTTGAGTTTGCTCTGGGAGGATCCGGGACCGTTAGCGTCCAATCACAGCCTGCTGCGGGCCATCGGCCGCCAGATCGGCGTGGCCCTGGAGAATGCCCGCCTCTACCGCGAAGCGCAACAAGTCGATCAGTTACGGGTTCTTAACGCGTTGGATCAAGCGCTACAGGCGACCCTGAACCCGAAAGAGCTTGCGCGGGTCACGCTGGAGCACGTGACCCGTGCCCTAGATACCTCGGGCGGCACCTTCCTGAGCTGTCAGAGTCAGGACTCGCTCTGTTTCAATACGCAACTGTCGGACGATCGGGTTTGGCAGATCCAGACGCTCTCGGAGCGGGAGCGTGGACAGATCCAGCGTCTTGTCGCTTGGCTTCAAAATCGTGGGGAGGCAAGCCCGGTCCTGATCAAGGACCTCTTCCAGGAGGGACGCGCCGAGATCACGCCCTCGATTCAGGGCTGGACGGTCGATGATATGCTCGCCCCCTTGACGAGTGACCATGGCATCGGGGGGGTGTTGGTCTTAAGGGCGCGCGGTGATGGGCGTCCCTTTACGTCCGAGGATCGGGCTCTCGCCCGAGCGGTGGCCAATCGGGCCAGCCAGATGCTTCTGAACGCACAACTTTATCAGGCAAGCCGGGAACAGACGGATCGCTTGCGGACGCTCAATCGGATCAGCAGTTTTGCGGCCGGTTCTCTGGACCCAGATACGATTCTCGATCGTATTTTGGCGCTGACCGGTCGTGCTTTCGACGTTGAAGAAGGGTCAGTTCTGCTCCGCGTGACGAATGGCGAGGACCAATCCAACGATGGCTCCCAATCCGAGGGTGAAAAGATTGTCTTCAAGGCGGCCCTCGAGCATAAGGGGCTCGTCGGACGACATATTCAACTGGATCAAGGCATCGCCGGTTGGGTCGTCCATCGGAACCAATCCGTTGTCGTGAACGAAGTTGAGAGGGACCGGCGCTTTTACAGCGGGGTCGACGCCGTGACCGATTTCAAAACCCGATCCATTCTCTGCGTCCCTCTGCGGGTCCATAACGAGGCGATCGGGGCGATTGAGATGATCAATAAACGGGACGGTGCGTTCACGCAGGACGATCGTGATCTGCTGGAGGCGGTCGCCGCTATCGCGTCGGTCGCCTTGGATAATGCCCGGCTGTACACCCGCACGCGCGATCGAGCTGAGGAGTTAAGTGCCCTCAATGCGTTCAGTCGGGAGCTGGCCTCGACGCTCGACTCCGAGCGGTTGATCAAGGCTGCACTCGATCAGATCACCGAGCGTTTCCGTGCGGACAGCGTCGCCTTGATGCAGGAGGAGGAAAAGCCGGAGGCGGAGGGGGGGGCGGAGGCATCGCATGCCAGGACGCTGCACTTCGTTCAAGGACACTTTCAAGGCGCCTATCAACGCTCTTCTCTGCGCATTCCTGTCGGGGACAGTCTGACCGGACGTGTCTACGCTGAGCAGGAGCCGATGTTGATCGCTGACGTGCAGGTGGACCCTCAGTTTTTCGTCGAGGCCAACGATCAGCTTACCCCCCATCCCCATGCGATGATGGCGGTGCCCTTGATCATCCAGGATCAGGTTATTGGGGTGCTCGTCGTGGCCAGTCAGGAGAGCAGTCTCTACGACGAGGAGGATCTCCAGACCCTGCAAGCGTTCGCATCGACGTTCGCCGTTGCCCTGGAGAACGCACGTTTGTACGAGGACCTTCGGGTGCTCCTGCGGGAGCGGGAGCGTACCCAGGCGATGATGATCCATACCGAGAAGATGGCGGCGTTGGGACGTTTGGTCGCATCCCTGGCTCACGAGATCAACAATCCTCTCCAAGCGGTGTTAGGTTGCTTGACCCTCGCCCGGGAAGAGCTTGATGAGGCGTCCGTTCCTATCGTTGGGGATGGGGAGGTTAGTTCGTATATCGATATTGCCGAAGGGGAGATCGATAGAATCTCTGAGATCGTCCATCGTATGCGTGATTTTTACCGCCCGACTCGGGGTGGGATGCGGCGTACGGACGTTCACGAGATTCTGGAAAAGGTTCTGGATCTATCGACCAGCCAGCTCGAGCGTAATAACGTCGTCGTCCACCGTGATTGGGAGCCGGACCTTCCGGAGATCCATGCGACCTCCGATCATTTGATGCAAGTGTTCCTTAATCTCCTGCTCAATGCCGTGGATGCGATGCCGGAGGGCGGGACGCTGACGATCCGGACCCGCCGACAACGTGAGGGTGCTGAACTACCGGGGGTTCGTATTGAGTTTGAGGACACCGGCGTCGGCATGGAGCCCGAAGTGCTCTCTCGTATCTTTGAGCCCTTCTTTACGACGAAGCCTAAGGGATCGGGGCTTGGCCTTTCTATCAGTTATAGTATCATTCAAGCACACGAGGGTGAGATCCGTGTTGCCAGCCGTCCAGGTCAGGGCACGACGTTTACCCTCTTATTGCCGTCTGGGGACATAAAGGAGCACCCGTTACCGTGACATTGAACTCTCAGAGAAGCCGCGAAGCGTCTTTTGATGCGCCCTCTGAAGCTAAGATATTGGTTGTGGATGATGAACCCAACATTCGGTTCTTTCTGGAGCGGGTACTTAGCAAGGAAGGGTATCAAGTGACAACCGCAGCGTCCGGTGGGGAGAGCCTGGCGCTCGTTGAGCAAGAAACCTTTGATCTTGTGCTTCTAGACCTCAAACTTCGGGATGTCAGCGGATTGGACGTCCTCGAAGTTCTCCATCGCGAGGAACCTGGCACGGCAGTTATCATCCTGACGGGCTATGCATCGCTTGAGACTGCGGTGGAGGCCCTCCGTCACGGTGCGCATGATTATCTCTACAAACCGACCAAGGCCAATAATCTTCGCAAGAGTGTGCGTCAAGCCCTGAAAAAGCGACAGCGTGAACTTCGTCAGGAAGCGTTGATCGGTCGTTTGGAGGAGACCTTGGTCTCGAGTTTGGAGGAGATTCGGGCCACCGAGAATGGTGTTGGAACGGAAACTGCCCCCTCGGCGGTACCTTTAGACGAGGTCTATGAAGGCCTTCACGCAGAGGCCCCGCAGGACAGTTGTGATCTCGTACGATGCGGGCCGTGGCTCGTGGATTTGGCACGTCACTGCATCAGTATTGAAGGCGAGGATTTGGACTTGACCCCGACCGAGTTTGCGATTCTTTCCTATATGATCGGCCAGGCGCCTAGGGTCGTCTCTTATCAAGAATTTGTGACCAAGGTACAAGGCTATGAGGATGACTCATGGGGGGCCAACGAGACGGTTCGATATCATATTCATAATATCCGGAGTAAACTTGAGGATGCCATCGGGTGCGCGACCCTGATTCGTACGGTCCGGGGCGTCGGGTATGCCGTCGAGGAATCCCTTAGTTAAGGGTTGGCTGTCAAATAACTTCCGCAAAATCAAGCTGAAAGCGGTGTCGAAAGCACCCCAGGCGTCGAAGTTATTGAGCTTTCAGCCCTAAGCACGTTACTGTGAGGCTAGGCCGGCCTCGCGCTTCTTTCTCCCTGATTGATCTACCCTCTATGAGGGCCCGCAGGCCCGCAATGATGCGGCGCGGGCCTTTTTTCATGCACTGCGTCGCCTCTAACAAAACCTCAACAATCCACTAACGATATCCTAATACATGGTCGTCCTTCTTCATGTTATGATTTAACTTGAAAGCGTGGATAGGCGGTAGGGACATCGCATTCAAAGGGAGCTCATGACATGAATTCATACATATCGACATCCACCAGTCGGCACTTGGAATCCGAAAAGCTTAAGCAGATGCGCGATCAGTTCGTTCAGAATGTCTCCCACGAGCTTCGTACGCCGGTAGCCATCATCCGTGGATATGCGGAGCTTCTCGATAGTGGAGATCTTGGCTCGCTTTCGGGGGAGCAGAAGAAGGTTATGCAGGTTATCACCCGACAGACCCATCACCTGACCCGTATGGTCACCCGAATTGGATTGCTTCTCGCTATCGATGCGCATACCGAGCTTCAGATGCCGCTCCGGGTCGAGGACTTGTTGGTCTCACTCGTTGAAGAATATCAAGATGAGGCGCGGGTGTCAGGCCTGACGCTCGACTATGACGTCACGTCGGATGGCCCCTTTCTCGCAGTTGGGGATGAGTATCAGCTCTCCGAGGCCTTGGCCGGCCTTATCGAGAATGCGATCAAGTTCACGGAGGAAGGTGGGCGCATCACGGTCAGGGTCTATCGTCGGGACGGCATGATCAATTTGGAGGTTGGGGATACGGGCATCGGCATCCCCAACGAGGAGCTGCAGGCGATTTTTGAGGATTTTTATCAGGTCGACGGATCGACCACGAGACGGTATGGTGGGCTCGGGGTCGGACTTACGTTAGCGAGACGGGTTGCGGAGTCGCAAGGAGGGCATATGGAAGTTGAGAGTGAAGTGGAACGAGGTAGCAAGTTCCGTATCTGTCTCCCTGAGTTGGAAGAAGCCGGGGATCGAGAAGAGCCTGCATCGAAATTCTGGCGAATTCTGATTGTGGATGACGAGAAAGTAGTCGCGGATATGCTGCGGGCAGCCCTGCAGAAGATGCCTAATTTCAAAGTCTCGGTCGCTAACGATGGCGCTTCGGCCCTGCGTCTCCTTGCGGAAAAGCGGTTTGATTTGATGATTACGGACTATCGCATGCCCGGCATTGACGGGATGAGTCTGTCGGAGAAAGCGCGTCAGAAATATCCCTGGATCGCCATTATTATGGTCACGGCCCACGATAGTTACGAGCTGCGCAAACAGGCGTCCGGCAGTGCAGTCAAAAAGATTCTTAGTAAGCCCGTGCGGTTGGCGGAGATCAGAGAAGTCGCTGCGGATGCCCTGGCTCAGGTGCCCGCGGAGCTTTGAGGATGATTGGGGACACCGGATCCGTGCAGTTGTTTGAAGATTGATAGGAGGATGGAGGCATGGAACTCAAGCGAATTCTTATTGTTGACGATGAGCCGAACGTCACGCTGATTTTATCCCGAAGTCTGGATAAACTGGATAAGAAGTATGAGGTTGAGACCGCACAGAGCGGTGCTGAAGCCTTATCCAAACTTCAGGATAAGCCCTACGCCCTCGTGATCACCGATTACAAGATGCCCGAGATGAATGGGCTGGATCTCGCAATGGCGGTGCGCCGGGTAGCGCCCGAGACGCAGGTGATTCTTATGACGGCCCACGGGACAGGAGACTTACAAAATACGGCCAACACGGATCTGGATGGCTATATTGACAAGCCTTTCAAACTGAGTGAGATCCGGGAGATTGTCGACGCAGCGGTTAGCAGCACGGAGGTCGCAGACCCTTACCGCAGTGGTGAGCTCGGCGTTGAGGACGAAGTGTCGGAGCATCTGGAGGCCCTGCAGGAGGATACGGGGGCGCGATGCGTCATGCTGCTCAGTTCCGGGGGGTATCCCATCGAGATTGCTGGGATGACCCAGGGACTTGATAAGTCGACCGTGGGGGCGTTGGTCGCGGCAAACTTTATGGCCGCGATTGAGCTTTCCAAGATGCTGGGCAATACGTCGATCTTCAAGTCGAGCTATCACGAGGGGCCTGACTACAACATCTATGCCTATGACGTCAATGAAGATCTGCTTCTGGCGGTCATCTTCGGCTCTGAGGCGAAGACTGGAGCGGTCTGGCATTTCACCAAACAGACCGCGTCGGCGTTAGCCAAATTGGACTTGAACCAGGCGCCCGAGATGCTTCCCGGTGATGAGAATCTGCTTGATTCCTTGGACGAGGAGTTCGATCTCGCGTTTGGCCCACTGGCGGATGAGGAAGGGGGGGAGGCATTAGGCGCGTTCGCGGGCGTTGAGGTCCAGATGGCTGATGGTGGCGAAATGTCCCCTCGTCCCTCTGTTGGGAAGCCGGAGGTTGTGCCTCAAGGGACGGTTGAAGAAGCGTCCGAGGGGCCAACGGAGCTGATGGATTTGCAGGAAGCGGTCGCCGCTGGGCTGGTGCCCTCCGATCTTTTGGATGCGGCTAGTGAGCTTAAATCTTCGTGACGGAGCGCTATGTTTATTAACTGGAAGATGCGGGAACTGAATTTGAAGATCGTGTACTACGGGCCGGCGTTGAGCGGGAAGACGACGACGCTGCAGTACATCTACGAGAAGACGAGTCCCAAGGTGCGG
>DAOTTS010000211.1:0-57393 GCA_034437735.1 Anaerolineae bacterium
CTTGAAAGCATTCTTGGATAGTCAATGTCGGAGCCTGTGACATTTGCCCTCTCCTTAACTCGCCTACAAGATCTTATCTTAACTCATTTTCGCCAAATGCAATTGCCCTAACTGCCAAGACACAGCCCAGACACAAATCCAAAACTTCTCTACGCGCGCAGCTCTGCAGCCTCCCATAAAGCATCCATCTTGGATTTTGTCAAACGAGCAGCCCGCTCAGGGTCGTCCGCCGCGATCTCATTGAGACGAGCACTGAAAGGCTCAGCCGTGACCGGTCCCTCATAATCCATCGATGCCAGTTTGCGCATGAATCCGGGCAGATCGATCACGCCGGTCTCCATTGGCAGGCAGCGGACGTTGTCAATCTGCGCCTCAAGGGGTACCCCTTCGGGCGCATCGTTCACGTGAACCGTAACCACGTCGTCGGCCGTGATGGCGTCCAGATCCTCAAGCGTCCCACCGGACGTGTAGAGGTGCCAGGCATCCAGAAGCAGCCCTACGTTTCCCGTCCCGATGGCATCCGCGAGGCGCATCATCCCTTCGAGCGTGTGAATGAAAGGGTAACGCCGTCCGGTTCGCAGGGTCTCCGGACCGATAAACTCAATACCCAACTTGCAGTCTTGCGCGGCGAGCGTCTCGGCGATCGGACCAAAACGGTCCACGTGCCACGCGAAATTCTCGTCGAAGGGGTGGGCATCGGAGGCCGGTGGGCACCAGGTCGCCGTTCGCGTGCATCCCAGCTCCCTGCCCAACGTCGCCAGCTTAGGAAGCACATCCAGATCCTGACGCCAGCGATCGTCATCGTTCCAGGCAACCGGTAACCCCCATTGTCCCGGTACAATGCCGGACCGCTCAAATCTAGCGCGGACAGCTTCGATTCCTTCCTCGTCAGCCAGCGCTGCGACCTCTCGAATGTCAAAGTCAATGCCCTCAAATCCCGTTTTCTTGGCCAGAGCAAGCATCTCATCGAGAATCATACCACGTACGCCGATTGCACCGGTGCTCAGATTCATGAACATGAGGTAACTCCTTCCTCAACTGTGAGGATCATAGGTAAAAACAAGCCTCCCAAACCCATAGTCAGACCAAGGGCAACGCAACGGTAAACGTGCTGCCATTTCCGGGTTCGCTTTCAAGCCCAACCCATCCGTTGTGTCCTTCCGCGATCTCTCTGACCAAAGCAAGTCCCAACCCCGTCCCACCATACCGGCGGCTGGGACTACCGTCAACTTGATAGAAACGCTCAAAGATACGCTCGTGTTCTTCTGAAGGAATGCCGATACCCTCATCGGCAACCGAGATCAGAACGTAGTTCCCTTCCTGCGAAAGCCCCGTTTCAATCAACACCTCGGAACCGGCTTTCGAGAACTTGCATGCGTTATCCAACAACTGATGCAAGGCCTGTGCAAGACGGGTGAAATCGCCCGATACGGGCGGCATAGCCTCCGAGGTTTGACATTGGAGATGGACACCGGTCGCAGCCGCACGTTGTGCGGTCATCTGACATGCCATGTTGATCAGCTCCGTTATATTCACGTTGCCTATCGATAAGGGGTGCGTCTCTAAATCCTGCAAGGTCGTAATCGCCTCGACAAGTTCAACGAGGGAGCGTACCCGTTCGGAGGCAATCCGTACCGCTAAATCGCGCTCGCTTGAGGTCAAGTCGCCTCCCGCCAACATTTCCACGTAGCCACGAACCAGAGCCAAAGGCGTTCGCAACTCGTGAGCGACATTCTGGATAAACTGCTCCCTGAGCATATCCAACTCACGGAGTTCTTCGTTCGCCTCCTCCAGTTGTGCATTCGCGTACCGCAGATCCGCAGCATATTGGGCCCGCGTGACCGCAAGCCCTAATTGCGTACCAATGTTCATCAGCAACTCGATGTGATCCTGTGAAAAATCCTGAGCCGCGCGCTGGAAAACAGCGAGAGTACCTACAATCGCCTGACCGTTTCGCCACTGATCGTTGAAAATCTCTTCCCCACCGCTCACGCGCAAGGGAACGTAGATAAACCCTTTCAAGCTTTGGGTTCCGACCTCTACAGGCCACTCGTCCGTGGGAAGTCGTCGTCCCATACGTAAGTGCCCGTGAAGTGCAACGTCGCCACAGATGTTCTTACCTAACGGGACCGGCTTGACCGACGCTAACGCTTGGGGTTCGAGCCCACACGCGGAAACAATATAGAGATAACCGGTCGAGGGATTAAGCAGCCGAATCACACCGGCATCAGCGTCCATAGCCGAGACAGCCGCATCGAGCGCGCGATCCAACATCGCGTCAAGCTCAAGAGAGTGACTGACCGCGTGCGCAACGCGGTTAAGGGCCTTGAGCCTCCGGTTCTGCATTAAGAGGCTCTGGGTTTGTCTCTCAACCTCCGCCTCCAGCGATCGGTTAAGTCGCTCAATTTCCCTCTGGTATCGATCTCTCTCAGCAATCAGCGCGGCCTTGTCCAGAACCCGATCGATGACGACAGCAACGGCATCCATATCCTCAATCGGTTTGCTTATATGGTCCCAGGCCCCGATCCGCATCGCCTCAACGACGTCGTGCAGCACACCGGTGCCCGACATGGCAACGACCGGAAGACCAGACCTCTCATCCACAAGCGTTGAGATCACCTGCAACCCACTCGGGTGCGACACCCGCAGGTCGATCAGGATAACGTCAAGAGACTGCGACCTTGCTTCTTCCAGTGCCGCCTCACCCGTGGTAACGACGATGACGTCGTATCCCGTGCTCACCAGATACTCCGTCATCGCTTCGCGAATGGACAGATCACGATCGGCAATGAGGATCTTACCGGATTGAGTCACATGCTCCTCCAACAATGAGTGGATACGTCCACATCCGTAAGCACCTGCTCATTTTACCACTAGGCACCGCAATTGAACACTCAACCATGACGATATCACCCCCACCCGTCAATTCGCCATGACAAAACGCTATCCTTAGAACCTTACCGCGTATTTTATCACCTCATTGGGGTTATCTCTGATAAGCCGGAACACGTCGGGCCCTTCGTCAAGCGAGATAATGGGCTTGATAAGATCCGGAGCGGTGAGTTTGCCTTGCTGCATCATACTTGCGATACAGTCATAGGCCCGCTGCTCATCCCACCGGGGATAATCCCTGGGCCGGTGCCCCCACCCGCACCCATGCGGGACAACAAGGGTTAATCGATTATGGTGCCATTCACGCCCCAGCCACATCCCACTGGCCTCACGTTGGTAGAAACCTGCCGAGCAGACCGTTCCCCCGACCCGCGTCGATCGTATAGCCGTAGCCAGTCCGGGATAAGCGCCGCTCAACTCAATCGCCACGTCAACGCCGTGCTTATGGGTCAGGTCGTGGATCGTCAAAGCGACATCGCCTTTAGCGGGATCAAAGACCGCATCGGCCCCGTGGTCTGCCGCCCAAGCCCTCCGAGCGGGTAACGGATCGACAGCATAGAGGTACTCCGCGCCGCCCAACCGCGCCATGCGGACAGCCAGAAGCCCCAATGCGCCCAGACCTATCACCGCAACGCTGGATCCAAACCGCAACTGCGACTCTCGGACGGCGTGAAACGCGACGTAAGCCGGCTCAATGCACAGCGCTAACGTCGGATCGACGTCCTGAAGGGCCCAGATCCGATCGTCGGCACACACGTTTGTCTCCCGGACATCCATAAGTCCGAAGACACGATCGCCTATCGACCATCGACGCACCTCAGGACCGACCTCGATCACGGTGCCAACCCCGCTCGTGCCGGCATGCCACGGGTTCTCCGACGTCGGTCTACGCAGTTCCTCATCCGAGGGCAGAAAGAGGCGGCGTTCCAGGTCAAACGTCTGCCCCTTGAATGCACCGCCATCAAACATCGCCGTGGTCGTGCCGTGCTTACCTGACGCCCACTCGGTCTTCACCCGCACTTCGTGAGCATCGAGAGAAGCTTCCTCATAATCCAAGACAGCAGCGTCATAGGGGCCGACAAAAGCCAACCGCCGGGGCATACTCACCTCACTTTCCTATGAATCAACACGACCCTATCAACCCATCACAGAACGATAGCGCCCTGATCCCGAAGGATCCCACGAAGCTGTGTGGGATCAACAGCAGCTACCCCATCGGTCTGCAGGGCCAGCCAAGCCGCGACGCCGGCTGCCTGCCCCATCTGCGAAGTATTGATCATCACACGCGCCGCACCAAACGCCCCCTCGTCAGCATCCAAGCACCGACCGGCGACCAGGACGTTGCTCGCCCCCTCCGGCACCAGGGATCGATAGGGAATCTGATAAAAGGTCGGCATATCGGGATCGTCCGAGTGCCAACGCCCCTCGCGGCGCGCGCCATCAGCGCCCACCCAAATCTCACGCCCATCAAGATATCGGAAGATCAAACCGTCCCCTTCGGCGTCGTGAACGTCCACCCGGTAGCTCCCATTGGCAATGGCATCCTCAAAACGGCGACCTCGCAGCACCTCGCGCTCGGTCAAGGTATGAAGACACCGCACGTGACGTGTCTCACGAATGCCAATCCGGGCGGGTAAAGCCTGGAGCGAGACCGATTGACCGTCTTGTACGTGCCTATGCAGGATATCAAGGATGGCACGGACCTGACGGCGTCCCTCGAATTCGGCCTCGGTCAGTTGGTCGGCATCGCTGCAATCTGCGCCGTGAACCCGGGTCCCGGCGATCATTGTCAGGTTGGTAGCCGGCGGATCTGCAGTCCACAAAAATCCCGGGCGCAGCGCCTCTGGATACTCAGGGTTAAAGACCTCCTGGTTAAGGCTGAAATCGGGATGGTCGCGGCGGAGGTCACGCAGCCCTTGCACCATAGCGCAGGTTGTCGGCGGCTGAAGCTTCGAGCGCTTGTACGTCGGGAATCCCATCCGGTGGGCGAGATCGGCATCTCCCGAGGCATCGATAAAAATGCGGGCACGGATGGCACGTCGACCCGACTTATCCTCGACAATGGCGGCCTCAGCACGACCTTGGTCATCCACCGCCACGTCACAAAACCGGGTGTGCAAAAACGGCCGGATGTCAGGGGTCTCCCCAACCATCGCGTCAAGCGCCAGGATCATCTCACTCGACGAGAAAATATACTGCCTGCTCTCATCACCCCCCAGGTTCTTCACGGCATCCCGCTGCCGCAACCGATCCATCAACGCGATCGGCAGGCCGCCGATGATCTCCTGTTCAAACGCCGTGTCCATCCTTGAGTGCCAGACACAGACCAGGCTGGCAGTGGCCGACCCACCGAAATACCCCAGGCGCTCAACCAAAGCCACGCGCGCGCCCAATCGTGCAGCCGCGAGCGCGGCGAAGACACCGGTCGTGCTGCCGCCGATCACGCAAAGATCGACGTCCTCTACAACCGGCACGTCACGGGCCGGCTCGCGGATATGATCGTCAGTGCGAGCCATCAGTACCTCCCCGATCTTAGCGGATATTGATCCTCAACCATAAACCACCGCCGCACAAGCTCCGCCCGCATCGCCTCTAGGGCGTCTCGGTAGGCCGGATCGCCCGCAACGTTACGCTGTTCGTGTGGGTCCTCTCGGAGATCGTAGAGAAGCTCATCGGGGCTGGATGCCCCCATCGAATCGCTGAAAGCGCAGTATTTGTACCTCTGGGTCCGGATCGTCTTCCACGACTTTCGGAAAGGGTCCTTGAACTCGATATAGGCCGACGATCGGGGCTCATACCGCTCACCCTGGAGAAGCGCCCGGAAGGAGCGTCCCTGGAAAGATGGCGGCGTTTGAACCCCGCAGAAGTCCAGGATAGTGGGGGCGATATCGACCGCCTCAATCAATGCGTCCAACCGCTGCTCTGGCTCGATACGCCTGGGATGGGAGATAAGCAGCGGGACGTGGGCACAGCTATCCAATCCCGGCGGCCCCTTGGCGACGATACCGTGGTCGCCGAGATGTTCACCGTGATCTGAGGTGAAGATAATCAGCGTATCATCCCTCAGGCCCGAAGCATCCAGGTACCGGAGGATACGTCCCACTTGGTCGTCAACGTGGCTGATAAGCGCATAGTAATAGGCCTTGATCTTCCGCCAGCGATCGTCGGAAAGCTGCATCGGCTGCCAGGGCACAGTCTCCGGCGTCTCATCCTGATGAGGTAACGGCATATCATCCGGGTCGTACATCTCGACGAAACGCGGCGGAGGGTTCAGGGGCGCGTGGGGTGCATAGAAACCGGCGATAGCAAAGAAGGGTTGATTGGCAGGCCGCTGCTCGAGATAGGCGATGGTCTCCTCGGCGACAAACGCGGTGTGGGTCAGATCCTCCGGGCATTCAAACACGTAGGGCGTCTGCGTCCCTCGGGGCTCCTTCTCAACCGGTTCGCCCTCCCAAGCAGGGGGCGTCGAGACACGACACGCGTCCACTTGATCGGGGTCGTGAGCTTCCACCCACTTGATGTAGGCATCATCGTAGCATCCGGGCTCATCGGAGAGAACCAGATGGTCAAATCCGTAACGGGGATGGGGCTCTCGATGGTCGCGGTTCGAATGGTTCTTGAAGTGCAGCTTGCCGATATTGGCCGTGTGATATCCGTATGACTTCAAAATCTTCGGCAGCGTCCACACGTCCTCCCGCATCTCGATACCGTTGGTCGTACACCCCAGGGTCGAGGGATAGAGCCCACTGAGCATGCTCTGCCGGCTGGGCATACAGACGGGATTGTTGCAGAAGGCGTTGGCCATCAAGGCCCCCTCCTGCGCCAGCCGATTCAGGTTTGGCGTGTGAATATGTGGATTACCCCCATAGGCGATCGTATCCCATCGCTGTTGATCGGTATAAAGAATCAAAACGTTCGGCCGTTTCATAGACACACCTCCTCCATCATCTGAATCACCGGCTCATTCAAGAAACGGTCGACGACCGGCGAGATGAGCCTCGGGCGTCCCCAATGACTCAAGCCAAGCCACGTAACGCTCGTGAATCTCACGCGCCAGGGCTTCATTCTCCGCGAGACAGTCTTCCGTCTCTCCCGGATCCTCGGGTAAGTAGAAAAGCGCCGGGTCGGTAGGTGCCTGGGTGATGTCAAGATTGATGAGTTTGTCCGCATCGCCCAATCCCTTGTCCGCCTCTTGATCATACTGTCCGGCGTAGTGAAGACACCATCCATCCTCTGTGACAATCGCACATTTGGCGATCTTCTCGCTATGGCTGATCAGCGTACAGGAACTGACCACGAAATCCCGATGGCGGTCCGTCTCGCCTCGAAGCAGAGGAACCAGGGATTCACCATGGACGCGTTCGGGGTCAAACTCCCAATTATTGGTGTAGAAGACGCCGCATTGTAGAGCTTGTATCTCAGACTTGCCCTTTT
The DNA here is from genome assembly GCA_034437735.1 of Anaerolineae bacterium. Taxonomy (GTDB): domain Bacteria; phylum Chloroflexota; class Anaerolineae; order B4-G1; family SLSP01; genus PWVB01. The sequence continues at coordinate 7,327 of DAOTTS010000211.1, forward strand.
GCGTCTCGGTCGTGACCAGGCCGACCAGCTCCAGGAACGTCGGCATCAGGTCGGGGCTCTGCACCAACGCTTCGACGTGTTTCCCGGTCTGTTGCCCCGGCATATGGATGATCAAGGGCGTCCTCCGGATGTCCTGGTACATACGAACGGATTCATAGGACATCCCGGCGCCCTGAGTCTCAGGAATCAGGGACTTCCCCACGACGTCGTGCTCGCCGAAGAGATAACCGTGATCGGTGGTGAAGATCACAACGGTATCCTCCGCCAGCCCCAGCGCGTCAAGTTTATCCATGAGGATCCCAAACCAGTGATCGACCATCGTGGCTTCGGCCCGATACTCCGCCCGAATGTGTTCCAGCTCTCGCCGGGACATCGTCTCCTCCCAGAATCCGTAAACCGGATAATTGGGATTCTCGCCCTCGTAGTCGGGATCGTACAGGTCTACGTAATGTTGGGGGGCGTCCCAGGGCTCGTGGGGATCGAAGGTGTCCACGTACAGGAAGAACTGCTCCTGGTCCCTGTTCCTCTCCAGCCAATCACATGCCTCACGAACGGTGCGAGCGACAAAACGATCCTCCTCCCCACCCCACCAGGCGGTATTACGATAGTGGGTCTTGATCCCCTCGGGATTGCGCAGCTTGTTCGGTGACGCAGGCAGGGAGACCTCCTGGGGCCAGGTCTTCCAACGGTCCGATTCCTGACCTCGGATCCACGTCCACCCATCCCATCCTCTGCAATAGTTGAAACCCTCGGCCAAGATGTGAGGGGTATCCGCGACCATCTGCGTGGTCACCCCGGAGGCCGAAAGAATCTCCTGATAGGTCAACACGGCGTCAGGCAGCCGTTGCCAGGCATATTCGATGCACGAAAAGCGCCCGCTCATAATATCAAGGCGATTGGGCACCGTGGGGAAGGATCCCAGGTAGGCGTTATCAAAGACGTACGATTGCTTGGCAAAGGCATCCAGTCGGGGTGTCCGGGTATCCGTAGGGCCATAACACGACAGATTGTCATATCGATAAGTATCACTCATAAAGAATACAATATTCATGGTCCGTTCCTTCCTCTTTCCCAAGAATACAGCAAGTCAACTGTCCGGCATCCTCAAAACCGAGCCCCACGATGGGGCAGAGAAAAAATTCAAGCGAACGGCTACGAACGCTCCTGGATCGATGCCGCCCCAGAGCGACGGTTCACATCCTCACGATGCACCTCCGCTGCATAGCGGACGACCTCCACGTGGAAAGGCTCAACGCTGCCCGGGAGCGAATCCGGCGCGAAAAAACGCGCGTCCGCGACCTCACCACTGGGGCGAAACGTACCGCCGGCAAACTCACACAGAAAAATCAGGTCCAAACGGCGTTGATCCGGGTCTCCGCCGATGACCAGAGGATAGAGCGCCCGGATCTCATAGCCGGATTCCTCAAAGATCTCGCGCTCGACAGCGTCAATAGCCGACTCCTGCATTTTTAACCATCCGCCCGGCAGTCCCCAGGGATATTCCTTGCGATAGGTATGGCGAAAGAGCAAGACCTTATTATCCTCGCCGAAGGTGACCGCAACCGCCCCCACCAGGAATTTCGGGATCATCAACCACGTGAGCAGCCATTGCAGCTTCGCCGGTAACTTTCCCCAGAGGCGAAAAAGTCTCCGCCTGAACCGAATCTGTCTCAAATTGAAAGCCCACTTTCGACAGGACGCTGTCCTCTGAAGCCCTGGAAGGTCTCAAGGGCGCGCATCGCGGTCACCTTCCCCCCGTAGGATGCGAACCATCCGTTTCACCGCATCCACGTCCCCGACGTTACCCGGAAAGACCACGTAAGGCAAATCCGGCCAAAGGCTCTCCGGCCCGGTTTGCCAGACCGGCACCCCCGGAATCGCTTGTCCCAGCACGTCCGCTCGCTCAACGCCCAGGGCCCGGGTCGCAATGACCGATGAAGTGATGCCCCCCTTCACCACAACCCACCCGGGTGCCGCGCCTAAACCCGATACAACGCGCACGAGCGCGTCAGAGACCATCTCCCCAATTTGCAAGGGGCTAAACGTAGGATGCTCCACGACCGGTTCACGACTTGTATACAACACCGCATCACGCCCAGCCTCAATCGCGCGCGAAACTTCGTCTGTTGCCTCCGAGATCACACCTTTTCGTTGTGAGGGCCGCAAAAGCGTGGGCACATCGAGTTCCACCCACGTGAGTGAGGAGAGCGCGCGCAAAGCCTCAAGCTGTTGGGTGGTCTTGCGAACGTGAGAGCCCACCACGACCAAGCCGCCGGCGGGATGGACGTCGAGATCCGAATGCGTCAGCAGGGAACGCGGGGCGATGCCGCCCCGGACCCGAACGAACGACGCAGCGGTCCGGTAGACGAACCGCTTGCCCTCCGCTTCCACGCTGAGGAGTCCGGCGATGAAGACCTCCAGGTCGCGGTAAGACACGGCATTGACCACGCAGACCTGCCTGTTGGAGAGCGTGCGCAGCACGGCAGCGACCGCGTGCGGACCGCCCTCGCGGATCAAGCTCAAGCACACATGGGCGACGTCCGAGGAATCCAGCCCACCTTTGTGCTTATCCGCAACCCAGGCGCGCAAATTCGAGTGTGCATAGCCGAAGGTAGCATCATCCGCATATTCGGTCTCCGCTGCGGGAATCAACCAGTCGCCCTCTGTCACATAGTGAATGTCGTTCGCAGTGAGACGCCCACCCTCCTGGAAGAAGGGGATGATCAGGGTGCCGTCCACCTCCAAGCCGAGCGCGTCGATAAGTGTCTGCACTTCTGCGGGATAGTGACCTCGGAGCGTGGAATCGCTGCGACTCACCACTACAAACTCCCGCCCGGTCACGTCACGGGCACGCATCAGATTCCGGGCGATGCCCCGCGTCAGGGATTCGGCATCCGCCTGCGAGAGACTGCGGGAGTTGGTAAGCACGTAGGCGACCGGATCGGGCTCCTCAAGCAGTTGAATGAGAGCCGGCACCGACCACCGCGTAAACACGGCGACATCGTGAACGGTCTGGTTTCCGGTCGGATCGTCATCCAGAACCACAATCTTGCTGCCCTGCTGCAGGATCTCAGCCCGGATGTCGGGCAACAGGTCCTCGGGCCACGGGGCAGGTAACGAATCGAGCAGCTCCCTCTTTTTGATAGGCATCGCTTCACTATCCTGTTCTCTTGCTTACGCTATGCGATTCGGTCGCTTTCTGAATGAGTACCCAGCGGTGATAGCTCGTGCCACGTCCTCACCGAACGACGACGCTCTCAATCCCTAGCAGGTCGCCAATACGGCATATCGTCTCAGCGTGATGTCCCACCCCAAGCGCGAAGTGATGGGTGGGCCCTTCCGTCAGCCAGCGCTTGAGGAAGGTGACCGCATCCGGCTCGAAATATCCCCGGGTGTTGGTGTTTCCCGTCGCCGGAATGGGCCCCTGAACCGAGGCACCCTCGGCCAGAACAAACTTGAAACGCCCTTCATAGGTCGACGTGATGCCAAACATCGTGATCGGCCCTTCCTTGATCTTGAACTCGACCGAGGCGCCGGCGCCGGGCTTGCCGTGATAGGTCGTCAAACTGCGAAGCACGGGTTTGCCTTCGGCAATCGCCAGATGGTGGGGACCATCGTGGCCGACGAGGATGAACCCCTCCTCGAAATCGATGGGGTGAAACTCAGCAAAGCTTCCACCGATCCCGAGCCGATCCATCACCAACATCGCGATGCACGTCTTGAGGTCCGATTCCCCGCACATCGGGAACCCGGTCGCGCATAGAAGGGAATTGCCGACGATCAGATTAGCAGCCACCCTTGCGGTGTCCGTCCCGGGTTCGCCCCGATAGTAATAGGCAAGGCCATCGAGGTCGAAGTGCTCGACAAACTTATCGAGCGCGACCGCTGCCTGAGCGGCCATACGGAGGTCCTCGTCCGTGAGTTTGCGGGTCAGGGGGTCAGATTGGGGATCCGGGGTGTCGAAAACCGCCAGGATCGTCTCCGACTTGGCCTCGATCTCCTCAGGCGTCACCGTACGTGAGAGACGCACGAGGTCGTCAATCTCGGTCTGGACCACGTGGAGACCAAATGCCGCCGTCAGCGCGGTCTGATCGGTGTGCATATCCAGCATCGCCTCGATAGGGTGACCAAAGTGGCCGATCCGCGCCCGTTTAAGATCGTGCAGGACGCGGGCGATGCGGCACCACTCGGCGATCTCGTCTTGGGCCCGCGCGTCTCCCTGTAGCGTTCCGATGATCACGGGAGGTGCAGGCTTCCCCATCCTGACGGCCACACCGGTAAACTCCGGAAGCGAGCAGATATTGTCATTGCACAACTGCATGAAGATCGTGGCGTGCTCGTAATCGAGCGCCGCTCTCGGCTGGAGCGCGACGAGCACCACCGGTACGTCCAAATCCCGTATCAACACCCCAAACGTGGCCGAGGTGGCGTAGGTGAGCATATCACAGAAGATCAGATCGAGATCCGCAGCCCTTAGTTCGGGTAACAGCGCGTACGCCGTCTCCGCGTTATCGACGATTCCAAAGCTCTGAACCTGAACCTCACACGCGCGCACCTGCGTAACAAAGGTCGTCAGATGACCGACCAGGGTCTCGCGCAAACCCGGAAACTGCGCCCAATAGACGTCCAGGCCAACGCCAAAGACGCCGACGTTAGCCGTCAAGGGTTTGCGCCGCTCAAGTTTCATCGCCGGCTCTCGGGACTATGACCATCGACGTCACGGACACCCACCACCATTTCCCGAACATCCTCAATCGTTTTGATGTCCTTGGCGTCTAAATCGGATAAGAAACCCCGCCAGAACCGCATCTCGTCCTCGGAGAGGATCGCGCTGGCTGCTTGCGGTGAGAAGGAACCGACGCCGTCCCCACGCCAGATCAGCCGGTCATCCTCACCATCGCACTCGTAAACGTGGCTGAGCCACCGCTTGCGCGGCCATCCACGACCACCAACGCGCAAGTAGATCTTAAGTTCGACGGCATGCAAGTGAGAAGGATCCACGCCATTCTCATCACACAACTGTTGCTTAGTCTCGAGTAGGGTGTCAGCGTGAAGGTTCGACGCGATGATATGGCCCGCTGCCGCCAACGAGAAGAAGGCCCGCGCCTCCTCCCCCCAGACATAGGCATAGTAAAAGCCATCGCCGATCTCGTGCGCTAAATAGCACGTCTGCCCATAATCCGTGTCCCTGCGGCCCTGCGCCAGGACGGCCCCACTCTCGATCGGTTGAATCGTCGTATCATCAGGAAGGAAGTTGAGCAGCGCCCCCATCACCGTCGTCTTCCCGGCGCCGCCGGGATTAGCGCCGACGAGAAGCGACGCCCCTTTCCGCATCGCGGCAACGAGGTAGGAGGCCAGCGGGAGATCGACGGTCCCCGCGCGGAGAAGATCCACGATCGACAACATCCGGCCGCCCCGTTGGTTACAGTCGCGTATCGCCCGGACGTTGTTACGGATGGTCCGCTTACGCAAGGGAACCTCCCCTCAAGAACATACGTCTACGCCTCCTCATCGTCCTCAGGTTTTGACTTGAAGTCCAACCCACCCTTGACCTTCATCTTCATCTTGAGCTTGCCTTTTTTCGCCGAGACGTCCCCGTTCATATCGCCGCCCACGTTAAGGGAAACCCGCTTGGGGCCATCCACCGAAACCTCATCCGCCGTGGCTACGCAGATCGGAGCGCGATCTCCGGTGTGAATATGGACCGTCCCCTGATCGACAATCACCTGCTCGGCCAGAATTTGCTGCTCGAGCGTCTCCAACCGCTCCATAATCTCCTCAAGCTTATCCAGTATCTCCTCGCTCTTGCCCATGATGCCTCCTATGATCGTCCGTTATCCGACGCAACATAACCCGGCTGTGCCTGTACCATATCGATGAATGCCAACATATTCTCCAGGGGGACATCGCCTTCCAAAGCGTGAGCGGGGGCAAAGATATACCCGCCCTCCCTACCCGCATCCAGGAGCCGCCGGGTCTCCCGGCGCACCTCGTCCACCGAGCCGTAGGGCAACGTCTTCTGGGTCGAAAGGCCGCCGTGGAACGCCAGCCGACCTCGGTACTGCGAGAGAAGCTCCATCACGTCCATCACCTCGGGCTGAAAAGGATTGAAGCAGTTGACCCCAATCTCGATCAGGTCGTCAAAAAGCTCATCCACGTCCCCGCACGAATGGATAAAGACGTATTTGCCCGCCTCCCGGACCGCTCCATACATACGCTGCAAAACCGGGTAGATGAACTCGTGCCAGAGACGAGGCCCCATCTGGAGCCCGTGCTGCTGCCCCCAGTCATCCCCGAAGTAGACGGCGTCGATGTCGTAGGTCAGAGCCCGTTCCACTTGAGCGATATTGTAATCCGCAATCGCGTTGAAAAGCTCGTGGACGAAGTCCGGGTGGTCGTAGAAATCCATCATCAACGTCGCCATCCCCCGAAGTGTCCAGGCCCGCTCGTAAAGGCTGAAGCCGATCTGAAAGACACGGAAGCGGTCGCCAAAGCGCGCGATCTTCTCGGGGATCTGCTCGTAAAAGCGAGAATCCAACGGATCGGGGAAGGTATACCCCTCAAGGGTGGGGTCGGGGAGCACCTGGTTCTCCACGACCCCAATGTCTTTATCCACGCTGCGATCCCAGACCACGCCGAACACATCCTGAACCCGGTCGTCGCCCAGATCGGTGAAAAACCCGACGTCGTTACCCAATCCTAACAAATGGTTCTGCAGGACGGGTCCGAGATCCGCAATGCCGTAGTGATCACGAAGCTTGTCGGCGGCCTCGACCGTAAATCCCATCGACCACGGGACGTAGGGGGGCCGTTCCCCTTCTAAAACGGCCCGCACCACCTCACGCTTATTCATCAGCCCTCCTCGATGCTACCAGTAGTGATGGACCTGATCTCGAATCAGACGGTCATAGATATCTCGGACCTTCGACATTACCTCGTCAGAAAGCTGAGGAAGATCGGCGGACTTGAGGTTCTCCTCAGCCTGAGACGGGCGCTTCGCCCCCGGAATCGCACAGGTCACCGCATCAAACATCAAGATCCACCGGAGCGCAAACTGCACCATGCTCATAGATGCCGGGCGGATCTCCTCGAGTTCGGCGACCGCCTGCAAGCCGGTCTCGAAATCTACGCCGGAGAAGGTCTCGCCGCGATCAAAGGCTGCGCCCTCGCGATTGAAATTGCGATGATCATTTTCGGGGAACGTCGTCTCCGGTGTCATCTTGCCGGTCAACATCCCTGAAGCCAGCGGCACCCGCGCCAGAATGCCGACCTGACGCTGCTTCGCCTGGTCGAAGAAGAGATCCGAGGGGCGATGGCGGAACATATTGAAGATGATCTGCACCGACTGCACGTTAGGATACTCGATCGCCTTCAGCGCCTCCTCTACCTTCTCCACACTCACGCCGTAATACTTGAGCTTCCCGTCCTGCACCAGATCGTCGAGAATACCAAAGACCTCGGGCCGATAGTAGACCTCAGTAGGAGGACAGTGAAGCTGAAGCAGATCCAACGCCTCGACGTCCAGGTTTTTGAGGCTGCGCTCGACGTAGGCAGTCAGATTTTCCCGATTATAGCTGTCCGCCGTGTGAGGACTCGACCGACGCCCCGCTTTCGTCGCGATGTAAATCGTCTCGCTCCGCTCCTTGAGCAGTTCGCCTAGTAGCCGCTCACTGCGACCGTTGCCGTAAACGTCAGCGGTGTCAAAGAAATTCACGCCCATATCGACGGCGGTGTGGAGCGCAGCCATCGACTCCGCATCGCGCACCTTGCCCCACGTCCCGCCGATCGCCCATCCTCCGAAACTGATCGCTGAAACAGACCACCCGGTGCGTCCAAGTTCACGATATTCCATCTTTATCTCCTTTCAAGACAGTGTGCAGACGTCCATTTTCCATTCGAGACATCCAATTGCCCGTTCTCAGCTTTTTCCCGATCACGATCCAGGCACTTACAGCCATCAGCAAGCTGGCGAGGAAAAACGTCCAGTGCGGAACCTCATCAAAGAAAAAGTACCCCATCAGACCCGCAAATACAAACTGCGTCATATTGACGATACTGACCAACTGCCCGCGGAAGTATTTCATCGCCCGGTTGATCAGCGAATGACCGAAGACCGTAGGCACGATGCCCAATCCCAGAATGAGCAGGACATCCCACGTGCTGTAGGGTTGAACCGGATTGACGAAGAGGACTGTCATTCCCAGTGTGACGACCGCAGCGATCCCGTAGAGTGGCACGAGATAGAGCCACACGGTCGCGGCATTGCGGTTCCGTCGTCCCAGCGCCATATAGAGCGCGTAGAAGAGCATAGAGCCGAAGCAGACCAAATCACCCACAAAATAGGTCGGGCTGAGGTTCAGGTCGGAAGCCGTCAGGATAATCACGCCGGTCAGGGCAATACCGGTCGCCGCAATCTCGCGGGCGGTCAGCGCCTCATCGGCCAACCACAGGAGGAAAAACGGCATCGCCAGGGGTACCAGATTGACAATAAGGCTGGCATTGGCCGCCGGGGTCATACGCGCGCCCACGAGCCAGGAGCTCAGGTGAACAGCCAAGACCAGACCGGGCACGATGGAGGTCCGGAGTTGCGACCATCCATACGCGTGCCGGTGCCGGCGGTAATCACGGATAAAGACGGGGAACAGCACCAGCGTGGCGACCCAAAGTCGCAGCGACGCTAGAAGCACGGGCTGAACCGTACTGGCTTTGATCATGATCACAGCGGTAGACGTCGTAAAAACGCTAAGAATCAGTAGCAGGATATTGAGCAGCAATGAAGGACTCCTTCCTATTATCCCCATTATAGGCCAAGCTAACGTGAGGCCAAGCCAAAAGGATGAGAAGGACCCTCTATGAAAAGACCCCCATCACAAGGTGATGGGGGTCATAGCTGCGACCGGACGCTATGAGACGATAAGCTCGTCCAGAGATCGCTTGGGCACGTGATGGACGTCGTCATCATCACGCCAGTACTTGATGTCCCCGTCCTCCCCCACCTCGTCAATGACCACGGTCTCAGCGGGTTCGCCCAGGGCCAGGACCAAAAGGATCTTGTATCGCTCGGGGACATCGAGGATCTCACGGATCTTATTGCGGTTGATGGCGCCCAGCATGCAGCCGCCCAACCCCTTCTCCACCGCGCCGAGCATCATGCTCTGAGCGGCAATCCCCTCATCCACGGGCGAGTCCTCCCGGATCTCCGTGTCGCACAGAATGACGATATACGCCGAGGGTCGCTCCCCTTCAGCCGGACCCGCCCAATCCTTGAGATAGCCAGCCCAGGCCAGGCACTCGAAAATCTTCGCGTTAGTCTCCCGATCGGCGATCGTGATGAACTTCAGGGGCTGCCGGTTAGCGCCTGAGGGTGAGAGCTGGGCAAGTTCGACCAACTCGCGCAGCGTCTCCTCTGAGACCTCAACGTCCTGATTGAAACGTCGATAACTTCGGCTCTTCTTGATCAAATCTTTCAGCATAGCAGCCTCCTCACTCAACCTCGAAGTGCTCGAACTGCGGCAGGTAATCGCGGTTTTGATCCAACATCTCCTCGACCATGTTTTTGATCTCTTCAAGCGAGAGCACGGCTGCGGTCAGCGGATCGTACGCAATGGATTGATAGACCAGACGAGGATCACCGGTCAACGCGGCCTCGACCGCCATCTCCTCCGAAGCCACCGTGATGCGGTTCAACGGCGCGACCTGCGGCGGCAACGGCCCGACGTGAATCGGATGGAGCCCACCGCTGTCCACGTAAACCGGTACCTCAACACACGCGCCCTCAGGCAAATTCGTGATCAATTGCGTGTTAGGCACGTTGCCATTGAACTTATAGGGCCGCCCACCCTGCAGCGCATTGATGATCGACGCGGCATACTCGTGCCCGCGCTCCAGGTCCACGGCGTTCTCGTCCTCTAGCCACGCCCGGATGTCATCCTTCCAGGTTTCCTCACGGCTGCGGTATTGGTCGAGAATATAGGCGTAGTGACCGGGATTCCAACCGGTGCCCTCGGTGCAGTACTCCTCGATCAGGTCGGGTCGCTTGCGGAACCACCAGTTATACTCGGAGTTGTGGCCGCTGGACTCGGTGACGTAATAGTCAAGGTGCAGGAACATCTCATTGCGCACCTGCTCCTCGTTATAGATCTCCTCGTTCTCGGTCACAGCCTTGTGGATCAAGGGATACGCATCCTCACCGTTCCACTCGTAGGTGAGGTACCAGGCCATATGGTTGATGCCGGCGCAGGTGTACTCGATCTCGTCCATCGGCGCGCCGATCCAGCGGGCCAGCATCGAAGCCGTCCCCTGAACGCTATGGCAGAGCCCCGTCAACTGGATAAAGGACTCACGCTGCATCGCCCGGCAGAGCATCGCCATCGGATTGGTGTAGTTGAGCAGGGTAGCACCGGGGCAGAGTTCTTCCATATCCTTGACAATGTCCAACATCACCGGAATCGTCCGCAGCGCCCGGAAGATCCCTGCCGGGCCTCGAGTATCGCCGACGTTGATGTCGACGCCGTAGGACTTGGGAATCAGGATATCGTGCTGCCATACGTCGACGCCGCCGGAGAGAATGGTGCAGAGCACAGCGTCCGCGCCTTCCAGCGCCTCCTGGCGATTCATGGTCGCCTCGACCTTAGCCGGATACTCTCCCTCATCGACAATGCGCTGCACAGCCTGCCGCGAGAAATCCAATCGCTCCGGATCGATATCCATCAACGCCAACGTCGCGTCCTCAAGCAGCGGGAACGTCAGAATGTCTCGCACCAACTTACGCGTAAACCCAAAACTTCCAGCACCAATAAACGCAATCTTCGCCATTCTGTCCTCCGAAAAGTGATGAAACGACCAGCTAATCTAAACTCGGTGTCACTCACCGAGTTCAACGACCACGCCTTTCTCAGGTCAACGATCTTGATACCAATATAACCGGGAACGCCTGGAACTGCAAATCCGCCCCCACTCTCCGCCAACACAAGGGACAAATCACCGTGAATGGATCCCTCGAAACCTAAGTAACTCCGAAAAAGTTCCTTGGCCTCCGCCCCCGGGGACGGGGGCTACGAGCACTGTTAAGATACTTTCTCGCATCTACTTAGGGGTTACCCAACCAACGCCTCCAGGCGATCGACCATCTCATCCAGGACCCCAAAGGTGACCTCAACGGCTTCCGGCGTGGTCAGGTCGACGCCGGCATCCTTGAGAATGTCGAGCGGGTACCGAGATCCCCCCGACTTCAGGAAAGACAGATAGTCCTCAACCGCACTGGGTTCCCCCGCCTGGATGCGCGCGGCAAGTGCGTGCGCCCCCGAAATGCCGGTCGCATATTGATAGACGTAATAGTCGATGTAAAGATGACCAAACGTCGCCCAGGTGATCCCGACCCGCTCGCGGTCAATCTCGACCTCATCACCGTATCCCTCCGCGAAGAGGTCGGCCATCAGGGCGATCATACTGTCGGCGTTCAAGCCTTGGCCGCGCTCGACCCGCTGGTGGACCTCCAACTCAAACCTGGCGAGGGTCGGCATAATGAAGAAGTACCGGTGGAAGTTGGACATCGCCTCCTCAATAATGCTGATCTGAAGCGCCGGATCCTCCTGGGTCTCCAAGAGATGATGCCGCACCATCGCCTGGTGGAAATTCGAGGCAACTTCGGCGACAAAAAGCGAATAGTTGCTGTAGAGAAAGGGTTGATGCTCCCACGTTAGATAGGAGTGCATCGAGTGACCTAACTCGTGTGCCAACGTGCTGAGACTGAAAATATCGTCGTTGAAGCTCATCATGATAAACGGATACGTCCCCGGGCGGCCTGCCGAGAATGCGCCGGCCCGTTTCCCACGGTTCGGATAGACATCGACCCAGCGCTGCTCCAGCGCGCCTTTGCGTAGCACGTCCACGTACGCGTTTCCCATCGGGGCCAGGCCCTCTGAGATCCAATCAACGGCCTGCTCGTAAGGAAGTTCAGCGCGGTCCGCCGTCAAGGGCGCCCAGACGTCATAGGGATGCAGCGTATCCACCCCGAGAGCCTGCCGTCGAACCTTCCAGTATCGGTGCCACGTCGGAAGGTGCTTGCGGAAGGTATCGATCAAGTTGTGAAAGACCTCCGTTGGGATATTGCGCGCGAAGAGCGACATATCCAACGTCGACTCATAGCGGCGAACGCGCATCTCAAAGACGTTCTGCTTGATGGAGGTCTCCAAATTCGACGCCAGGGTGTTCTTATGCGCGAGATATTCGTCGGCGTAATGCGTCCAGGCCGTGCGACGAGCCTTGCGGTCCGAACCCGCCAGGATCTTCTTGAGCGACCCCTGCGTGATCTCGAGAGGCTCGTCGTCCACATTGATGGCAGGATGGAAATCAAAATCGGCGTTGGTCAGCACGCTGGCGGTCGACTGGGTGCCGGAGAAAGGATCGGCGACCAATCCCAGGACCTCCTCCACCTCCGCAGAACGCACGTGAGCCTGCTGACGGAAAAGATTGTCCACATAATGCCTGATCTCAGCGAGACGAGGCTTCTCCTCCATCCACTCGGCCAGGGTCTCCTCCCCAATCGCCAAAAGCTCCGGGTCGAGGAACGCCTGCTGTGCCAGGAATCTGCCAAAAAGTCCTCGGGCCTTGCCCGTGGCAAGGCCGGCCTCCTGATCCCGTACGTCCACCGCCTGGTTCATCAAGGCGTAGACGTAGACCTTGCCGACCCGCCGGGCCAAGGACTCAACGGCATCCAGGGCCTCAGCTAGCACCCCCGGCCCCTCATCGATGCGCCCCTGAAAGGCCGAAAGCTGTGAGAGATCTTCAGATAACGCAGCGACTTCCTCTTCCCAATCCTCCCAGGAGGGAAAAACACTTGGGGCATTCCACGTATACTGCTCGGGAATCTCCTCGCGGTTCAGAACACGATCATTCACCATCACTCGCTCCTTTTGTTCGAAACAACAACCCAACGATGAAGAGACAACCCGATGGTTGTCCCCAGTTCAAAGCCCAATCCATGCTACCCAATATCCCTCCTCGGTCGGCGTTACAAGATGGAGTTGATCGCCAGCGACCGAGAGAGCAGCCGGTGAGGAGCAACCCCATCGACAAGCGCGGACGTCCAACCAATCCACCCGGAGCGTCTCACCCTCTACGGCAGAGACGTCCAGCCACACATCACCGCCATCGGGGAAAAAGACCGCATAGGCCTCACCCGGAATCGCCGTGCAATAAGCCTCATTCCAACTGTGATTGCTCAGCAGGTTGTTGTGGGGCTCACTCCGCACGAACGCCAACCGCTCGTGCAGCATCCGCATGGATCGAATGTGGGCCTGAGCGATCGGACTGAGGCCCAGACCTGACGTGGGGCGGTGAAAGCGCGAAGAAGCCAACCCCCCGAAGATATTGCGCCAGAAACGTTCCTGCGCGTCGCGCGTCGAGCCGTACCGGCCCGAGTTCGCGCCGTAGATCTTCACACTGTTCATGGGGCGAATCGGGCCCTCGTCAACCAGGTACCTGCGAACCTCCTGCATATTGGCCCAGTGCTTGCTCGCCGGTTGGTGGTTACCCTGCGAAACGTCCACGAACGCATAGCGGTCCGGATGCTCGAAGGTCGCCCGGTGTTCGTCGCCCAACAGATTCCAGTCGTCCCACATCTCGGTACATGACACAGTCAAACCGGCCTCGGCAGCCTTCTCCAGGATGAGGTCCGCCCAATAAGCCCCCCAGGCCGGGGACTCATTGGTCTCGTTATCCATACAGTAGAGCACGTGTCCGTAAGGGAGGGCGAGCGACAGCAACTGCTCCACCTGTTGCTGCTGGTACTGGAGGACCACCTGATTGTCCTCCAACGCGGGTACCGTGCGGAAGAAGGCGCTTTCACGGCGACCGGGATGCGTCTCGATCACCGGCTTGAGTCCCGATGCCTCCGATGTGTAGTTGAGGTTGTTCCGGGGATTATACGGATTCTTCTGCCAGGGCTCCCGGGCAAAATCGAAGCGATCCCATAGCTCGATCTGGACGATGATATCGCGCTCAGCGGTCATGGCCAGAAATCGCTCGAAGCGTGACCAGTACGCCTCGCCCGGCTTCGTCAAATTGTAAAGCCCGGTCTCTGGGTCGCATGCAAACGGCCACACGTCCCCCTCGTCGCGGCTCGACATCGTACAGCGCACGTAGTTACCCCCAACGGCCTCCAGCAGATTGAGATGGGTTTCCAGGTCAGGAATCTGAAAGAGATTATCCTCGACACTACCGCCCAGGAGAAGAACCGGGCTCCCCTTATACTGCCAATAAAAAGGATTGTCGGTGAAAGGCTGAATGCGATCGGAATGATCAAGTCTTTTCATATCTGCTTACCCCCTTAAAACTGAGATGCCCCACTTCGTCGGCCCTAGGACGACACGTGCCTCACCCTCATCGCCGCCCACGACCCGAATCTCGCGATCACCTAACAGATCCACCACGCCATCGCCCAGCGTGCCTTCGGGGAAGGCGAGTTCCACCGTCTCCTCGGGGCTGGACGCAAAGACGAAGACCAGGGTGTGATCGCCGCTTTGCCCTATCCGCACGTGCGTGAACGTCGTACTATGAGCTTGAGGTGAGACCACCCGGACCGGACGCGCGACACCCGCTCGGTTGACCAGATCCATGACGAAAGCCTCAAAACCCTCGTGGGAGCCCCGGGCGAAATAGGCATCGCCCAGATACGTACCGCAGAAGATAATCTCCCCCGCCTCTACCTCGGCTGAGGTCAACAAAGCCTGAGATTCGGTTACGCTGTCACACCGCACCCTGGGCGTCTGCCATTGATGAGCCGGCAGTGCATACCGTTTTCCCTCCCAATCAATTCTCACCCGGTCGACCTCTAGCCTCCGTCGCCCGATCTCCTCCACGCCGGTCAAATCGGCGAAGAAGCGATCCTCCGGATAGCGATAGAGACCGTTGCTGCCGAAGGAGCCCACCTCCGACTCACAGAAGAGCATCCCACCATCGCGAACGAACGCGGTCAGCGTCTCGGCGACCTCGTCGTCCATCACCACCGTCCGGGGCAGTATCAAAAGCTTGAGCCCCGCTAACTGATCGAGGTGGTTCTCCTCAACGATCCGGTATGGGACAGCCTGTCGCACCAGAGCTCGCGCATAGCCTCGGATGCCTGACAGGGCCTTCTGAGCCGTCCCCTCCTGGGCCCAATAGAGATAATACGACTGGGGGCTGAAGAAGATCCCCACCTCGGCATCGACCGGCTCATAGGCCGCTAACAGATCCCCATACTGGGCCAGGACGTCACCGGTCTTGCGCATCGCCGAAAGTCGAGCCTCCGCCAGCCCGTCCATCCCGGCCAATCCAAAGCCCGTCGACTCGCGCCCGAACACCTCATCGCGCCAGCACCAGAACAAGATCGCATCCGCACCGGCCGACAAACCCGTCCACACCCACCGCTGCTGCGACGCCGGGTCGACGCTCTGGGCGACGTCGAAGCCGATATTCGAACGCCCCCCTTGAAGCTCACTCAGCCACAACCGCTTATCGCTGCGGGCCGACGCCACGAAGTCGATCCGGTTGATAAAATCGGCGCGGTCCATCTCGGATCCACCCCATAAGGGGAAGCTCGAACATCCGATACCGTCGGTCCGTTCGGCGAAATCCCAGTCATTGCCCCGGTGCAGCGCCGTCGCGAGCGGATAGCGGTCGCTTCCGTGCAAAACCGTAGGCTGTCCCCCGTGAACAGTGACCGGGTGATCCGGATCGAGAGCTTTCATGTGGTCAAAACGATCATAGGCATGCTGAACAGCACGCCACGTGATAAAATCCTCGAAGGCCATCATCTCTGTATACGGGCGGTCGGGCGCCTTGCCGGGACGCACCTCATCCCAAGCCTGATACCGACGCTGCCAGGCAGCATTTAGTCCCTCCAGCCCCCCATACTTGGCATCCAGCCAATGCCGGAAGCGGTTCAGTGTATAAGGACAATAGCAGACCAGACCGTCAGCCTGAACGTTCCAACGCAGCTCGTTCCAGGCATCCCACCCCATCAAGTTAGGCCTGTCCCGGTAGTGGGTCACGACGGCGGTGAGGAAGTCCCGCATCCGGCCCCACACACCGGGGTGATCGATACACCCGCCGGGCGTAAGCCCATAGTGGCACTCCCCTCGGTTCGACGAAACCACCTTATGGCCGAAGTTATCCACCATCTCGCTGCCCGGCACCTCCCGGTGGATCCAGTAGGGATGAATAGCCGCGATAGTGCTTAACACGACCTCAAGTCCGTAAGTCTCCGCGAGGTCCACGAGCCGGTCGTAGTCATCAAAGCGATAGGCGCCGGGCTTCGCCTCCACCCACGCCCAAACAACCCACAATTGGATCGTGTTGAGGCCCGACTCAGCCATGCGCCGGATGTCGTCTTCCCAATAACGGTCATTGGGAAAAGGGGGACGATAGTACTGCGTGCCAAGGTGAATCATCATTTACCTCCATAAGGTCAAGCTGATCAAGGGCTAGAAGGTGGCTAGCCGGATGCCCATAGGATACCGCTCCATCTTATCATAGGTTGAACAAGGCTCAATTTTGCTCACTCAAAAAGGAGCCAAGCGAAGGAACCCATCCCATGACTGCGATACACCCACACAGCGCCAACCACCCCGAGCGATAAGAGGACCATCACAACAATATCCGGGACACCCAAAGAGGACGTATGGAGATAGGTGCGATCCCCTCGTCCGCTGAAGGCCCGCGCCTGCAGAGCGATCTCCATCTGCTGAGATTTAAGCAAGGCCCCGAGAACCAGAGGGACAGCCATCTGACCGTAGATGCGTACCCGCTGCAGAGGCCCCATTGACGTCAAATCCAGACCCCGCAAGCGTTGGGCTTCCGTAATACTCTGAATCTCCGTCATCAGCAGGGGAAAGAAACGCAAGGTCGCGGAGAAGACAAAGGCAAGCTTGTAGGGCACCCCCATCTGCGTCAGCGCGACGACCATATGGCTCGTCTCCGTCGTGAAGACGACCAAAGGCACCACAAGCACGAGGGCGAGGGACTTCAACAGGACCGTCGTGCCGTAGACAGCGCCCTCAAGCGTGAAACGCAGCCCTCCAATTAACCACCAAGAATCCGGTAGGCTTATCAGATGGGTAAGCTGGGCCTGACCGATAAGGGTCTTCACCTGCACCACGTTCCACAGGCCGTGGGCGCCAATTAACATCACCGCCAGCGGCAGCGTCGTCAGTCCCAGGGCTCGAATCACCTGCCAACGCACGCCGGAGCTGAGCGCTGCACCGGCAAGCACGAACACTAACGCCACCAACAGGATCGGACTATCCCATAGGAGCGCCAGGATGCCGGACACGATCATCACGACCAACTTGGTGCGGAAGTCTAACCGTCCAAACCACGAATCAGTGACGACACTTCGCAGCGCATGGATAGTCATCAGGCCGTCCTGGAATTAGAAGCGGCCCCCAAGGCAGAGGCCAGCTCCGCCGGGGTTAGCAGCGGATAAGGGCGCCCCACCCTCTGCGACCAATACTGAGCGAGGAGCACGGCCTGAGGAGGTTCCAGGTAGGTCGAACGAAGCACCCCCGTGCGGTGAAAGATCTCCCGAATGGGGCCGTCCGCCAGAAGCGTGCCCTCTCCCATCACGACGACCCGTTCGGCATAGTCGGCCATCAGATAGAGGTGGTGGGTGATCACGATGATCGTCTTCCCCCGGCGGTGAAGCCCCGCGAGGATATCAAGAATCCGTCGTGCGCCCCAGTAGTCCTGCCCGGTGGTCGGCTCGTCGAGAATGAGCACCTCCGGCTGCATAGCAAGCACAGCAGCCATCACCACCCGGGCCCGGTCGCCCCTGAGCAGTGAGAGCGGGTGCTTATCCCGAACAGATAGCAAATCCATCTCCCTCAAGCTATCAGAAACCCTTGCGACGACCCCATCGCGTGGGAGGTTGCGCTGCTTGAGCGCATACGCAACCTCGGACTCGACCGTGGTCCGGAAGAGCTGGTGATCCGGATTCTGCCCCACATAGCCCACCCGGCGTGCCACCTGACTGACAGAAAGAGCCTGAGTTTCCGCCCCAAAGACCGCGACACGCCCGGTGGTTGGCAGGAGAAGCCGGGTGAAATGCTTGATCAGCGTTGTCTTGCCGGCGCCGTTCTGACCGACCAAGAGCACATACTCACCGGCTTGGATATCGAGGGAGATCCCCTTCAGCGCTGCCGTACCCTCGGAATAGCGATAGTGGAGGTTATGAGCGGAAATCACCGGGTCTCTATAGCTATCATCACCCGAACCGGTGGCAGACTCGGCGTCGAGTTCGTCCGGCTCCCTCAAAGCTGAAGGATAGGAACCGGCAAACTCATCCAGCAACTGCTCCCCTTCCACCATCCGCACCGGGAGTTTGTCCACCGGCAAGCCCTTATCAACCGCTAAGGAGAAGGTCGTGGTGACCTGAGGCGGACGGAGATGGTGTTTGAGGAGCAGTTCGCGGCGGGTATAGACGTCATCAGGCGACCCAACTGCTTGCAACCCCCCGTCGGCCATCAGGGCCACCCGGTCGGCGTACTCCGCGAGCATCTCGGAAGCGTGGCTCGCTATAACAACCGTAACCCCCATACCCTCGTTGAGTTCCCGGAGAACTGTAAAGACCTCCCGCTGGCCCAACGGATCGAGCTGCGAGGTAGGCTCATCCAACACCAGGATATCCGGCTGCATCGCCAGGGCAGCCCCAATGGCGAGGCGCTGCTTCTGACCGCCGGATAACTCGTGGGGATGCTTGCGTTCGGTGCCTTCCAACCGAACAAGCTCCAGGACAGCCGGAATTCGACGCCGAATTTCGTCACGCGGCACGGACAGATTCTCCAGCGCAAACGCAATCTCATCCTCCACCGAGGGCGCGATCAACTGCGTCTCTGGATCCTGAAAGACGGCCCCCACGTGCCGAGCCAGACGCCGTGTCGGATGCTCAACCGTATCAAGTCCCAGCACAGTGACCGAACCAAAGAAGCGACCGCCGTAGAACTGGGGCACGATACCATTAAGCGCCAAGCAGAACGTGGTCTTCCCGGCGCCGGTGGGGCCGATTAGGCCCAGGAAGTCACCCCGCTCGATCTCAAACGAAAGATCGCGCAAGGCAGGTACATCCGCCTTGGGATAGAAATAGGACAGCCGGTCGATGACAATCGCGTCCGAACCGCTCACCACGGCGCAACCACCTTCATCTGCCTCGTCATAAAACCAATGATCGACCTAATAAACGGCCCACCTCGGCTTGACCAGGCCGATCGCACGCAGACCGGCGACGACCCCACCGCCCAAAACAGTTCCCACCCCACATCGGATCAAATGCTCGATCGGTGCCAGCGGCGCCATCCCTAACCAGACCCCCTCGGGCCAGTCGAAGATAAAATACACAATCACGCCGGAGCTCAAATGCACGAGCCCCGCCACGATCCACGTGCCCAGGAATAGGCCAAGACCCATTTTGTACGCCTGCTCGTCCTGAATCCAACGGCCCGCGAGTCGGCGCGTTGGCAGCCAGAAGAGGAGGAGAGCCGACCAATTGATCGAAGATCCAAGGAGAATCGCAAAGAGCCGCACTCCGTTAACGACCATCGCGCGACCGGCATAGAGTCCATACATCATCGTAAAGACAACGGCCAACGGCAACCACCACCAGCGCCGGGGCTGCCGCGCGCCCATCACACCGGCCGCTAATCCTCCCATCGCGGCGCCAAAGATCGTCGCTGCCGGAATCGTCGTGGTATGGGGGGCGATCAGCACACCGACCAGCGCGCCGATCCCGTTGGCGACGCCGCCCGCGATCGGTCCCAGAATCCAGCCCACGAGCGGATAGATACCCTGACTCATCGGGAAACTCTTGCCGGATCCAAGCACGATCGATAACGGCACAAATGCCAATCCAGCAACGACGGCCGCCAGGACAATCACATAGGAAACCGGTGCTCCATCGATAGCGACGCTCTCACGTATTTGTACGTCTCGTTCTGGGCCGGTCGGTTCATAGGTCATAGTCATCCTCACTTCATCATCTGTCTCACAGTAACCCAACCCGGTGACAAAAACTATAAATCCTCATCATACCACAACAAATCCTGCGAAGCGTAGATCAGAAATGCGCATACTCCGTCCGTTGGATCAGCTCGTCCTGCATCTCCGAGGATAGCCGGGTGAAGTAATCGGAATACCCCCCGATCCGCACAATCAGATCCCGATACTGCTCCGGATGGGCCCGCGCGTCCTTGAGCGTCTGACCGTCGACCACGTTCACTTGGACCTCGAATCCACCGCGTGCGAGATAGGTCAGAAGCAATCGCTTCAGGCTCTCAAATCCTTCAGCCGAATCAAAGAGCGCGCCGTTGAACTTGAGATTCATCGCCAATCCGCCGATCATTCGGCTGTGATCCCAGCAGGTCACCGAGAGTACCGCCGCCGTCGGCCCCCGCGTCTCGCGTCCTTGGGCCGGCCCGCATCCGTCAGCAAAGGGAAACCCCGCTTTCCGACCATCGGGCGTCGCCCCCGTCTCGCGCCCGAGTTGCTCGTGTTTGATCCAGGCAAACGCACCGGGCACGTACGGACTGCCGTCAGGTACCACGGAAAAGGTGCTGCACGTCTCCGAGATAAACGTCATCGTGTCCGCAACCAGGGCATCCACCTCCGCCACATCCTGCCCATACTTGGGATAGCCGTTAAGAAAGCGCTGGCGGATCGCCTCAAAGCCCTCGAAATCCGCATCAAGGATCGCCTTCATATCCGCGAGGCTCATACGCTTATGGTGATAGACCTCCTCACGAATCACAAAGAGCGCATCAGCAAGGTTCGCCAGGCCGATAAACGAGCACTCGATCCAGTTGTAACGGGCCCCGCCCTCCTCCAGATCCCGGCCTCGTTCGATGCAGTCCCGAGTGAACACGCTCTGCAAGGGACGGCGCATCCAACGCTGTCGCTCCCGCCGCCACGCGTTTTGCTGCGCGACACCCTCATCAATCGCGTCAGCTAACCGCCTTTGATATCGCCCCACAAAGTCGTCGAAGGTCGGAGATGGAGACTCCGATTGTGCGGCAATCTCCTTCAGCAACAGGCCGCAAGTGTTGTAGTACGGGGATGCCACCCAGACGTTGCTCGCACCGGAAGGTGTGATCTCCACGCAGGTCGAGTTGATGTAGTGACACGCTTGGGCCGGTGGCCCCCCCAAGTTCTGAAGCCCCCGTTGAATGATCGCGTCGCCGAAAAACGCCGGCGTCGGATGTCCCTTTCCCATCAGCTCCACGGCCAAGTCGACGAGCGCCTCCGGCGTGCCCGCGTGCCAACAGACCCCAACGGTCGGATAGATCATATGCGTACGCCGGAGCGCCTCCAGGCAGAGGTATGACAGATCGTTGGTCACATCTCGCCCCTCCTCATCGCGTCCCCCGACCATCACCGACATCGCAAGCCCATCGCGCACCGTGGCGTTGATCAGCAGATAGAGCATCTCAATCAGGGCCAACGCTCGCGCGCGCGTAAGCCGCCCCAGAGCAAGGTCGCGCGCGTAGAAAGGCCAGAGAATCCGGTCGAGATGCCCCGGCACGACGAGGGCAGCCTTATCAGCGTACATCACGCCAACCAGGACAAACCAGAGCAATTGCAGGGCCTCCAGAAACGTGGCGGGGGGTTCGTGTGCGATGCGCCGGCACGCCAAGGCCAGAGTGCGAAGCTCCTCCCGGCGCTGTATGGGAGATCCCGGCCCTGCCGCCTCGACAGTATTCGCCGCGTTTCCGATCATAGTGCTGAAACCGCTCAGAGCGTAGGCAAAGGCTCGATAAGTTTCGCGCTGCGCCGCCTTCGCCTCCTTCAATCGCGCCTGAAGTCTCTCGACCATGCCATCGATCCCCACACGCATCAACAAGGATAGATCCAACTCGCAATGCCCGGTCTGACCTCGGAAATGGAGCGGGTATGCGGAGAGAACCGCCTTAGCCGCTGCAACGGCCTCATCAGACGACGCTGCGGGACTCGGACGTCCGATCAGAAGCTCCAAATCGTCGAACGCAAAGGTCAACTCGCACAAGCGCTTGCGCGTCAGCAGCCCACGGCGGACAGTCCACGAAGGCTCCGACTCAGACGCCTGTAGGGAACGCGCGTCTACAACTGACGTGTCTCGACGAAGCACGCCCTCACCCCGGCGCTTGGAAACCCTCACCCGTTCCCGGAGCGCCGCAATACGCGGGCCTATGCCCAACCGATCCTCAAGCGCAGAGACTGTGGAAACCATCATCCCTCCTCAAGCTCACTATATCGTCCTCACGCGCGACGAACAGTCCACAGCGATCACGACTCCGCGTTATCGACCTGAACCTGTTGACGCTTGTCCTGCAGCGGCGCACTCCACCGACACGTGGGGAAGTTGGAGCACGCGCGAAACGGTCCGTACTTCCCCTTCCGGACGACGACATCACCACCGCACTTGGGACACGATGCCCCGGTAGGTCTGCCCGATCCCTTGGACCGTCGTTGCTTACCCAGAGGCGCGGTCCACTTACACGTTGGATAGTTCGCACATCCCTTGAACTTCCCGAACTTCCCGCTGCGAATCACCACGTCCCCACCGCACTCGGGGCACGCCTCCCCGGTGCGCTTGACCTCGGGATTTGGTACGGTGATCGCCGCATCCTGCGCGGTCGCTCGCGCCTCCCCCAGCACTTTCTCGAAGGGGCCATAAAAGTCA
The DNA here is from genome assembly GCA_034437735.1 of Anaerolineae bacterium. Taxonomy (GTDB): domain Bacteria; phylum Chloroflexota; class Anaerolineae; order B4-G1; family SLSP01; genus PWVB01. Next base: position 30,011 of record DAOTTS010000211.1, read on the forward strand.
CGCAACACTTCCACCCACCTCCGCTCGCTGCGGGCGATGCGATCGAGATCCTCCTCCATCTCCGCCGTAAAGGGGACGGCGAAGAGGTCTGGGAACTGATCGATGAGAAAATCGCAGACCACAAAGCCCAAGGGCGTCGCCAGAAGCGATCGCCCCTCCCGCGTCACGTACTTCCGGGAGAAGAGGGTCCGCACGATGCCGGCGTAGGTGCTGGGTCGCCCGATCCCCCGTTCCTCCAGTTCCTTGATCAAGCTCGATTCGGTAAAGTGTGAGGGGGGCTCGGTGAAGTGCTGCTCGGGGAAGACCCCGTGCAGCCGCAGTACCTCGTCGACGTCCAAACGTGGCAGCGTCTGATTGGCAGCGCCGAGTTTTGAGCTGGAGCGCTGCGACCATCTGACCTCGTAGACCTTCAGAAAGCCCTCAAAAAGCAGCTCCCGCCCGCTGGCCCGAAACCGATAGGGCAGCCGCCGTCCGTCCTTTTCACACACAATATCCACCGTCGTATCGTTGAAGACCGTCGGTGCCATCTGGCTGGCGATAAAGCGCCGCCAGATCAGTTCGTAAAGCTTTGCTTGATCGGCTGAGAGGTGGGACCGCATCGCTTTTGGCGTGCGCCGGGACGCGGTCGGACGAATCGCTTCGTGGGCCTCCTGAGCCACTTTGGATTTCGTCCTGTACTGTGGCGGGCGTTTCGGAAGGTAATCCTCCCCCCAGTAGCGCCGCACGATCTGCCGCGCCTCCTGCTGAGCCGACTCGGCGACGGTGGTCGCGTCCGTGCGCATGTACGTGATCAACCCCACCACCCCCTCATCCGGCAGCCCCACGCCCTCGTAGAGCTGCTGGGCCGCGCGCATCGTTTTGCTGGAGTTCCAATGGAGTCGGAAGGCGGCGTCTCGCTGCAGCGTGCTGGTGATATAGGGTGGATAGGGCCGGCGTTGATTGCGCTTGCGTCTGACGTCCAGCACCTGGTAATCGGCAGTCTTCACGGCCTCGACGATGGGCAGGACGTCGCTCTCCGATTTCAGGTCGACGCCGTCGTCCTCTTCCCCGACAATCGCAACCAGACGCGCCCGAAAATGGCGCGAGTCCGGGGGCGTTTTCGAGAGTTCGACCTCCAATATCCAGTACTCCTCGGGGTCGAAGGCCTCAATCTCGCGATCCCGCTCCACCACGAGCCGCAGAGCGACTGTCTGCACCCGTCCTGCCGACAGGCCCTTCCGCCCCTTGATCGCCTTCCACAACACCGGACTGACCTGATAACCCACCAGCCGGTCCAGAACACGCCGGGCTTGCTGCGCATCGATCAGGTCCATATCGAGTCGACCGGGATGGTGGAGCGCGGCTTTGACCGCCTCCGGCGTGATCTCGTGAAAGGTGATCCGGTATAGGTCCTTGCCCCTGAGCGTCGTTCCCAGCGCCTCCCGGACGTGCCACGCGATCGCCTCCCCCTCCCGGTCGGGGTCGGTCGCCAGGTAGACGGTCGCAGCCTTGGCCGCGGCATCCCGTATCCGGGATGCCACCTTCTTACCGCCGCGTCGGTACCAGTACGTGGGGCGGAAGTCGTCCCGAACGTCCACCCCCAACGTCTTCGGCGGCAGATCCCGGATGTGGCCCATAGTAGCAACTGCCCGGTATCCGCGCCCCAGGAAACCGCGCAGCGCCTTGGCCTTCGCCGGAGACTCAACGATGATCAGATCCATACACGTATTCTAGCATGAACCTCTTGGATCGCGATGGTCAGAACACACCCTTGATAGGGTCGATGGGAAGGGCGTTTTGCACTATAGTTGGAAATACATATAATTGGAACAGATATACGATCCCCAATAGTGTAGGATCCCTCCTGAACTCCAAAATGGGAGGATTGCTGCGGCTTCACGCGTAGACGTCTTATCAAGAACTATACTTGGCATCAGAATATTGAAGTTATCTGACTGAAACTTACTGCCATCAGGATAAGCAAGGAAGAAATCGCAGCCCTGTCACCCAACCAACGCGAGTTCCAATCACAAGGCACCGACAACCAGGGTTGACTCCTTTGGACCGGATAGGAGGCACATCGTGAAAAAGAACCGTGCATTCGTAAATCTGGGAATCGCCATCCTCCTTAGTATGGGATTATACCTGCTGCTGGGACGGGTCATCATGATAGGCCAAGCAGCCTATCCCCTCCGGCGGCTGAATGCGCCGGCCAATCCCATCTTGACACCGGCGCGCAATACGCACACGGCGCCACCCACAACGACTATCTCTATCGCCTACGATGAGGCGATTGATCCCACAACCGTCTCAACGGGCACCTTCGCCGTCTTCGCGGAGCAGACCGGCCTGCTGACGCAGACCTATGGGGTCAAAGAAGGGACCATTTTCCTGACCCCGGCTAACATCCTCAAACCGGGAGAACTGGTCCGGGTCAGCGCCACCACGGGTACGCTGAGCTTGATCGATGGCAACGGCCCGGCCGCACCCACTCTGTGGCAGTTCCGCGTCGCCGCGTCAACAAGCTCGGGCAAGTTTGGGGATGGAGTCCAACCTGTCTACACCAGTTACGTCACTGATATTGCCTTAGGAGACTTGGATAGCGATGGTGATCTCGATGCTTACATTGCCGACAACGGTGCCAACCAGGTATGGCTGAATCTTGGCGGCAATCAGGGAGGATCGCGCGGCAATTTCACAGTTACAGCGCAGAGTCTGGGTAACCAAAGCACCAGGTCGGTGGCCCTTGGCGACCTCAATGGCGACGGCAGCCTGGACGCGTTCATCGGGAATGGAACAGACACCTCAGGTGAGCCCAACAGGGCCTGGCTCAACGACGGACTCGGCTCGTTTACAGACAGCGGGCAAAGCCTGGGCATCTCGCAAACCACGTCGATCGACCTTGGCGACCTCGATGGGGACGGCGACCTCGACGCCGTGGCCGGCAATTACCAGGAGGCCGATCGGATCTGGCTAAACGCGGGCGGCTTGCAGGGAGGAACCCTGGGGACCTTCCAGGCTACGACTCAACATCTGAGCCATTACGATCCTTTCTGGTCTTGGACGATGGCAGTCAGACTTGGCGATCTGGACGCGGACGGAGATCTCGATCTCTTCGTGGGAGGTTACGATCAGGGCAACACGGTCTGGTTCAATGATGGCACCGGACGCTTCACCGACAGCGGACAAGAGATGGGAGCAGAATACACGCAAGCCATCGCCCTTGGCGATGTGGACGGCGATCACGACCTTGACGCCTTTATCGGTAACGGGGGACTAGGAAAACCCGAAGCCAACGAGATATGGCTCAACGACGGCGCCGGCACCTTCATCGATAGCGGGCAACGGCTGGGTGATGAGGAAACCTATAACGTATCCCTGGCGGACTTGGACGGTGATGGCGACCTGGACGCCCTTGCAGCTAACAGTCAATCGAGCATCGTATGGATCAACAGCGGCGGTAAGCAGAGTGGGAGCGCCGGACTTTTCGTGAACAGCGGGCAGGTCATCGGAATTCATCATGTCGTGGATCTAGGCGATCTCGATCAAGACGGCGACATCGATGCCCTTGGCCGAAGCGACACGAGCAATGTGTGGCTCAACGCTCTGCGCGATTTGACGATCACGGGGGTCAGCGTTGAGCCCCGATATCCGGACATAGGCCAGACGGTAACCACCTCGGTCATTATCAAGAATCAAGGTACCGGCCAAATCACAACGCCCTTCAATACGGTCGTCTACAGCGATCACATCCCAACCGTCTGCGATGGTGGAGCTTCCGGATGGGCTTCCGATGTGATAACCAGCTTGAACGCTGGGTCGTCAACGACCTTGACGATCGTGCTCCCGGGCTTTAGCGCTGCCGGTCGCTACAGCCTCTACGCGCAAACCGACGTTGATTGTACGTCCGATGACCTTCTCGACAACAACATCTCTCACCCTCAGGTCATCGCGGTCGATCCCTTTACCGCGACGGCAACATTCCCCTCCGGCAACGGGCAAAGCCTCGCACGGAACGGTGGCCTCTCGGCAACGTTCAGCCAGGCGCCCGATGCCAGCACCGTTCATTCCAGGACCTTCACCATTCGCGGCGATCAAACCGGCAGCTATCAAGGAACCTATACCTTCTCACCCCTCCAGTTCGACGCGGACGTTGATTTCAAACCGGGCGAGTCGATCGTGATGGGCCTGAGCGAAGATATCAGATCCGTTGAGAACCACCGATTGATTCCTTATACCTGGCAGTCCCGGGCGGCGGTTGACGCCGGGACCGGGGTTTTCAGCGACACGTTCCAACAACTGGGAAGCGCAAGCACCTCCGATGTCGTGCTCGGCGACGTAGATGGCGACAGCGATCTCGATGCACTGAGCGGGGGCCTTACCCCAACGCTCTGGTTGAACGATGGAGGCGCTCAAGGTGGTATCGCCGGCGTCTTCACGGCAGATACTCAAAACTTGAGCGTCGGTCGCACCGTACTCGCAGCGACGTTCATCGACCTTCAGAATGACGGCGACCTGGACCTCGTGTTCGGCACCAATGGCGCCAACGCGGTCCTTTTTAACGATGGATCGGGTCAATTCACCAACACCGGCCAAAATCTGGGCAGCGATAAAACTTATGACCTGGCCGCAGGAGACCTGGACGGTGATGGAGATGCGGATCTCTATGCCGCGAATGCAGGGGCGGACGTTATTTGGGTCAACGATGGAACCGGGAGCTTGACCTCGCAGGGCCAGCAAGGCTCAGGCGTCGGCATGTCGAGTGTTGCGCTGGGAGACGTCGATGGGGATGGCGACCTCGACGCTTTGATCGGCCATTCTTACGACACCGACGAGATCTGGTTCAATAATGGGTTAGCTTACTTCTATGAACGGATCCTACTGGGTGCAGAATCCAGCACGCAGGACGTCGCACTGGGGGATGTCAACGAAGATGGCAACCTCGACGCGATCTTGGGGCGAGGCATGTACGACGGACTGCGAGTATGGCTGAACGACGGATCGGGAGCTTTCATAGAAGGTGCGCATCAAACGCTAAGTGACTATCGGCTGGGCGCGATTGAACTTGGCGATGTCGATGGCGATGGCGATCTCGACCTATTCATCGGGTTCGGAAGCGATTACACAGAGGTTCCGGATCAGGTTTGGCTCAACGGCGAGAATGGTGATCCCCCCGGTACGTTCAGCGACAGCGGTCAGCGCTTAGGCAACACAGAGACCGGTGAGATTGCCTTGGGTGACTTAGATAGGGATGGCGATCTCGATACCTATATCGGTAACCAGAGTGGACCCGATGAGATATGGCTGAACAACAAGAATGCACCGGTGGCGTATGACGATCAATTTGCGACCCCGCCCGATAGTGCCGGGAACTATCTCGGCGTCCTGGCCAACGACGTCGATCCCGACGGCGATCCTCTGACCGTCTTAAGCGTGGGAACCCCGTCCAACGGAACCGCAGACACCGACGGTTCCGCCGTGATCTATACACCTACGCTCGGGTTCAACGGTGTAGACACGTTTACCTATACGGTCGCCGATCCTGACTTCCAGACGGACACCGGTACGCTCTCGGTCACCGTCGGGGCAGGCAATGCGCCGATCGCTGCTGGCGATGCGATAACGACAAGTGAGGATGTCCCCGTAGCGATTGACGTCATGATCAACGACTTCGATCCTGAGGGACAGACGATCTTTGTCAAGTCCGTCGAGACACCCACTCGCGGCACAACGACGATCGCAGGCAATCAGATCGAATATCAGCCCGCAACGGATGAAAATGGACGAGATGTCTTTGCTTATACGATCAGTGACGGCTGGCTCACCGACACGGCCCTCATCACCGTCACAATCCTCGCCGTTGAGGACCCACCGACGCTCGACCCTATTGCGGATCAGGTCATCCCAGAGGACACCATCGCCTATCCAGTTCGGCTTGATAACATAACCAGCGGTGCGTTTAACGAACTTCAGCCCCTCACCGTGACAGCCCAAACGTACATCAACGCGGATATTGTTCCGGACCCCGTCGTCATCTATGCCACGGCCAACGTGACCGGGGAACTCCGACTCACCCCCAATCCCGATAGAAACGGTGAGGCATGGATCCGCGTCAGCGTCGATGATGGCGTGAACGCAGTTGATGAGACGTTCATGGTGACGGTAGAGCCGGTCAATGATCCGCCTCTTACATCCGGCATTGAAACGACCATACCGGAAGATCGCGATCCACTATCGATCCAGGTCATACCGGATCACACCTCGGACGTCGATGGGGACCTACTGGCGATCACGGACCTCGGGCCGCCAACCGGTGGGCAGGTAAGCATGCAGAGTGTTGAGGTCATTACCTACGAGCCATTCCCGGATTGGTATGGGCTGGATGTTTTCACGTACACCGTGACGGATCCCGGCGGACTTGCCGGCACGGGTATCGTGACCGTCAATGTGATCCCGATCAACGATCGGCCGACACTCGACATCCTCGCCGGCGTTGATATGAATGAAGATGACACCTACACCATTAACCTTGCCGGCATCACGAGCGGTGCTGCCAATGAGGACCAGTCTCTGGTGGTGACCGCTGCGTCCACCGACACGACGCTGCTTCCCCACCCGACCGTCTCTTATCTCACCCCTGAAACGACGGGAAATCTGGAACTTCTCCCATCCCTAGATCGCTTTGGGACCGCCGGTGTCAGAGTGACAGTAACCGATGGGTTCTCCCAGACACATAGGGTCTTCCGTGTGAACGTAGACGCTGTCAACGACCCACCGATCCTCGATTCTATAGACGACGTGACCGTTGATATGAACACCATCTCACATACCATCGAGCTGACAGGAATCGACGCAGGGCCCTACGAGAGCCAGGCCCTGAGTCTCACAGCATCCTCAGCGGATCCATTCCTCCTTCCCAATCCCCAGATCGCCTATACCAGTCCAGATGCCGTCGGACGATTAGTCATCAACCCCAATCCAAACCAATGGGGGTGGACGACGGTGCAGGTGGCGGTTAACGACGGTGTGACTACAACCCTTCGGACTTTCCGGGTGACGATCAGGCCGGATTTCCTCGTCGCCTCGACGACGCCATCCGGCAACGGGGCCCTTATCAAGGCCAAGGGGCCAAGCGCGCTCTTGACCCGGCGCTTAGCGGATGGCTCCATCACCAGCCATACGCTCACCGTCCATGGGGACCAGACAGGTGCCTATGCGTATGATACGGCGATCAGCGCGACCTCGTATGAGGGCGTCTTCACCTTTGGGACCCTGAATATCGAGCAGCTCTCTCTATTCAAGCCGGGAGAGCGCGTGGTCATTAACCTCACCGACGCCGTTGAATCCGAAGCCGACGAGCATCTCGCGCCTTACCAATGGGAGTTCAGAGCCCCGACGTCGGGTGGGCTCGGCCTCTTCGACGTCGCCGAACCCTACAACGTCGCAAGCCTCTCACCGTTCAAACTCCACAGTTCCTTCCAGCCGCAGAGCGTCCTCGACAGCCAGGCGATCGCCCTGGGTGATCTGGACGGTGATGGCGACTTGGACGCCTATGTGGCCCGCAACCGGGCGCGGAGCACCGTCTGGTTCAACGACGGCACCGGTACGTTCAGCGACAGCGGTCAGGATCTGGGTGACGCCCGGAGTTGGTCGGTAGCCCTCGGTGACCTGGACGGTGACGGCGACCTGGACGCAGTCGTCGGCAACTACGGAGCTGCCACAACCCTCTGGTTCAACGATGGCGCCGGCACGTATACCGAGCGTTCTCAGAGTCTGGAGGCCGGTGACGTCTACGCGGTCGCGCTGGGAGACGTAGACGGTGACGGCGATCTCGACGCCGTCACCGGCACAGACATGGGGCAGGCCAACGCCCTCTGGATTAACAACGGCACCGGATCCTTCGATATCGACAATCAGTATCTCGGCTACTGGGACACCCGGGCACTAGCGTTAGGGGATATGGACAATGATGGCGACCTGGACATCCTCTTCGGCAACAGTTATGGGGAAACCAACCGTCTCTGGATCAATGACGGGACCGGCCAATTCTCGGACAGCGGGCAGGAACTGGGCACCGCCCAGACGTATGCGCTGGCGTTAGGGGACCTTGACGGCGACGCCGATCTCGACCTGTTCGTGGGCAACCTCGAGGGCGAACCCGATGAGGTGTGGCTGAACGATGGTGCGGGCACCCTTATATCCAGCGGCGAACCGTTGGGCCATTGGGCCACATGGTCCCTTGATCTCGGAGATATCGATGCGGACGGGGACCTCGATGCCGTCACCGGGCAGGTTGAATGGGGACTGACCGGCTCGCAGAAAAATCGAGTCTGGGTGAATGACGGCAATGGTCAGTTCACCACCAATCAGACACTCGGCGAGTGGGACAGCCTCTCCATTGCCCTTGGTGACCTTGAGGGGGACGGCGACCTGGACATCTTCGTCGGCAACAGCAACGGTCTCAATCAGCCCAACGTCGTCTACCGCAACCGCTCACTCTCCACGCTCGTCATCCCCGATCAGGGAGGAATCCTATCCTACGGGGATCCTGAGGGCGGCGACATCGTCGCGCGGATACCATCGGGGGCGGTCAAGGTTCCGACCAAGATTCGATTGACGAACGAGGCGACGGTCTCCGCCACGTTGACGGCCGATCGCCAGAGACCGATTATGCACTTCGGCCTCCATGCGTATTGGCAGGATGCACCGGTCCCAGATCTGATCCTCTCGACGCCGATGACGATCACCCTCCACTATCGCGATAAGAGCCTGGTAGACATAGACGAGACAACCCTGGACCTTTGGTCCTGGGATGGCACAACCTGGAACGCTGAAGGCGCAACGCTTATCGAGCACGACGTGACCGGTAACCGCATCGTCGCTCGGACAACGCGACCGACCGACTATGTATTGCGGGGGCAGATCGGTTATCATACTTATCTACCGCTGGCAATGCGGTTCCAAACCCCTTTCGTTTCCGTCACCCCTCAAGCAACGTACCCGGATACAAGAACGAATTGGGCTCGGTGATACCAAGATAAGACGGTGATTAACCAGAGACTTGAATTCACCCTCTTCGCAATCAGAACCCACCTATGGGGAGGCACATACGATGAAACATAAGCGAGGACGCTCACACGCAACCTGGATTCTTATACTTGGCTTGCTCATCGTCCTGAATGCGTTGCAGCCTCAGCATCACCGCGTGCTGGCATACAACGACCCGGTACAGGAGGCGTGGGAGCGGGCGCAGCGCGCCGGTGCCTATGCATATGCAGTCGACATCACCCAGACGACGCGCCCCCTGCTCACCGTCGAGAACGTCGGGAAAACTGCCGATGAGGCACGTATCTACATCGAGGGAGAGACCGACGCATCGATCGGGTCGATGCAGCTCAAACTCTGGTCCGAAGGGGGGAGCGCGCTTACCGGTCAGGACGCCATCGAGCTCCGAATCACCGACGGCAAGGCCTACGGCCGGGTCGGCGAGGGCCCGTGGCAGGAGGTCGAGGACGTGACCCGGCTTTTCGCCCCGGGCCACGACGCGTTGGGTTACCTTGCAGGCGCCGAGAACGTCCAGGATATGGGTATCGAGACGCGGAACGGGCTTATACTCCATCGCTATCGCTTTGATATCGACGGTCCGGCCTTCGCCGACTCTATACGGCGGCAGACCGAGCGTGAGTTACAGCAAACCGGCGAGCTGCCTCCAGGCCTTAACCTGAAGGTCGCCTCTCACTTTCAGAAGATGACAGGACGCGGTGAGATATGGCTGAACGAACAGGGGTTGCCTGTCCGGCAGTCCGTCACGGTGGCCTTCCCACCGACGCAGCGCGAGCAGATGGAGGCCACCATCGTCACGGATTTCTTCCAGTGGGCTACATCTTCAGATCAAGTGGGCACACTTCGAGGGTTTCAACCAACGCTCCGTGGCTTGCAGGAGAAGAGCTTTGACATCAGCGTCACCCTTGGCGTTTTTGGACTGGCAGCCCTGGTTGTCTTGCAATGGCGATCCCGGCGGGTTTACGCTCTCACCGTCCTGATTTTGATCGTCTCGATGCTGGTCACACCGCTCTTGCGCGCCCAGAAGGCTCACGCTTTCTATGAGAGCCAGCAAGCGCAACAACTAACCCACGAACAGCAGCAGGCGCAGACGAAGGCGGCAGAGGAGGCTCGTGAGGAACTGACCGGTGTTGAGTTCGACCCCCACGCGAACCCCCTGGCGAAGACCGAGCCAGAGATGACCGTGCAACGTCTGGACTCAGAGACGGCAACCGCCTCTAGCGACGCGCAAAGCAGAGTTTCGCCATCCATCGCGATGCTCGCAGCAAACCAAAATACCAGCCAAAAGGATACGGACGGCGATGGGCTGACCGACGAAGAGGAGATTGGCTCGTGCACGGCCTATGACGATGCGGACACCGATGACGACGGGCTTTCTGACGGCACCGAGGTGAATGAGCTGGGAACCCATCCCTGTTATCCGGACACGGATGGGGACCGGATCAGCGACATCACCGAGGTGAAGGGTTTCGAGATGTATGGTGAGCATTGGTATCTCGATCCGTTGGAACCCGATACCAACCGGGATGGCACGTCCGATCTCTTGGAATGCTATGACCTGATCGACATTGATGAGAACGGGGTCCTAGATCCCGGCAAGCGTCAGACGATTGAGGGCAGTGCACTGACCTGCGCCGATACAGACGGCGATGGGGTCCCAGACGCCTTCGATCAGGATAATGACGGCGATGGGGTCCCAGACGCCGTGGACCTCTCTCCCAACACCGTAGTCGGTGGCGCGCGCAACGATGCTAACGAGGTGACCGGGATTAAAGACGGAACGTTCAACTTCAACCTGGAGGATCTAGGAGACACGGTCGATAAACCCGTCTTTGTGGATTTTCAGGTTCGTCCCACCGATCCCGAGCATCTTTGGTACAGTCTAAGTGTCCTCGACTGGCCCTCAGGGGATCAAGACGGACAAATCCAACGATACTTTGATACCACGTTCAAGGACTACAACGACAGCCAAGGCCACGATAGTAGCGATAGCGACGAGCGTGGTGATATGCGGCTGATTCCGATGCTTGAGGTCGAGATTCCCTATCATCATATGAATCATTATGGCAACCTGCCGGTCATTGCGAATCCTGAACCGCTTAAGGCCAGCAAGCCCATAACCGCATGGCTCGACTCGAAGGTCACCGATGACTTCCACATGTCGGTCCGGTACAAGAACGAGGGAAATAAGCCGGCCCTCCTGGTGTACGTACCGGCGACGCTGGTGCGCGACCGGGCCGGTGACAGCCCCGTAGCCTTCTCGGCCCGGATGCTTTATCGCCCCACGAGCCTGGATTTCGGAAAAGCCCAGAACGTCCGCTTGACCTGGATGGTCGAGGGACTCACCGACTCCTGCGAGATCCCGGAGGACGCCGATCCAGAGGTAACACGCGACGAGTGGTGCGGTGACGCCGCGAACTGGCAGCAAAATCCACCTCGGATCCTGCATACCTATGATGACGACTGGTATTTAACCGGTCTATCCGTCCGTGAGGATCGCGGCGTGGAAGCGGGCGTCATCTATGAGGATATCGATTACTACCGAACCCAGGATCCCGGATATAACTACGATGACTACTACGAGCGCTATCTCTGGCAACTCGCGGTCAACCTTGACACGACCTTCGTCTCGGGGCGCACAACCGGTCAGGGACAAAATCAAAAGCGTGACGTCACCGTAGAAGAGATCGAAAAGCGATTCGACGGCACAATCCCGGATGGTGATGATCGGCTATGGCAGCTCCCCCAAGATGCCATAGAGATCGAAACGTTTACGTTCTCGGATCAAAGCGCCCTCGCCACCCTCCCGATGACACATACCAAACGCATACTGAACGACCATTTCACGGATACCAACGGACAACCGCGTGTCGGGGCGCCCACGCTGCTCTTCGTGCGTGAGGAGACGTACCGAACCGCTAACCTGGAGGGCATCGCGGAGGGTTTGATTGAGGACAAAGGCGTCAAAGTCTCACTCGATCCCAGCCAGGTCTTCGTCGAGGTGCTCACCGCGATGAATTGGGCTCCTTACCGCTATGACGATGCAAAAGGGTGGCAAGCCTATCCCATCGATCAATACTGGGAGCGGATGGAAACCCATTATCAGGAACTCTTCGAGCAGCTTCGCCCGGAGGATGACCAGGTCGTCAACGCCGGACGGCGCATCATCGCCCAGAACTATTACATGATGCTTTACAATGGGAGAAGCGGCGTCGTCAAGATGGGTGACACGTACATCGATCTCTCCGACGGCGTGAGCGATGATTTAATCTCGAGTAAATGGACGGGAATCGCCAATCCCCCTCTCAAAATCGCCAAGGAGATTATTGAAGGGGCGCTTGAGGCAGTTAGCAAACTTCCCCGGCGATTGGTCTACTTCGGCACGACCCAGGAGAAGCTCCTGGCAGCCATTGGCGGCGCGCGCAGCAAGCTCCAGAGATCCTGGGTCGACAATATCCTCGATGCCCCCGCGATCGATTTTGAGAGCGTAGGCCCTAAAAAGGCATCCATCGGAAGCGCAGTGGCCATTGGAGCGGCCGTAGGGGGCGTGGTCGCGACCATTACGTTTGCTGCGCTTATGGGCCCGGAGGGCGCCGACGTCGCTTTTTACGTCATCGACACCCTCAACTTTGTGATGGCGATCAAGGGGGCGTTGGACGTTGCCCTCGATCTCTTCAAACAAAACCTGCAGGGCACCTTTAAGTACGGGGTGCGGTATGCCATCAAGACGGCCAAAGTCAGCCTCAAGGAGGCGGGCAACGTCGCCGCCATCATCGGATTGATTATCTCCGCCACCATCTCCGTCGGATTCTTTATTGCGCAGATGGTCTCTGCCGGCATACGCTTCGGCTCACTGGCATTCAATCTCGCCCTGGCTGCGGTGGTGGCCGAGATTCTGGTCGGCGTCATTATGTTCGCCATCGGTCTGATTCCTATTGTGGGCCAGATTATTGTGGCCATCGTTGGCCTGATCGACTCAATCATCAATCTGGTCTGCACCATCGCGGGCCTGCGAGACCGGGACGACCTGAAAGCGCCGGAGATCGGCCTGCATCCCTGTGATGGTATCTCCGGAGCGATGGCAAAGATCGTCCAATTCATTATCTACGACCAGACCCCCCTAGTGGACCTGGGAAAAGAAGAACGGCTCAACGTCTATGACTTCGATATCGACCTACTGGATGAGGATCCGGTCATGGGATTTGTCGAGGACAATACCTTTGCCTTGGGCGCCAGCGTCACGACCAAGCTGCATAAGAACACGCCTATCGGGCTGGGGGCAACCTACTACTGGCAGTTCAGTAACGATAACCTGAAGAAATCCAACTTTGCCTATGCGTTCAACACCTTTGAGAATCCGCTTGATATCACGCAAGGCTTGAGCACGAAGAACCCTACAGCCTGGGAGGACACCGATCCACCCTCGCATACGTGGGATGCGGTCGAGAGCGAATACATCTTCACCTTTGACGAGACCGGCATCAACCAAAAGATATCGGCATACCTGAATGAGGGCTACGCTATGAAAGCCCAGGAATGCTTTATGGTGCCGAACCCCGTCCCTCCCTATTGGCCGCCCGCAGTCCCCGTCTGCTACCTGCGGGAGAAAACCGATACCCATCATATCGATCTCGATCTTAAGTTTGACATCTTTCCGGCGACCGTGGGGGAGTTCTCTGAGCTGGCCTCGAAGGGGAACGGATATGCACAGGCATGGGGGCAGTCCGGCGACCTTACGTTCCCCGTCCTGCAGGATGCTGACGGCGACGAACTCGCCAGTCCGGCCTTCAACGGCAACGATCCCAGCGATCGTACCGCGGATACGGACCGAGATGGCCTTTCCGACCGCTACGAGGCACAATGGGGAAGCGACGCCACGCTGGTGGATACCGATGGCGATGGTCTCTCGGACTACGATGAGTGGCGATACAGTACCGACCCCGCGCAAGCCGATAGCGACCACGACGGCCTGAACGATGGGTCGGAAGTCGCAGGTTGGACCTTCGTCTACGGGTTCGACTCGCAGGGCAATCCGCTCGAGACCCGAGTGACCGCCGATCCGCTTAACCCGGACACCGACGGTGACGGAATGATCGACAAATTGGAGCAGGTCTACGGCCTCAACCCACGCGTCCCCGGCCCGGCAGCCCCGCTTTCCATTGAGTCGGAGGTGGGAGAAGAGGACTACCTCGTCAAACCCGGCAGTGCGATCGCCTATACGGCCACCATCACGAACGAGCTGCGGAATCGCTATGCCCTGGGCCTCCTCGACGTCACCTTCCCCCCCGCCGTCAAGGATGAAACACTGGAGCCTCAACCGTACACACTTGCACCTCTGAATAACACTGTGATGGCCGGGGAGGTCACAGTGGACCCCTTGGCGACCTCCCAACAGATCAGCTTGACCAACACAGCAGGCGCCATCATCCAGAATCTCTACACGGGCCGGCATCTATGGCTACACTTTGACGAGCCAACCGGTGCCACGAGCTTCGCGGACGCCTCGCTGTTAGGGTACGATGCCACGTGCCTCTCGACCTGTCCCTCAGCCGGGGCAGAAGGGAACTTCATTCGAGCCGCCGAATTCGACGGGGCAAACGACCCCCTGATCAGCCAGGTTGACGTCTCCGAGGAGAACTACACCCTGTCCCTCTGGTTTAAGACCACCTGTGACGACTGTGGGATTTTCTCCGCGATCAATACCCTCAACAACCGGCACGATCGGGATATCTACCTCGACGGGGGCAGCCTTTGCGCGCGACTGAGCAGGAGCACGGACAGCCAGACCCTCTGCACAACCGGATCCAACTATGCCGACGGATACTGGCACCATCTTGCCCATACTTTTGGCGGGGCACAGGACGAGCAGCGACTCTACGTCGACGGGGTCGAGCGGGACACCGGGAATAGAGACACGTCAAACCTCACCGGACAGAACGCGGTCTACGTCGGTTATAGCGCCAGTGCCGGCCGATCCGGATTCGAGGGTATGATCGACGAGCTGGAAATCTTCCCCAGGGTCCTGGATAGCGACGAGATTGCCGCGCGTTTCAAACAGCCGGTCTTTCACGCGACCTTCAGTGCATCGTCCGCAGCCAGCTATCAGGATAGTACGTCCCACGGTCACACGATCGCCTGTCCAATCTACGCCAACTGTCCCGCAGCCGAACGGGCCGGGGTCGTCGGTCAGGCGGCAGGCTTCAACCGCCGTTCCTATCTGACCGTCTCACCCGGTGACAACAGCCTCAACCTCCGTCAAGGTGACGGTCACTTCACGGTAGCCGCGTGGGTCTATCCCACCCGTCAGGATTCGGTCTGGCGTGGCATCGTAGGCTACGATCATCACGACCATCCGGAGCGTACCTTCCCCTCGATTCTGGCGAACGGCACCCTGCGTCGATATCGAGCGACCTTCGGCAACGGCAACCAGGTCTGTCAGGTGACTTCGTCCCCCAACGTACTCACAACCCATACCTGGCAACACGTACTGACGACCTACGACGGCACCAATTTCAAACTCTTCGTGAACGGGCAGGAGGTCGGTTCCAACGCAACGTGCGCGGGGACCAAGCCATACGGCAGGAAGAGCTTTGACATTGGGCGAACCAGCAGTGCAGCCGAACTCTTTTTCGAGAAGATCGACGTCCAATCCGAGGGCGATGGCTCCGGGTCGGCGGAGTACAACCTCTTCGTCGACGGCACCCGAATTTGGGGCGATATGGACGTGGAGCGCGGCATCAACGACTTCTTCGACGGCGCCGCCTCCGGACTCGGATACACGGTCCACGGGGATTCCTTCCATAGCATAAACTTGACAGAGCTTGATAAGACGATTGACGAACCGGCTCGCGGCGATGACGATCTGCTCGTCTACCAGACTTTCTATAACTACCAATTGGCAAACCACACCACCGACTACGACGAGGACGGCGAGGGCACGCTCTATTGGAGCGTCACGGACAACGAGTTCTTTGCAGGTCGCTTGGACGACCTGCGCATCTACCGGTTCGCCTTCGACCAGTATGAGGTCTCCGAGCTGTTCCAGGCCGCGACGCGCATCCTGGAGTTACGCTTCGACGAGCCGCCCGGCACCGACCTATTCAAGGACAGCTCCGGAAATGGCGAAGGTGGCATCTGCGATGGCGACCACTGTCCGGTCGCCGGCCTGTCAGGCCGGTCGAACCAGGCGGTGCGGTTGGATGGGAGCGACGATCACGTCAGCGTCGAGACCATTGACATCCCCCAGACCGATTATACGCTCTCCTTCTGGTTCAAAACCCGAGCCTACGGCGATCACTGCGAGGACTGCGGGCTTGTCTCCATCATCGGAGACGCAGGACGAGACGAGTTCATCTATCTCAAAAACGGCAACGTATGCGCCAAGCTGCACGGTGAAGAGATATGCTCGACCGGCAAGGACTACGCCGACAGCGCGTGGCACTACGTCGCGCACGCGGTTGGCAGTGACGTCGGTGGTCAAAGACTCACCGTGGACGGTGGAGAAAAAGCCTCGGGCGGTCAGGATCAAGCCAGCTTCGGACAAGATCCCGAGCTAAGAATCGGCGTCTCCAGGGCTGCCGGCGATAACCGCTTCGGCGGTATGGTCGATCACGTGATACTGACGAGAAAAGCACTCAACGGTCGGCAGATCGAATCCCAGCGGGCTGAGACTCCGGCCATGATTATGCATATGGACGACCTTCTTGGCGCGACGCAATTTCAAAACGCAGCTACCCCGAACGAGGGAAGCTGCAACGAGACCGAAGACCGTTGTCCCGTGGCCGGTGCCAATGGATGGATCTACGGCGCGACGAAGTTCGATGGAGACGACGACGTCATCCGCATTCCATCCCACGGGGCATTGAACGAGTCCACATTCAGCCTCGGCCTTTGGGTCTATCCCTCACACGAACGTTCCGTCCGGCAGACGCTGATTACGCGTGAGGACGGTGCAGGCGAGCAAGCCTACACGCTCGCCATCAAGCCGAACTCGATGCAGATCGTCTATAAGGATTGCCGCCAGAGCCTCGATAGCAGCCCGGATGCCCTGCTTCAAGATCAATGGAATCATATCTTCGTGACCTACGATGGCGAGGAGATCGTCCTCTATATCAATGGATCGCGAGACACCACGCTCATCGGGGCTCAGACTCCGTGCTCATTTGGCGACCTTTACCTCGGTGGAAACTACGCCACCGCATGGAACTACGGGGATAGCCGCCCCTTCAGCGGTTACCTCGACGAAGTCACCCTCTTCAGCCAGCCGCTATCCCGATCCGAGGTGGAGGATCTCTACAACTACCAAGTCTCGTGGTTCGACACAAGCAAGAGCCACCGCATCACGGTCGATGCCGAACCGCCGCTGGTTGACATCGCGCTCGACGCCACCGTGCTAAACATGGACCCGCACCGGGTGATGGAGATCCACGCCGAGGACGAGACCTCCAGCGTTGAGCAGGTACAGTACCGCGTCAATGGCGGCACCTGGCAGGATACCCAGCAGGTGGGCACCCAATGGTTGTTTGATTTCACCCCGTCTGCCGAAGGCGCCTATCTGATTGAGGCCCGGGCGACGGATACAGTGGATCAACAATCGGACATCGACAGCGTCGCCTTTGAGGTCGATGATTCCCCTCCGATTGTTGCCGTGGATTCGGCCTCAACCCAGCAGATTCTGGCGGCACAACCAGCCGTCACAGTGACCGACGTCTCGGTCTACCAGACGCTCTTCCCTGCGACAGGGGACAACCTTTACACGTCCACCGACAATTGGTGGCACGCGCCGAGCTCGGGGGTCGGTGTGCGTCGTCCAAGCGACGCAGACGTGATCAACCGCGTCGATTATGATCTATCAATCATCAACAACATGGCGGAGGGCACCGAAGCTCAGGCAGAGTTGATGATCAACGATATCGTTATCGGCACATTCACCTTACATGCCGGTGAGACTGACAAGGACCTGAGCTTTTCCTTCCCGCCTATGACCCTCCAGGGCGGAAGTAGTTACACGATTTGGCTTCGGATACTCAAGGGAAACAACCTTAAGATCCCGCTGGACCAATCCAAGCTGACTTTCTTCGGCCCCAAACCTACGTCAAGCGATCGAGTCGCGCTATTCGGCAGCGTCTCCGACCCGGGAGGCGCTGAGGTTGACGCCGTCCGGATCGACCTGTTGGATAAGCGAGGTGCCTCGCTCGGGGGACAGCAGCAGGCCATGGTGAATGACAACCGCTGGCAGATCGATTATCACGTTCCGGCCTGGACCAATGGGCGCTATACGATACAGATCGAAGCCGCAGACAGCGTCGGAAATCAAATCGTCCGGGAGGACGAGGTAGTGACGATCGACGGCATGCCACCCAGCGCTGACCTCACCGGAGCGGGAGACGGCTCCGGATTACTGACCGGCATCGACGGCGGAACGCCCGTGATGACCGGCACGGTTAGTGATCTTCCCTACCCGGCAGGACGCAGGCTTCATTTTCACTTTGAAGAATCTGCCGGTGCCACTATCTTTAACGATGCTTCCGGACGCAAGATGGACGCCACCTGCAAAGATACGCCCTGCCCTCAGAGCGGAAACACTGGTCGATTTGGCCGCGGGCTCCGCTTCGAGACCGGTCAGGCCCTGACCCTCGACCATCAAGTGGTGACCGAAACCAAGTCCCTCACCCATACGGTTCCAGCCTTCTCTGCTACGGACTATACGCTCGCCGCCTGGATGAAGAGCGAGACGGCGGCTCCGCAAGTCATAGTGAACGCCAACGATCCGACCCACGCTGATCGGGGACTCAGGCTTGAACTGACCACCGATGGACGACCCCGCCAGGTTTACCGGTCTGAGGGGAACGAGACGGTCTTGACCGCTCCTGTAGCGGTGAACGATGGCCGGTGGCACCATCTGGTAGCCTTGAAGGAAGGGGTCCTGCTGGCCCTCTACGTGGACGGAGCGCGCGTTGATACCGGTTCCGCACAGACCGACTTCACCCACCCTCTCAACGTAACCCTGGGAGGATCCTTCGTGGGCTATATGGATGAGTTCGTCGCCTACGATCATGCGCTCTCCGGTCCCCAACTTCAAGCGCTTGCGGATCCAGCCTCCGCCGGCATCGCGAGACTTGAGCTCGGTTTCCGCAGCTTGAAGGGTGCTGACCTTTACGAAGACTTACTCACCCATCTGCCATTTGAGGAACTCAATGGCAGCACAGCCTTTGCCGACCTCAGCCCAAATAGCCATTGGGGATGGTGTCACGCGGATTCCTGTCCAACCTCAGAAGAAGCGGGCAAGTTAGGCCGTGCGTTAACCTTCGACGGCATCGATGACCGCGTACATCTCGCGCCAGTGCTCCTGGGAGGCCCCCTGACGATGTCCGCGTGGGTCAAACCCAGCAGCACCCAGGGCACGCAAACGATCATCTATCACGGCCTGGGGTCCGAGAACGCACAGAGCAATATCTTCCTCCGCATCAAAGACGGCTTCTATGAGTTTGGGAATATCGGATTCAACAGATCGGAAGTAGCCCGCTACAAGATCCCATCGGAGGACGTGGGACAATGGGTTCACCTCACAGGCGTTGGATATCCTGGACAGTGGGAAAGCTGGTCGCTATACCGCAATGGAACCTATGTGGGTAATAGCATCGGAGGCAGCATCCCTTCCTACAGATCCGCCCAGCGCGTCCCCCTGACCATCGGCGCAAATGGCGCCGGCGAGGAATATTTCGAGGGAGAGATTGACGAAGTCGCAGTCTACGATCGCTCCCTGTTAGTGCCGGCGAAGGATGGCCCACAGCTATATGGCTACGCCGTCAAAGAACTGGCCGATCCCACCCGTTGGACTGACGTAAAACTGGATCGACCCGGCGCACCGTTCTCCACCTGGCACTACGCGCTGGAAGATATCGAGGGCTCCTACCGCGTCGATGCGCGCATTGTCGACCCGTTCGGCCACGCCACCATCGTTCCCAACTTATGGACAGGCGATATCGACACACGGGCGCCGAAACTAGATCTCTACCGCTGGTGGAACACCATATCCTATGGATCGGAGACCAAGACAGTGTACCGCTATCTCTGTACAGCGAGAGATTACAACCTATCCGAGGACGGACTTCAGTGCCCGGGCCTCCCGGCCTCGTCCCTCAGCAATCCTATATGTCTCGCCGCCGGTTATCTCGATGCGCAATGGTACACCGAAGTGTTCAGTCAAACAAAGCTGCAGAAGCTCACAACCCAGTGCAGCGGCAGCGTCGAGGCAAGCGACGGCCCACAGATTGCCCAAGCCTGTGACCGCTTCGATCGTTGCACGACGATCACCATCGATCCCTTTGCCCCAACCTCGCAGTCCGCGCCGGCTTCTGTGGAGAACATCGAACAAGCCGAGGCATCTTCACCGATACAAACACTCATCCTAACCCCGACCCATCCCAGCATCTTCACCGATACCACACCTATCGAAATCGCAGGCCTCGCCTACGCGCCAGACGCCCTCCGCTCTCTGACGGTGACGGTTGACAACAAGGCAACTTCCGTCTTTACCTGGACTGCAGATACGGTGACTGAAACGATTTGGAACACAACCTGGACGCCGTCCGCCCAGGGGAGCTACACACTCAGTGTGGAAGCATCCGATTGGGCGGGCAACGTCGTTACTCAGACTCCCGTCTCTCCCCGCGTCTACGTGGATACGACCACCCCCGCCCTCACCGCAAACACCGACGCCATTACAACCAGCGACTTCAGTACGGGCGGTTACGTGCGCGTACAGGGCCAGGTAAGTGACACGGTAGGTGTGACGAAGCTCCAAGTACGGTATGGAGACCGTGGTTGGGATCGTGCAGTCGTGCCCACCAGCACCCACACTTTCGAGGCCCAGGTTTGGACAGGCACAAACGTGCGTCCTACCGGCGAGTGGGCGACCTTGACGGTTCGCGCGACCGACATCGCAAGCCAGACCACAACGGTCAGCCGAACGGTCTGGGTCGATGCAGTACCCCCGGCGCCAGTGACGATCACCCTGTCATACGTCGACAGCCAGAATGTCCAATCAGTCATCACGCCTGGTATAACCCTCCGCGACGTCGCCTCACCGACACTGACCCTCGCGTGGACCGCCAGTGCGAGTACGGATGTCGCGCATTATCTTGCCGGATGGACGACAACCCCGGACCCCACCACGCTAACACGTTATCCCTCCACAATCCGGGAGCACGTCCAGACCATCGGTGAGCCCCAGCAGATCTACGCTCACCTGATCGTTATCGATGCCGCCGGCAACCGCACCGTCCAGACAGTTGGTCCCATCACCGTCGACTACACCGGCACGCCCGGCTACGTCACCGAGGCAGGGGTCGACCGATCCTACCAAGGATGGCTGGAAGACCCTTGTCATCAACTCGGCGTAGACGCCCGTGCAGCACAAAGTGCGCCGGAGGCGTTAGGAATCGATACCGCCCAACGCCTATATACCACGTGGAACACGACAGGTGTCACCAAGAGCCTTCGACTGGCCTGGACCGGCGCCGATTGGAGCAGCCAGGGCGATCTTTTCCTCTACTTCGACACGCAACCCGGGGGTACAGCCAACGTCTATACCCGCCCCTACGAAACCTATGCCGATACCCAGATCTTCCTACCGGGTGTGACGCCGGCAAACATCCTGGGTGGCGAGCCGCGTGCCGGGATTCCGGCACCGCGTATGGAGGCGGACTATTTCATCTGGATCCGTGACAATACGACCGCATGGCTCTGGCGATGGAACGGCAGCAACTGGATCACGGATACCCAACTCACCACAAGTCAGTATCACTTCGATCCAGCGCTCAATCACGGACAGACCGACCTATATCTACCGTTCAGCCTATTCAAACTCTCCGCCGGCGCGCCACTTGGACTGATCGCGTTCGCCGCCGAGGATCCTGTCACAGGCGCAACCGATGGGCTCCGCCTATGGGCGACAATGCCGCCGACGAACCCGCTGAACGGCGAGCGTACCACCGGTGAGCAACCCGTCCCGGACGGCGTCAACACCTTTGCACTGAGCCGCGCCTATACGTGGAGCCAACTCAACAGCGGCATATGCCCGAACGGCAACGATCCGGACCGTATCCCTCAGGTGGAGATTAACGCCGAACCAGTGGGCATTGCCTACAGTTTCCTGGATGACGGACTTCACTGGATGTGGGATCAGATGTTCGCCGGTCCACATCCCGACGTCAGCGAGCGCATGAGGATCGGCGACGTCGGACGGTCGTCCCTCTCCCACGGTGAGACGGTCGACTATACACTCACCTATAGGAATCCCGGGGGCCAGGCAGTGACCGGCGTCAGAGCTGCGGTCACGGCACACTACGGATTGAGGCTGGACGGCGGTACGGGCGATCACCAGACCCTTCTGCTTGGCAACGTCGCAGCCGGCGAGACAGTCACCGCCACGTTCCGTGGGGCTATCGACTTGCAGCAGCCTGTCAACTGGGCCGCCGTTGACGTGCTGATCTACGATGATACCCACCCGGAGAGCGGTCCACCGGTTGAGTGGATGTGGATCGATCACCCCTTGGACAGAGAGGCGCCACAGTTCTTCGGGATGAGCGCACCCCGATACCTGATTGCGGCGGATCAAAACGTCCTCCACGGGTACGCATACGATGCGTCGGGCACGCCAACCCTCAACCTCGCGGCAGAGACACCGTCGGCCGGAACCCGCACCTTCTCGTGTCTCGACCCCACGCCGGTCGATGGGTCCTGGCGCTGCAACTGGGACACCACGGCGCTCAACGGCGGACGCACGCCTCAAGACGGCGACATCTTCAGATTGGCGATTCAGGCCGAGGATGCGTTTGGCCAGATGAGCGATTGGACGAACCTGCATCCCCTGGTTGTAGACACAGTCCCGCCGTCGGTCACGCTGGAAACCGAGCTGGTTGATAGCCTGGAGGACTACCGCATCGTGAGAAGCGAAAGCTTCGCGCTCCGGGGTGAGATCACCGACAATCACGGACTTGGATCTGTCGAGGTCTGCGAGGGCGACGAGTGCGAGCGTGCGGATGTTCAATTAGCGCCCGGTCAGGGTCTTGCCTGGGTCGACGATCAACCGCCGGCACCGATCGCAATCGACGGGGGAAGCCCCTGTCTCGTACGCACCTTTGACGTGACCAAGACCTTCGACATCGCACGCGTGGGTGTGGGACTCAATATCACACACGCGCATCGCGGGGAGCTTCAGGTCACGTTACAAAGTCCATCCAGAACCGGCGTGACAGTCGTGACCCCGACGATGGAGGCAGCCCGGAGCTACAACGTCTTCCTCGAGGATCGGTCATCCAAATCCCTTCACACGGGTCTCGATGACCGGACCACGGGTTCGTCCTACCATCGTGCAGCCCGGCCCGACTCACCGCTGCGAGATTTTCAAGGTGAATCCAGCGCGGGCGCCTGGACGCTTACCCTCTGCGATGTGGATGCCACCCAAACCGATGGCTTCTACAATCAAGCACGCCTGATCTTGGAACCCCGAGACACGACGTCCCGTTCCGGCGCATGGTTCTATAAGGTCTTTAGCGACAAGGAAAAGGAGGACTACGTCGAACACACCGTGGAAATCTACGGCGTCGACTACGTAGGTAACCGGGTCTCCGATCCCCTCAACCTCACCGTTGTGAAGGACAACGTCGCGCCCGACCTCACGGTCACGAAATGGCCCACCCAACCCGTGCCACTTGGCGACAAGATCATGTTAGCCGGCACGGTCGAAGATCCTGGCGGCGTCCGGTCGGTCCGCCTTGTCGGCTACGATCCGATGGGCGAGCCGGTGACCGCCCGCATCGAGCATCTGGACGCGAGCTGGACTTTCACCAACTCGCAACGCTTTATCCGGAGTGGGACCTACCAACTCTTCGTTGAGGCCGTCGATATGGCCGGCAATGAGCGTACCGTCGGGCCGCTCGATCTGACCTTCCGAATCGCCCAAGCCCCCGTGTACCTGCCGCTGATTGCCAACCGCTACACGGCCCTAGATATCCCCGACGCGCCCGATCTGGTACTGGAGCGTGTCATCGTGAGCACGGACGCGATCGCGCTGGTCATCCGAAATGAGGGAACCCGCATAGCGGAGGGTGGCTTCTGGGTCGACGCGTATATCGATCCCGATCCGGTGCCCAACAAGGTCAATCAAATATGGCCGAATCTTGCCGATGAGGGCATGGTCTGGGGCGTTACCCAGGATCTAGCACCGGGAGAGGTCATCACACTCACCCTCAGGGACGCCTACTACCGCCCCGACTATAGCGAGTTCTCAGGTCATCTGAGCATTGGCAGTTGGGTGTATGCACAGGCTGATTCTGCCAATGCCAAGACCGACTACGGCGCCATCCACGAGGTGGATGAGCTTGTCGATATAGACTACAACAACATCAACGCCCTACGGGTCACGACGTCCCAGATCCAGAGCGGACGGGAGGTGCTGATCGAGATGGAGAAGCAGGCGCCCCCCCATCCGCCCAACATGACGAGCCGACAGATGCCACCTCGGCCCTGATCGAGCAATCAAGCGTCATCTTACCAGGTGCGATCCTTCAGCAGCGCTTGGATGGCCTGCTTGGGCACCGGCAGGTCATCCATATGTTGCTCCAGCCAGCGGGAGAAATCGGCTTCGATGTCGTCCGTCCAGCGCCTATCGATCTGGCCCGGTGTGTAAATGCCCTCTTGAAGGCGCTGCTTGCCAAACCGGTCGCGCAGCCGCACCAACTCCGATGTCTTGACGACCTTATCCACCAGATGGGGCGGGATAAAGACTACGCCATCGTGCTTGCCCAGGATGACGTCGCCGGGCATCACCGTGACCTGACCGATCCGCACCGGGCAGTTCACGCCGACCAGCATAATCGTGGGGGAGGCGTAGGTGGGATGGAAACCCCGGACGAAGCTCACGAATCCCGGCATCGCCTGGATCCCGTCGATATCGCGCACCGAGGCGTCGTGGACGATCCCCTTGCCCGATTTCGCGTAGATCGCCGTGGAGAGATTGTCACCGACGATCGGCCCCTCTTCGTGTTTGCCGTAGACGTCCGCAACGTAGACATCCCCCGGTACCAGCATATCGATGGGCCAGGAGATCTGGTCACCGATGCATCCGGCCCGCTCGCCCTTTGCCTCCATCAACGTGCGCATCGCTGGACGACGCGGCATATACATCGCGGTCAACGCCCGCCCTACCAGGGTCTCACCCGGTTGGGTACAGACGAACCCATCCTCGTACTGCCACTTGTACCCCTCATTTCTGAGCACCCCCCACGCCTGCGTGAGCGTGACCTGACCGACACGCGCCAGCATCGCATCCGAGACCTTCGGACGCCCGTCCGGGAACCGATTTCCCTCCCATTCGTACGTATAGTTGATGATTTCCTCTTGCGAAAGGTTTAACGGCGCAAACTTCTCCATCTCGCTCCTCTTCATTGATAGTTTCTCGGACCAGCTTGACTATTGGAAACGACCTACCAACTCGTCCAGATTCTCCGGCTTAGGCACGCGCGTCCCAGCCTCGATCTCGCGGACCATCGCGGTCAGCGCTGCGTTGACCGGTGTATCCACGCCGACCTCTTGTCCCCGCTCGATCACATATCCGTTCATCGTGTCGATCTCCGGACGACGCCCACGCTCGATGCTCTGGAGCATCGAGGACCGCAGACATCGGAACTTGATACCCACCGCCAGGATAATCGCGTGCTTGGGAACCGCACTGAGTCGAAATCCGCCGAAACGATCCTCGGGCGGAACGTAGAGACGATGGATGTCCAACGTGCCACCGACGGGCTCCATCGCAACGTCACAAGCCTCCGCGACATCGACCACTTCGCTGGTGATCGCCAGGGCCAATTGGCGCACGGTACGGCGACGCAGCATCTCTCCCAGCGTCTGGCCGGTCACCGCGCCGAGGGTGGTGACGACGCAGTTGATGGCCAGCTTACTCCACAAGGCTCCGTAGATATGGGTCGAGATATGCGTCGGGGTCGCAGTATCGAGCACGGCTTTAAGCCGCCGGATCCGATCGGTGATCGTCCCATCAAGTTCGCCGATCATCAGCTCCCCCCGCGACGTCATCTCATAGACCCCCGGCTCACGCATCGTCGCCCCCCACCCGACCAGGGCCCCGATCACCCGCTCCCGCCCCAGAATCTCTCCCACGCGGTCCTCGACGATCCCGTTCTGGAGCGTGACGACGTACCCGTCAGGAGAGAGCAAAGGCGCCACGCTCCTGGCTGCGGCGTCGACGTCGGTCGCTTTCATCGCAAGCAGCACCGCATCGAAAGGCCCCTCTACCGACATCACCTGGGTATGAGCAGTCGCCGGCACCGTAAGCGTCTCATCGGGTGTGATCAGCTTGAGGCCCTGCGTGCGAATTGCCTGGGTGATCGTCTCATTGTGGGTGACGATTGTGACATCGTAGCCTGCCTTGATCCATCGCCCGGCGATGACCCCGCCGACGCTGCCACACCCCATCAGCAAGAGTCTCAATTCATCCTGTTCACGGGATACCATAGCCTTCCCCCTCTCAATAAGCACGATCGATCGCTGGAACCCAAAGGATATCACCTATTGTAGGATAGAAGCTCAATCGACACAATCAGGCACAGCCAGCCATAGGAGAGAAGACGTTCGGGTCCACCACAGCCCCCCATTTGCGATATCCACCCTTCGATGTACAAATGACTCAGTCGAGTGACTGAATCCCGGGAATCACCCAGGCATTCAAAGGGGGAACTTCCTACAAAGATCATAACTGAGCGCTATGTTGGATACGGGCACGGTTAACCAAACAGACTACATGATGCACAACACAAAGGCTCAAACTTATGTACATAACCCAAATTAAGACGCTTGCACTCTCAAGAATGCACGAACTGGAACGACAATGGATCACCAGCCGGTATCGCACCATCAAAGCGGATTGCGCAATCGTCATCGTCGAGACCGACGAAGGTTGGATGGGCATCGGTGAGGCCAGCGCCTACGGCTGGCCCTTACAAATCCGGTCGTGGGTCGACTGGCTGGCTTCCGAACTGACGGGCAAGGACCCCCAAGACCCAACCATCGTACCCCATCCTAACGGACGCGCACGCGCGCACGACGCTGCCGTCGCCGGCATCGACTGCGCCCTGTGGGACCTGCGCGGCAAAATCGCCGGGCGGCGCACCAGCGAGCTATTGACCGACCAGCCGGCGGACCGGGTGCGACTCTACGCCTCCGGCGGATGTAGCTATGACTGGCGGGAGAATCCGAGGCAGTTGATCGCGGAGGCCCTGAGTTATATCGAGCGCGGGTTCACCGCGATGAAATTCAGGATC